>NZ_BAAIYG010000003.1:0-484157 GCF_057543335.1 Brevibacillus sp. YAE8
CAATAAAATCAAACATTTTCGACGAATCGCTACTCGTTACGACAAGCTGGCCAAATCATTCCTAGCGTTTGTATATGTCGCGTCCATCTTTAAACTAACTCAATAATGAGTTTTCAGACACATCCTAGATATGCAGAAAATAGTAGATTGGTGGAGACGATGATATGAAACTTACTTCGAAGCTACTCACCTCCCTCGCCCTCTTCACTCTGCTGCCTACTGCTGCTCACGCCGCCTCTGGAGTGTATGTAGTATCAGCAGGGGACACGTTGAGCAAAATTGCCCGTGAGCACCAGACTACGGTCAGCCAGCTCATGCAAGTGAACCAACTGAAAAGCGATCAACTGTCGATTGGCCAGACTTTGTCCTTGCCTGAAGGCAGCCTGTCGACAGGCGGTGCAGCCGACGTCCCTCTCGATGTCGTAGCCGCCTCGATTGACTCCGCCAACAACGAGCCGGAAGAACTGACGGCTGGCGAAAAAGCGCGCGTGACGGTAGACGTGCTGAATGTGCGCAAAAAAGCGTCGACGGATGCGAGAATTTTAGGCAAGCTGAAGTTCGGTGACGTGGTTGAAGTCGTCGAGACTGGCAGCGAGTGGACCAAAATCGAGTTCGAAGATGATGAAGCCTACGTCTTCTCCGCTTACTTGAGTCCAAAGCTCACCCCTGACGTTGCGTTCGCAGGCGATGTCGATTCCGCAAGCCTGCACCGTCTCGAATCGATCTTTGAACCACTGCTCAAAACTCCGTATGTGCTCGGAGGAACCACACCGGACGGATTTGATTGCAGCGGCTTTACTTCATACGTATTTAGCCGCCTCGGGGTTACACTTCCGCGCACATCCGAGGATCAATTCCGCGGGGGCGTATCCATTCCGCTCGAGCAAGCGCAGCCGGGCGACCTGCTGTTTTACGATTCGCTCGGAAAAGGACGCGTGTCCCACGTAGCGATCTACTTGGGCAATGGCACCATCGTCCATGCAAACGGCGAAGACGTTCGCTACGGCAAGGTGGAGTACATGCACAAGCTGTATCCGTTCTACGGCGTCAAGCGCTACGCCGAATTCCAGTAGCAATCCCCCGAAAAAACGGCCCACACCTGTCACCAGGTTGTGGGCTGTTTTCCTGTGAGTTCGTATCAATGAATTTCCGTGTTGTGTCCGGCCTGGGGAGGTGTCTGGTTGGCCCCAATTTCGATTTTGCCCAAGGCCTGCTTCATCTTGTCGAGCTGAAGCTGGTAATCGCGCACAACTACGGTGAGAACGCTGACCGACTCTTTGAAATCAGGTTCGCTGCTGACTCTGTCTATGGCTCTATGTAGATGCAGCATTTTGTTCTCTGTTTCCCGTAGTAGGTCGAGTAACTGCAATCCGTTTACCACGTAATCACCTCATTTGTTTTTTCTTACTTTCTCCCGGTCGGTTCGTTGCTATGCGCAAAAAAAACGCCCGACATGACGATCGGACGTTTTTTCCTGTGGGCTTTACGCACGCGCAGCGGCCAGCTCCACAAACGTATCAATATCTTTGGCAATCAGCGCAAGCGAGTTGCGCCAGAAGTCAACCGAGCGCACGTCGACGTCCATGATCGCGGCCACATCGGCAATGCTCATTTTGCCTGTGACAGACAAAAGCTCGTCATACTGCTGGACAAACGCTTCGCCGCGCTTCACGTACTCGGCGTACAAGCCTTTTGCGAACAGCAAGCCAAAGGCGTACGGGAAGTTGTAGAAGTTGAAATCGGCACTGTAGTAATGCGGCTTGCACACCCACATGTACGGGTGCAGCACAGCATGGTCAAGCCCCTCTCCGTAGGCGTCCTTTTGCGCTTGCAGCATCAGTTCCTTCAGCTCGTTGACAGACAGGGAGCCTTCTGCGCGGCGGGCAAAGACGGCCGTTTCAAACAGGTAGCGGCTGTAAATATCGACAATGACCTGGCTTGCGCCGGAGATGTCGTTTTCCAGAATGGAAAAGGCTTCCTCTGGGGTCGCCTGGGCCAAAGCGGCCTTGGCAATGATCGTCTCACACAAAATCGACGCGGTTTCCGCGATCGGCATCGGGTAATCGCTGTTGTAGAACGCTTCCTGCACGAGACATTCGCCATGGTAGCCGTGTCCCAGCTCGTGTGCCAACGTGCTGACGTCGTTGTAGCTGCCTGTGTAGTTCGCCATGATCCGGCTCTCCCCGACCATGTGCAGGTTGTAGCAAAACGCTCCGCCGCGCTTGCCTTCGCGAGTCTCGGCGTCAATCCACTGGTTGTCAAAAGCGCGGGCGGCATAATTCGCCAGCTTTTCGCTAAAGCTACCAAAGTGCTTGACAATAAAGTCGCGCGCTTCCTGATACGTAAAGCGCATGTCGGCTTCGCCTACCGGAGCAAACAGGTCGTAGAACGGCAAGCCGTTTTCGTGTCCGAGCAGCTTTGCTTTTGCCCGGAAGTACTTCGTAAAGGCCGGCAAGCTTTCCTTCATCGCGGCAAGCATCGCGTCCAACGTCGCCTTGTCCATGCGCGAGTCGAGCAATGTTTTTTCCAGCGGCGACTCATAGCCGCGAAGCTTGGCTACGGTGATGACTTCTCCCTTGATCCCGTTCAAGCTCGCCGCAGACGATTCCTCGATCTTTTTGTAAGCGGCAAGCTCTGCCTCGTAAGCCGCCTTGCGCAGCTCGGCGTCTTTTTCATGCGCCATGTTGCGCACGACAGGCAGCGGAAGCTGTTTGGCCTCTCCGTCGATGGTGATGTCTACCAAGAGCGTCGAGGTCAGCATTTCCTGCAGCTTCGTCCAGGCGTTGGAGCCTGTGTTTTTCATTTTCGCCAAAATGATTTCTTCTTTTTCGCTGAGCATGTACTTGCTCTTCTCGGACAATTCGGTCAGCATGAAGCGATGCGTTTCCAGCAGCTCGGACTGGCAAATCAGCTCGCTCAAATTGTCCAGTTGGCCGAGCCATTTTTGGAACAGCACGCCCGGCTCTACCAGCTCGACGGACTGCTCCTGCACTTTTTCGATGAATTGCAGCGCTTTTTCGTTTTTCGCGTCCACGCTTGCCGTCAGCTCGCCAAACGCGTACAGGCGGTATTGGGTCTGCAAAATCGAAGTCATCCGGGTAATGTACGCCTCCATTTTCTGGACGGCGTCATCGGTCGTTTGCAGGCTTGAGGCTGCCCAGCTTTTTACCTCGTCCATCTCCCGGCATAGTTTTTCCCAGTCTTGCTTGCACTTTGGCGAGTCGAACGACGTGTACAAAACGTCCAAGTTCCAGCGCATATTCATGGGTCCGGCCTCCCTCTCATCTTGCCTATGTATTCTATGTAACAGACTCTATTGTAAAAAAATTTGGATAGATTAAGCAAGTTTTTATAAAAACAATGCTCTCACAAAATGGTAAGACGCGACTTGCAGGGGAAAAGTTACAGTCTTTGCGCCGTGACTGCAAGTTTTGCCAAGCCAAGAGCCGAGGCAGACAGGCTTGCTCCCGTGCTTCTTTAAGTGCCTGCACGCGAAAAAAGACTTTGCCGCGCGCTTGGGCAAAGTCCGTCTTTTCCGTCACGCCCGGACAGGCTGCGTCAAAAACGTCAGGGCAGACAAGGCAAACAGTTGCGTCGATTCGACCAACTGGTCAATGTCCACGTACTCGTCGGCATGATGGGGAATGTGGCGATCGCCCGCCCCCGTCGTCAAGATCGGAATGCCGGCCTTGTGCAAAAAGGTGCCGTCTGTCGCGCCGGGCACGCCGTTGTAGACAGGCTCTCTTTTCGTAATTTCCCGATACGCGCTGGCTACCGAAGTCACAACTTCCTCCTCCATTCCGGTCAACGTCCACGGCCGCTCCTCGATCACTTCCAGCGTCGCCCTGAACTTGTCGTCCTCGCGGGCCAGCGCTTCGAGGATTGCCTGCATTTCGCCGTGCAACTGCTCGTGGTCCTGACCCGGGACGGTTCGAATATCGAGCGTCGTCATGCACTGGTCCGGCACGACGTTGATCTGGGCATCGCCCTTGACAGGCGCCTGCACAATCGTCGGCGTGATGCTCGGCCAGCCAAGCATCGGGTGTTCGCCAAGCCGCGCCATTTCCCTCCGCTCCAGCTCCTCGAGGGCGACGATCGCCCGGGCCATCCGCGTGTTCGGATTGATTCCGGTCAGCGGCATCGCTCCGTGCGCCATTTTGCCGTACGTGCGCAAGATCGCCCGCATCGCTCCTTTTTGCGTGACGCAAAGCTGGTTTTCCTCCGGCTCGCAGATGATCGCGGCGTCAACCCCTTGCGCCCAGCCTTTGCGGATAAAGTCTTTGATCCCGATCATCATGCCTTCCTCGTCGCACGGGATGCACAGCAAAATTTTTCCGGCGAACGCCTCCTTGGAGCGCTGGATGGCCTTGACCGCGCAAATGGCGGCAGCGAGGTTTCCTTTTGTGTCGCAAGAGCCACGTCCGTAGATGCGGCCGCCGGAAATGGCTGCTCCGAACGGATCGTAGCTCCAGGCATCCCGGTCGCCTTCGGTCACGACATCGGTATGCGCTTCGAACAGCAGCGTTTTCCCCGGTCTCCCGGAGTCGTAAAAAGCGATGACGTTGGGCCTGCCGAGCACGACTTCCTCATAAAAAACTTGCAGCCCCATCTTGCGCAAATAGTCGGCCACAAACAAGGCGACCCGCTCCTCGTTCGCCCCGGCCTGCTCCGGGCGAAACACACTCGGAATCCGCACCAGCTCCTGCGTCAAACGCACAACCTCTTGCTCGTCAACAAAGGATATTACTTGACTCATCTGCCCGTCCTCCCATCCGTTCCTATGTGTGGAAAAGAAAGCTGCCGAAGCGTCAACTGTCGTAACTGCTCCACGCCGGAAGGCCGCCCGCTTCCTTTGCCGCCTTGACAGCCTGAATCACGGCCTCGGCAAGCACATCCGCCGACAGCGCCCCGACGAGATCGACCGCCGCCCCTACTTCATCGGTGGCGACGGCAAAAATCGTGTCGCCATCGTACATCGTATGAATCGGGCGAATGGTGCGGGCAAGCCCGTCGTGCGCCATTTGCGCAACCTTTTGCGCCTGGGCCTTGGTCAGCTTCGCATTGCTGGCGACGACGGCAATCGTCGTGTTCGTGCCCGGAGGAATCGGCGAAAAAGCATGCTGGAGCATCATGTCCATGCTGTCTCGAATCTCCCCCCGCTCATCGCGCGGCCCGGCGAGAATGACCCCTGTCTTCGGCTCCATGACATGACCGACCGCATTGACCGCGACCAGTGCGCCGATGACCAGTCCGCTCGGCAAAGTCAGCGACGCGCTGCCGAGGCCGCTTTTCATCGCATGGGCAAACCCGTTCAGCTTGCCGACGGAAGCGCCCGTACCCGCGCCGACATTCCCTTGGGCGACAGTCTCCGAGCTTGCTGCCAGCGCCGCCTGATAGCCCATCTGCCGATCCGGCCGCACCCGGTAATCGCCGACTGCCAAATCGAACAGGACGGCGGCCGGGACAATCGGGACGACGCCGTAGCCTACGTCCAGCCCGATGCCCTTTTCCTCCAAATACTGCATCACGCCTGAGGCCGCGTCCAGGCCGTAGGCACTGCCACCGGACAGGCAGATGGCGTGGACGACGCTGACCAGATTGAGAGGGTCCAGCAAATCCGTCTCGCGGGTGCCCGGGGCAGAACCCCGGACATCCACGCCGCACACAGACGGCTTTTCCAGCAACACGACACTGCAACCCGTCAGCGCTGCTTCATTTTGCGCATGCCCGACGCGAATGCCGGGCACATCGACAATGGTTCCTGTCATGGCTTACAAGTCTCCTGAAATTTTCGATTTTTGTCTCCCGGAGCTTCCCAGCTTTTTCCATGCCGCGACTACCGCCAACGTCACGATGACCGAGACGACCGCTTCCGGCAGGCCGTTTGTCACGGCAACCGTCGCCGCGACGCCAAACGGCATGTACCCGCGAATGACCGCCATCCCGAGAACGAGAATCGTGTTGGTCAGCGCCCCGATAAAGCCGGCTGCGCCAATCGCCAGGTACTGGTTGACGTTTCGCAGGCCGACGTAGGTCAAGTACGCCGTCACCCCGATAAACAGGCGCGGCAGGATCGCGACCAGCGGATCTTTGAACAGCGGCACAGTGGCGTTCAGGAAGGAAGATACTCCAAAAATGAGACCAATAATCATACCGACGCCCCAGCCCTCCATGATGCCGCCGATGATGGCCGGGATGTGCATGATGGTGGCGTTGCCAGCCGCCGTCGGAACGGGGATGTAGCCGAGCCGCGTGACCCCGAGCAAAATCGCGATCGCTCCGAGCACCCCTGCAATGACGATCTTGCGTACGGTCAATCCTTTTTCCATGCCTACTCCTCCTTTTTGCCAAGCGATATATGGAATCCCCAGAAGGGAGAACTCCCGCCTACTACCACGGTATTCCCAACATGATTGCGGAAATGACCACGCTTGCCAGCAGTGCGGCATAATCGCCGCCTTTCGCCTTGTACTGGGTGTAGCGCGTCCGGGCCGCACCTGGCGTATAGCATCTCGCTTCCATCGCCAAAATCAGGTCTTCGGCTCTGGACAGCGCCACGTTGAACAACGGGATGATGATCGGAAACATGTCTTTCGTCCGCTGCACGATCCGCCACCACTCGCCTGTGCCGAAGTCGGCGCCGCGGGACGCCTGTGCCTTCATCATTTTTTCCATCTCCATCGCAAACGTCGGGACGAAGCGAATGGCGATGGTGATGATGAGCGCAAACGCATGGACCGGAAACTTGACTTTTTCCAACGGACCGAGCAGCCGCTCCATCCCGTGCGTCAGTTCCGTCGTCGAGGTGGAGAGCGTCAGCACGCTGGAGAGAAAAATCACCTCGACAAAGCGCATGGCGGAGACGATGACGAGCCGGATGCTCTCGCTCGATATGGTGATGAAGCCGTACTGGAAGTAGATCGTGCCGCCGTTTGCGATCTCGCCGTAAAACAAAAGCTGCATGATCGCCAAAATAACGATGAACGGAACGGCCGGCTTGATCCCGGAGATGCCGTAGTGCAGCGGGATTTTCGATACGTGGAACAGCCACAGGCAGATCGCCAGCGCAAACAGGTTGCCCACATATGTATTGCAGATAGCGATCGCGACGATCATGATGGCAAAAGCGCCGAGCTTGAACCGCGGATCCAGCCGATGCACGACAGAAGCAGTCGGCAAATACTGTCCGATGGTAATATTGCGCGTCAATTCAAATTCCGCTGACATGTGCTCCCCTCCCTAGCGCTGGATCAGCTTCAAGATTTCATACGCAGTCTCTTCCGGCAAGTAGGCTTTCGGATCAATCGGGTAGCCGCGTTCGCGCAAGCGGTACAATATATCGACCGATTCCGGCGTGCCGATATGGTGCTCGCGCAACAGCTCCTGATTGCCGAAAATATGCCGCGGGGTCCCTTCGCAGACGGCTTGCCCGTTAGCCATGACGTACACGCGGTCAGCGAGCTGCGCGACTTCCTCCATGTTGTGCGAGACGAAGATGACGGTAAGCCCTTCTTCGCGATTCAGCCGTTTGATCCGCTCCAGCAGCTCCAGCCGGGAGCGCGGGTCCAGTCCGGCTGTCGGCTCGTCGAGCACCAGCACCTTCGGCTGCAGCGACAGGACGCCAGCGAGCGCGACCTTGCGCTTTTGCCCGCCGCTCAGGGCGTAGGTGGGACGATCCTTCATCTCCTGAAAGTCCAGGCCGACGAGGTCCATCGCCCATTTCACCCGGTTTTTCACCTCTTCCAGCGGCAGTCCCATCTTGAACGGGCCGTAGGCGACATCGTCTCCGACCAGCTTTTCGAACAACTGGTCCTCGGGGTTTTGGAACACCAGCCCTACTTGCCTGCGCAGCGCCCGGATGTCTATTTTCGGCTGGGATACGTCTATGCCGTTCACGATGACCGTCCCTGACTGCGGGCGGATCAGCCCGTTGAAATGCTGGATCAAGGTCGACTTGCCCGAACCCGTATGCCCGATAATCGCCAGGCATTCGCCCGCGTTCGCCTGCAGGCTGACTTCCTGCAACGCCGCGTGCGCGAGCGGCGTTCCTTGCATGTACACATGCGACAGCTTTTGCACATCGACAATCGGTTGCGTCATGAGCCGCTCGCCTCCGCCTGTCTGACGTACAAACGGTCGACCTCTGCCACCACTTCTGCATTGTGGATCAGGTCCGGGGAAAAAGCGGGCAGCTCGGCATGGACGAGCGCAGCTATTCGGCTTGCGTCCGGCACGTCGAGGTGAAGCTCGCGCAGCCTGTCCTGATGCGCGAACACTTCCCGCGGCGTACCTTCCAGCACGATTTTGCCGCTCTCCATCACGATGACCCGATCCGCCTCCGTCACCTCTGACATGTGGTGCGTAACGGTCACGATCGTCATTCCTTCGCGGTGCAGCTTGCGGACGACGGCGAGAATGTCCTGCCTGCCGTAGCTGTCCAGCATACTCGTCGCTTCATCGAGAACGAGGCATTGCGGCTTCATGGCGAGAATGCCGGCAATCGCGATCCGCTGCTTTTGCCCGCCCGACAGATGGTGCGGCGGCCGATGGCGAAAGGCGCTCATTCCGACTGCCTCCAGCGCAAAATCGACCCGTTCCCGCATTTCCTCCGCATTCGTCCCGATGTTTTCCAGCCCAAAGGCCACGTCGTCCTCGACGATGGTGGCGACAATCTGGTTATCCGGATGCTGAAAGACCATTCCCACGCGGCTTCGCACTTCGTGAATCCGCTCTTTTTCCTTCGTATTGATGCCGTTGACAAAGACGTTGCCTTCCTTTGGCGTCAAAATGCCGTTGAGGTGTTTGGACAACGTCGATTTGCCGGACCCATTGTGCCCGATAATGGCGACATACTCGCCGGGATACACTTCAAGGGAGACGTTTTGCAGCACCGGAATCTGCTGATCCTGGCTCACCTGATAGGCAAACGAAACGTTTTCGACACGGATGATCGGTTGTGTAGACATGTGTTCCCTCCCTTTCCACGGGTGTGCGTCTTATAGCCATATGCAAGCAACTCCCGTGCCAAGTCATTATGTTTTTAATTTTCTGTAAATTTCAGACTTCAAAGATGAATCTTCTGTTGCAATCCGCATCATTTTCGTTGCTGTTGCAACATCAGTCTACTTCGCCATATTTCTTCATTTTTCTCCACAGAGTCGTGCGATCCATCCCCAACAACTTCGCTGCCTCGCCCTTGTTTCCCTTTGTCATTTCCAAAACCTTCCTGATTACCTCTGCTTCGTCTTGCTCCTGCTGCCGGAAGGCGTTGCGCTGGGCGAGCTTTTTCGCCAAAAACAACGTGTCCTCCAGTCCGAGACGGTCGCTTTTGCACAGCAGCACCATGCGTTCGACCACATTGCGCAGCTCGCGGACATTGCCCGGCCAGTCGTATTGCGCAAGAAACCGGTACACAGACTCGTCCACTCCCTGTAGTCGCCTGTCGCCGCGCTGCGCGATTTCCTCCATGATCGCCTCCATCAACAGCGGGATGTCTTCCGTGCGCTCGCGCAACGGCGGCAGCTCCAGCGTCAGCACGTTCAGCCGGTAGTACAGGTCCGAGCGAAACAGCTTTTCCGCCATCAGTTGTTCCAGATTGCGGTTGGTCGCCGCGATAATCCGCACATCGACCGGGACGATCCGCTCGCCGCTGATCCGGCGCACCTTTTTCTCCTGGAGGACGCGCAGCAGCAACGCCTGGATCGTGATCGACATTTCCCCGATCTCGTCGAGAAACAGTGTTCCGCCGTGCGCCAGCTCGAACAGGCCGGGCTTCCCGCCTTTGCGCGCGCCTGTAAACGCCCCTTCCTCGTATCCGAACAGCTCGCTTTCCAGCAGGTTTCCGGGGAGCGCGGCGCAATTGACCGCGATAAACGGGCCTGTCGCCCGCTGGCTGCTCAAATGAATGCCCTGCGCAAACAGCTCCTTGCCCGTCCCGGTCTCGCCCTGGATCAGCACGGTGGCATCCGTTCTGGCAAAAGTTTCTGCCCATTCCTTCGCCTCGCGCATCGCTTTGGACTGGCCGACGATATCCTCCAGCCGAAACTTGGCTTCCAGCCCGCTTTCCATGCTTTGCTTGCGGATGCGCAGCTCCATCTTTTGGATGTCCGTAATTTCCTTGAACGTCGAGACGGCCCCGACGACCTCTCCTTCCACCACAATCGGCAGTCGGTTGATGATGATTTGCCGATTCAGGACGGTGGCGATGTCGCCGATTTCTTTTTTTCCGGTTGCCAAAATGCGCAGCATGTCCGAATTGGGGATGTAGCGGGTAATTTTCTCCCCGACCACGTTTGGCGGCAAGCCGAGTATTTCCGTCGCGTTCTGGTTGACCCAAATGATCGTATAGTCGTGGTCGACCGCGATAATGCCGTCATGCGAGGCGTCGAGGATCGCCTGAATGTGAATGTCGCCGATCATTTTCCTGCCTCCCCTTCCTCCGCCCGGTCCAGCATGACAGCCACTTCGGCTGGCGGCTTTCTCGCCCGGCGTCTCGTCTTGCGCTTCTTTTTGCGCAGCGCAAACAAAGCCGCAAGCATGAGTCCGAGCGTCGCGAGCTGAATCGGCTGGGACAGCTTCGCCTGGACCCAGCCGCTCATGCCGAGCAGATGGAACAGGACGGCCATGTAAAGAAGAATCGATGCGAGATTTTGCACGTTCACTCTTGTCACTCCTGTCTGGCCTTATCGGATGGGAGAAGAAAAACTCCCGTGAAGCCAGGATGAGTAGCTCCACAGGAGTGTCGGTTCGTGCTGTCTGATTCGTTTAGATCGGGAGAAGCTCTACGCTTTCCTTGCTCTCAAGCTCTGCCACCATGTCCAGCCACGCTTGCGGCTTTTGCGGCAGCACGGCGTAATAGCGTTTGAGGAAAGTGACGATCAACTCTGCCTCCAGGCTCGTCTGCTCTTCATTCGTCGGCATGAAGCCAAGGTCCAGCCCCGATACGGCCTCGCCATCGTTTTGCCAGGATGGGTGCACATAGGCGATATTCGTGCGCTTGTAGCCCAGGTGGGAGAGAACTTCGCGGCGCACGAACGGGTCCATCGGCTTGATGCCGCCAAAGCTGTGCTCCTCCACGCGGTACGGATCGTAAATTTCGGCAAACATGCCGTACAGCTCCTTGCCGTTTTCCTTTGCAAGCGCGAGCAGGTCTTTTTGCCGCTCTCTCGCCAGAAAACGGCCTACGCCAAGCCCTTCCCGCCCGATAATCGTAAAGTCGGTCATCGCGACGTTCAGGTCGGGATAGTAACGGTATTCGGTGGCTCCGACTACTTCTCCTTCATGCACCGCGACAAACACGCGAATGCCCGGGTCTTCGAGCGGCTCTTTCCACAGGTCGTAGTCCAAAACCTCTTCTGGCGGGAAAACTTCCTGCATCAAACGGTGCATTTTCGCAAACAGCGGGTTGTCAATATGTTGAATGCGTACAAATTCCATCGGGATCCATCCTCCTGAGCGTGAGAAAATCGGTGTATCGTCTGTCGCCTAGCGTGCCAGAAACGGGTTTTTCCACTCCATCAGCACGGCGTAGTTGCGGGACTCTTCGTCCTCCAAATAGTTCGGCACAATTTGCACGGGCACACGGCCACAGCGCATGAGAAACGTGATCACCGGGTCTTTGACCTCTCCGGCGACCACGCGCTCGACGTATTGCTCTGGCGTCCACTCGCCAGCGTAGCGGCCGTAACCAGGCATTCTGCCGCCGCCCAAGAGCCGCTTCAAGCCTTTTTGCACGACCAGCTCGTACATCGCCTGCATCATGAGCTGTCCGAGTCCGAGCTTGCGGTGGCTCGGCCGGATGCAAATGTCGACGACGTACAGCGTGTCTCCGTCCGGATCGTGGTTGCGAATGTAGCCGTTGTCGGTCACATCCGCCCACTGGTGCTCCGGGTGAGCCGGATCGAACGGCACGAGCAGCCCGGTCATCGAGCCTGCCAGCACGCCGTCCACCTCCACGCAAATCGCGCCCTCGGGAAACAGCGTAATGTGGTTGGTGAGCTGCTCCTGGTTCCACCACAGCTCGGATGGAAACGGCGGCGGGAAGCTTTCCGCCTGAATCTGAATCAGTTCGAAAAAGTCGGAGCGGTTGTAGTTGCGGATGACGGCCTTGCGCGGCTTGTCCCCTTCAAACACATACAGCTCTTTGCGGTACATATCCATCCTCCGTCCGTTCGCGAGATGCTAGCTCCAATCGGGATACAAGTCTGTGCGACGGTCGCGCCAGGTGGTGACCGAGCCTTTTTCCCGCACCTCGTACAAAAGCGACAGGTCGAGATCGGCGGTCACGAGCATGTCCTGGTTGATTTCGCCCTCGGCGAGCACTCCGCGAGGCGGGAACGGCACATCGTTCGGCGTCAAAATCGCGGCCTGCCCGAAGTTGGCACGCATAAAGTCGACGGTCGGCAGCGAGCCTACCGTCCCTGTCAGAACGACGTACACCTGGTTTTCGATCGTGCGCGCATGGCTCGTGTAGCGCACGCGGTGGAAAGCGTGGCGGTCGTCGGTGCAGGACGGACAGAAAATGACGTCCGCTCCGCGCGCCTTGGCGATGCGCACCCATTCGGGGAACTCGATGTCGTAGCAAATAATCAGCGCGACCTTGCCTTTGTCGGTCTCGAAAATTTGCAGCGAGTCGCCCGCGCCCATGTTCCAGCCTTTGACTTCCCATGGCGTGATGTGGATTTTCTTTTGCTGGCCCACCCGTCCGTCCGGATAGAACAAAAAGGCGGTGTTGTACAGCTTGCCGTTTTCCTCGATAATGTGCGTGCCGCCGATGAGGTGCATGTCGTACTTGGCCGCGAGGGAAGAAAACAACTGCACATACCGCTCGGTGAACGACGGCAGTGCCGTGATCGGCAAAGCATTTCCGTGTTCGTCGCCGATGGACATGAGTTGGGTAGTAAACAATTCAGGAAACAGCAAAAACTCGGCGTCGTACTCCTGGGCGTTTCGGACGTAGTGCTCAACCTGATTTGCAAAATCTTCAAAGCTATGTATCGTATGCAGATGGTACTGCACTGCTGAGACGCGCATTTTCATGGCATTCTTCCTTCCTTTTTTCCATATGCCTAAAATATATCAAAAATGATCGAGAAAGTCTCTCTTGCAATATGCCGCACAGCAAACTTGGCCAAAGGCAACAGAAGAGTCACCTGCCCCTTCGGACAGGCGACTCTTTTTCGGTCAACAAACGCGGAAATGCTCTCGCCAAAAAAACGGGGGTGCAGCAATGTACTTCGTGACCGGGCGACTGACCGCCTTCATGCAGCGAAACACCGTCCCGCTGGGAGTTGCGCGCGAGTACCGGCAGAAGCTTTTTACATGCCGCTGTTCGTGCCGCTCATGCGCAAGGCCGTCTTGTACAGCAGCTCCGTCCCGAGCGCGATGTCTTCATAGGTGGAAAATTCCTGCGGATTATGGCTGATCCCGTCCTTGCAGCGGACAAAAATCATGCCGTAGTCGCACACGTACGAAAGAGCCAGCGCATCGTGGAACGGGCCGCTCATCAGTTCGCGGGCGGAAATGCCCAGCGCACGGCTCTCCTCGTGCATGATCGCCTTGATCCAGTCCGCGCAATAGCGCGGGTCGCTGTTCGTGTCCTCCGTAATCGTGTACTGCAAGCCGCCCTCTGCCGCCGCACGGGCAATCGCCTCGCGCAGCGCTTTTTCCCGCTCGTCCCGCCGCACGAGATCAATGTCGCGCAAATCGACGGAAAAGCGCACCCGCTCAGGGATGATGTTGCGGGAATCCGGGAACACCTCTAGGTGGCCTACCGTGCCTACCGTCGGCGCCTCCGG
The DNA here is from genome assembly GCF_057543335.1 of Brevibacillus sp. YAE8. Taxonomy (NCBI): domain Bacteria; kingdom Bacillati; phylum Bacillota; class Bacilli; order Caryophanales; family Paenibacillaceae; genus Brevibacillus; species Brevibacillus sp. YAE8. Next base: position 13,797 of record NZ_BAAIYG010000003.1, read on the forward strand.
GTCTAGCCGGGCCAGCTCGTTTACCGCGAGAATGACTTTGGCCGCTCCGACCAGCGCGTCTTTGCGCATCGGCATCGGCACCGATCCGGCATGTCCGGCAAAGCCCGTCAGCTCGACCGTCCACCACAGCGGGCCCGAGATCGCCGACACGATGCCGATCGGCTCGTTGGCATCGTCGAGAACTGGCCCTTGCTCGATGTGCAGCTCCAGATACGCGCCGATGCTGCCTGCGGGATAGACCGATTCGGCCAGGCGCTCGGGGTCGCAGCCGAACGCTGCGAGCGCCTCCCTGCGCGTCACGCCGCTTTTGTCGGTGCGCTCCAGGTCTTGCGGGTCGAGCTGCCCGAGGATTCCTTTTGAGCCGAACAAGCCTTTTTGAAAACGGCAGCCTTCCTCGTCGCAAAACGCCACTACCTCAATTGGCTGCTTGGGGACGATGCCTTGCTCGCGCAGCGTCTGGGCGACCTCCAGACCGCCCAATACGCCGATTACGCCGTCATACCTGCCGCCGTACGGCTGGGAATCAATATGCGAGCCGATCATCAGGACGGGCGCATCCGGGTTTTGGCCAGCCAGTCGCCCGATCAGGTTGCCGAAGTGGTCCAGCCGGGCAGACAGCCCCGCTTCCTCCATCCAGGAGCGCACCAGCTCCACGCCAGCGCGATCCTCCGGGGACAGGGCCAGCCGACATACGCCCGTCTCGCCGATTTTCCCGATCTGGGCCAAAGCTTCGATCCGCTTTCGCAGCCGCTCTTCGTTGATCGTAAGCACTCTCGCTTTTACGTTCATCCCTTCAAAACCTCCTCATCCTGACTTTGGTAAACGATCTTGCCGTCAATCATCGTCTGTTCGACCTTCAGTTCTTTGATGCGCTCGTGCGGGTGGGACAAAATGTTGCCGTTCAGCACCACGAGATCGGCCAGCTTGCCCGGCTCAATGCTGCCCTTGATCCCCTCCTCGAAGCTGGCGTACGCGCCGTTCCAGGTGAACATGCGGATCGCTTCCATGACGGTGACGCGCTGGTTGGTCCCGACTGGCTGGCCTGTTTTGCTCCGTCGGTTGACCGCGGCGTGAATGCCGATCAGCGGGTTGAAATCGGTCACCGGGCAGTCCGATGCCCCTGCCGCGATGATGCCAAGATCAGCCTGCCCGCGCGCGGGAAACATGTGCCCGACCCGTTCCCCGATGTTTTTGACGTACGAATCGCCGTGATCGTAAATGAACGCCGGGTTCGGGATCGGCACAACGCCCAGTCGGGCCATTCGCGCAAGTAAGTCCGGCGACGAGACGCCCGCATGCTCGATCCGGTGGCGGTGGTTCTTACGCGGATGCGCGGCCAGCGCGGTTTCAAAGCAGGTCAAGAGCATGTCGATTGCGCGATCCCCCTGGGCATGCGCGGTAATCTGAAAGCCTTTGGCATGTGCCTCTCCCAAAATCGTATTCAACTCGTCCTGTTCGTAGTAGAGAATTCCGCAATCGCCGGGACGGCTGTCAAACGGCTCGCGCATCGCCATCGTCGGCGCAATGCTCGCTCCATCGGTAAACACCTTCGCCGGGCCGATGCGAAAGCGCTCGTCGCCCGTTCCCGTGACCATTCCCGCGTCGATCATCCGCCGCACGAAGTCCTCCGACTGATTCAGGGCGCAAATGATCGCGTAAATGCGCACCTTGACGTCGCCTGCCTGCACCGCCTTTTGCATCGCCCGATAGTTGTCCGGCCCGTACCCGCCTGCGTCGTGAACGCTGGTGATGCCAGCCGCCACAAAATCTTCGGAGGCGAGGCGCAGCCCCTCTTTGTACTCCGCTTCGGAAAAAGCGGCCAGCTCAAACATTTTCATGTGGGCCGTCTCGACCAAAAAGCCTGTCAATTCGCCCTGCCCGTCGCGGTCGATCCGGCCGCCCTGCGGGTCCGGCGTCTGTTTGTCGTAGCCGGCGCGCTCCAATGCCCGGCTGTTTGCGACACTGTGGTGGGCGCACGTCCGCATGACGAAGATCGGATGCTTGCCCGACACCGCATCCAGTTCGGCACGGGTCGGATAGCGCTGCTCGATCATCAAGTTTTCGTCGAACCCGCACGCTCTCACCCATTCGCCCTCCGGCGTTGTTTCCGCCCGCTCCCTGAGCGCCGCGAGCAGTTCCTCGATCGAGCGGATGCCGCGCGCCTTGCAGTCCACGCCGAGCTTGTTCGTGCCGTAGATCGTGATGTGCAAGTGCGCGTCGATAAAGCCGGGCAAAAGGCTTTTGCCTTCCAGGTCGATGATGTTTGTCTCTGGCTCGATCAGCTTTTTGATCTGTTCGGTTGTGCCGACAGCGACAATCCGGTTGCCTTTGATCGCGACCGCTTCTGCGATCCGGTCCTGCGCATCCACGGTCACCACATGTCCATTGAGAAAAACGGTATCTGCCATGTTGCTTCCCCCATTCGTTTTTTCACGTTGCCTTGCGCGCTATTCCAGCGTAGGCGTCCCTTCTGCTTTCGCCGCCTGATGCTCACCGACAGCCATGCTTCTCGTTACCGCTGTCACGGCAAACATGACGACGATGTTGACGAGCAGCGCCACTACCCCGATGTTCAAATCTTTAATCGCGGACGGCCAATGCGGGAACATTGTCGCCAGCGTCACGTTCGCCACCGTGACATAAGCCACCGTCGCCACCCCTGCGAGAATGCCGGCGAACGCCCCGTATTTGTTCACCCAGGGCTGCTTCGGCAAGCTGAACAACAGCGCCGGGAACAACTGGGTCACCAGGCTGTAGCCCATCAACAGCAAGGTTACGAGCGTGTCGCCGCCGCCGAGCGTAAAGTAGAGAGAAACCAGAGAGATAACTGGCACGAGCAGTTTTGCCGTCTTCGCGATCTGGGCATCCGTCGTGGCAGGCGCCATCACCTTGTACACGTTTTTCGCCAAAAGCGTCGCCCCTGTCATCAGCAGCATGGAGCCGGGCACGAGCGCCGTCAGCAGCCCCGCCGCCCCGATGATGCCGACGATCCACGGGTCAAACGTTGTAAGCGACAGCCGTAGCAAAGACAAATCCCCGTCTGCCCCTTGCAAGCCGGGAACTTGCAGGATCGCGGTAAAGCCGACGAAAAACACAAACAAGAGCATCAAGGTGTAGAGCGGCAGCATGATCGTATTTTTGCGGAAAACATTTTCATTCTTGGCCGAAAAGACCGAGCCGAACGTATGCGGCCACATATAAAAGCCGAAAACCGTAATGAGTACGGTGGAAATGTACCAGGAAATGCTGAGCCCTTCTTCCGGAAAGGTCAGAAAGCCCGGATTCGCCGCCTGCACCGCTTCGAACATCGGCTGAATGCCGCCGTAGTAGTGGTACGGCAAGTAAATCCCGAGAAAGACGACGACGAAAAAGATCATGATGTCCTTGATCGCTGCCGTCCAGGCCGAGCCGTGAATGCCGGACAGCATCACGTAGATAGTGACCGCGATCACGCCGAGCCAAACAGCGGCTGCTGGCGAGATCGTCCCGTAAGAAGCTTCCGAGACGATAATGCCAAGCCCTTTAAATTGCAGCACGAGGTACGGGATGATCGCGACGACGCCAACGGCGGCCACGAGAATGCCCAGGATCGGGCTGTTGTATTTGCTCACAAAAAAATCGGATTGGGAGACGAGTCTGTGTTCTTTGGCATAGCGCCAGATCGGAGGCAGTAGCCAGTAGGAAATGACGTAGGCAAGCGAGATGTAGGACAGGACGTAGTAGGAAGGCGCTCCTTTGGAGTAGGCCCAGCCGCTTCCGCCAAGGAACGTAAAGGTCGTATAAATTTCCCCCGCCACCAACAGGAAAATAAAGATAGAGCCAAAGCCTCTGCCGCCAACCGTCCATTGCTCCATGTTCATGTCTTTTCCTTGTCGCGCGCGAATCCCGGAGTAGAACGCCAGCAGCAGAAAGGCAAAAATAATCAAGAGGGCGCTGTTCATGATGAGCTCTCCTCCTCTTTTGTCGCCGGATCGATTTTGTTCAAAATCGCCATGACGACAGAGATCAGCACCACCCACAACACAATCCAGAACAGGACAAATGGCATCCCAAGCACATACGGCTCCACCCGGTTGACAAAAGGTATCCCGCCAAGCATGCCGACAAACGGCACGACCCCAAGCCAATCTCTTGCTTTCATGCAAATCCCCCTGTTTACTCGATTTGTCCCATTGCCTGCGCGCGCTTTGGACATGTACTCTATTATTATCGAAAAATTCAATTTTCTCCTTTGTGCAAATGACCAGAAAACAGAGCAAGCTTTTGTTTGTGCTGATAAAAAATGGAACACCGGGGGGGAAAGTAGCGTGATAACAGTCCGTGAACTGATACAGGTTGGGGGCTTTGCAAAAAACGCCGTGCTGGCGGGGGAAGAGTTTCTCGACAGAGAGCTGCTCGGGGTTACTTCGTTTGACTCTCCCGACGGGCACCGCTGGCTGCGGCCCGGCGAATTTGTGCTGACGACAGGCTTCCCGTTTTTGACGCAAAAAGATTCATGCGAGGAAGGGCTGACCCGACTGATCGACGAACTGGTCGAGACGGGAACGCCGGGACTTGCGATCAAGCTCGGCCGCTACATCGAGAGCCTGCCTCCTGCCGTCCTCGCCCACGCGCAAAACAGGCAAATGCCGATCCTGTCTTTTCCGATGGAAAAAGCATGGTCAGATGTCATCGTGCCCGTCGTGCAATACATCAACGACAAACAGCGCATCGAACTCAACCGCACACACGCCATTTACGAGCGGTTTCATCGCCACCTGACCGCCGGAGATCCGGTTTCCAAGCTGGCTGAACTGCTGCACGACCTGTTGCAAGCCCCCGTCTCCATTCAAGTGCCTGGCTGCAAATGGAAGTGGGAGTCGCCGCCCGAAGCATTCCCCGCCGACTCGGAGATCGGCCAAAAGTTTGGACAAACCGCCTCCCGCCATCTGGGCATGCACCCGCTCGCCAAAAGCGCCAATGGCTATCCCATCCGGTGGCTGCTGCACGAGCAGAAGGTGCAGGGCGGTGCAGGGCGCGATTGTTGTGGGGCAAATGGACCGGGAGCTGCACGCGTGGGAAAAGGTCGCCATCGAGCAAAGCGCGGCCTTGCTGTCGCTGGAAATGGAGCGCATGCGCTCTGTCGCCGAGACGTATCAGCGCTTCCGCAACGATTTTTTGCAGCTTCTTCTCGGCGGCGAGATTCATGCGCAAGACGTGCTTACGCGAAAAGCGGATGAGGTCGGCTGGAAGCTCGCGGACCACTATACCGTCGTCGTCATGGGAGTGTCCCCGCACGAGCGCACAGGCATCGAAAACTGGACCGAAAATCACAGTTTGCTGGAAGCTCTCCGCCCTCTCCTGTCTTCTCTCGACCTGGCGATCCTCTTCGGGCTCGATCAGCACAATCGCGTCGTTTTGCTCGTGCCGACCGCAGCAGAAACCGCAGAGGCTGTAGGCAGCATGCGGCAAGTGCTCGAAGCCGTGCGCTCGTTTGCCTGGCAGCAGCCTGTGTTCGTCGGGCTGGGCCGCTTTCATTCTGGACGGGCAGGCATCGTCCAGAGCTACCGCGAGGCGCAAATCAGCTTTCGGACGGCGCTGCGCGGCAGTTCCGCATCCGCCGCGGCCAACACCGTCGTCGTCGACTTCCACGACCTCGGGCTGGAGCGCATCCTGTTTGCGGAGCAGCCCGGCACGGAAGCATCCTCTTTGGCTAGAGAATACTTGGGCCGGATCAGGGAGTACGACCGGGAGAAAAACGGCCAGCTCTTGCAGACGCTCCAAGTCTTTTTGCAGGCGGACGGCAATCATGCCGAAGCAGCCGCGCAGTTGTTCGTCCACAAAAATACGATCAAGTACCGGCTGGCGCTCATCCGCGAGCTGTCCGGGCTGAACCCGGAAAACGGCCATGACCAACTGCTGCTGCGCATCGCCATGACAGTGCAATCGATCGGGTATCCGCAAGCGGAAGCTGGTATAATGGCAAAAGAGAGACGTAGGGGGAATTTGCATGGATGAGTGGTTGAACAAGCCTGTGAAAACGAGAGAACGCCCGAAAAAACGCGGAATCGTCGAATACATCGACGACCAGTACATCGTCGTCTTTTTTACGGCTCCGCGCAAGGAACGCGTTATCTTTTCGAGCAAAGAGTCGTTTTTGAGCAAAGTGGAGTTGTTGGAGGACGAGCCGCCCGCCCCGTAACAGTCTGCTTTTTCGCACGCCAAAAACCCATGTCCGGCACAACGAATGGTGCATAGGACACGGGTTTTGCGTTTTCCTGTGAACGTAAGAAACCGTCGCTTTTACGCGTAGTGCTCTTCGCGCAGGCGCTTGATCTCTTCGCTGTCGAGGTACTCGTCGTAGGTCATCATCTTGTCGATAACGCCCTTAGGAGTGAACTCGATGATCCGGTTGGCGATGGTTTGCACGAACTGATGGTCGTGGGAGACGAACAGCAGTGTTCCTTCAAAGTCGATCAAGCCGTTGTTCAACGCTGTGATCGATTCCAGATCCAAGTGGTTCGTCGGTTCGTCCATAATCAGCACGTTGGCGCCAGCCAGCATCATTTTGGACAGCATGCAACGTACCTTTTCGCCCCCGGACAGCACGTTCGCTTTTTTCAGCGCTTCGTCGCCGGAGAACAGCATGCGGCCGAGGAATCCGCGAATAAACGTCTCGTCCTGCTCCTTGGAGTATTGACGCAGCCAATCCACGAGGCTCAAATCGGTGTCGAAGTACTCTGCGTTGTCTTTCGGGAAGTACGCGCGGGAAGTGGTGACGCCCCATTCAAAAGAGCCGCTGTCCGGCTGTACTTCGCCCATCAAAATTTGGAAGAAGGTCGTTTTGGCCAGCTCGTTTGGTCCGACAAACGCTACCTTGTCGCCTTTGTTGATGACCAGATGGAGGTTTTCAAACAGCTTTTCGCCTTCTACGGTCTTGCTCAAGCCTTCGATCGCCAGCAAGTTTTTGCCCGCCTCGCGCTCCGGCTTGAAGTTGATGAACGGATATTTGCGGCTGGACGGACGGATGTCTTCCAGCGTAATTTTCTCCAACAGCTTTTTGCGCGAGGTCGCTTGCTTCGACTTGGAAGCATTCGCGGAGAAGCGCGCGATGAACTCCTGGAGCTCCTTCATCTTTTCTTCTTTTTTCTTGTTCTGCTCACGAACCATCTTCAGCGCGAGCTGGCTGGATTCGTACCAGAAGTCGTAGTTCCCTACGTACATTTGAATTTTGCCGAAGTCGATATCCGCAATGTGCGTACACACTTTGTTCAGGAAGTGACGGTCATGGGAAACGACGATGACGGTGTTTTCATAATCGGCCAGGAAGTTTTCCAGCCAGCGAATCGACTCGATATCCAAGTGGTTTGTCGGCTCATCCAAAAGCAGGATGTGCGGGTTGCCAAACAGCGCTTGCGCGAGCAGTACCCGTACTTTTTCCGTACCGGACAGGTCTTTCATCAGCTTGTCGTGCAGGTCGGTCGGGATGCCCAGACCGATCAAAAGGCTCGCCGCATCCGCTTCCGCCATCCAGCCGTTCAGCTCTTCAAACTCGCCTTCCAGTTGAGAGGCGCGGTTGCCGTCCTCTTCGGAGAAGTCTTCTTTCATGTAGAGCGCCGTTTTTTCTTCCATAATCTCGTACAGGCGCTTGTGACCCATAATGACTGTTTTCAGTACATCGTACTCGTCAAACTCGAAGTGGTTCTGCTTCAACACAGCGATACGCTCGCCTGGTGTCACCGAAACGTGTCCGCTCGTCGGTTCGATCTCTCCGGAGAGGATCTTGAGAAACGTAGATTTCCCCGCACCGTTCGCACCGATGAGGCCGTAACAGTTACCAGGGGTAAACTTAATGGATACATCTTCAAACAGTGCGCGTTTGCCGTAGCGCAGCGTCACGTTCTGAGTGCTTATCATCGTCGCAATACCTGCCTTTTTTGAATCGTTCAAACACTTATCTTACCAGAGATAGCCTCATATTGCAAAAGAAAAGCAGATGCCGCGAAGCGCGGCCAAAACGGACTCCCCCACATGGATTGCGGCGGAAGCGGGAAAGCTACCACTGTACGTCCATCCTAACGAAGAAAGAGGTCGTGACGATGTCCAAGCACAACGGAGTCAAAAACGAGATGGGCAAAAAAGAAAATCCTTCCCAGACGCGTTCTTCGACAACAGTGGGCAAAGAAGAGACGCGCTCCAAGCAACGCGGCGAATAACCGTGCCCTTCCCAGCGAAAACCGGCCTGCCTGTTTGGGCAAGCCGGTTTCGCATTCGTTTTGTCGCGCAACTACCGCTCAAATGCTCACTTGCTGCGGGACGTACGCCCGCGTTGGCTTGATCGCTGGCGCGTTGTCCACAAAAATGGACACGTTGTGCAGCGTCACGTACACGGTTCCGCCTTCGACGACGTTCAGTTCCAAAAACCGCTGCCGGCTCATTTCCGCTTCAAACACTTCCTTCGTATCCAGCCGCTTCAATTCCAGACGGACGATCGGCCCGAGCAAGGTAATCCGCTCGGTTTGCGCTTGAACGGCTGTCGCTGCGGACGATTTTGGCGGATGCAGCGACACTTCCACGTCATGCGGACGCATGTAGCCGACGGCTGGCCCCTCGCCGACATCGTGCTCCGCCTCGAACTCCGCTTCCCCCAGCTTGATCCGCCCGTTTTGAATCCGCCCGTGGAACAGATTGACGCGGCCGAGGAAGCTGTAGACAAACGGATTGGCGGGCTTGTGGTAAATTTCTTCGGGGGAGCCTACCTGCTCCACTCTGCCTTCGTTCATGACGACGACGCGGTCTGCCAGCTCCATCGCCTCTTCCTGGTCGTGCGTCACAAACAAAATCGTCAAGCCGAGCTTTCCGTGCAAATGGCGCAGCCAGCGCCGCAGCTCCTGCCTGACTTTCGTGTCCAATGCGCCAAACGGCTCATCCAGCAGCAAAAATTTCGGCTCCACCGCAAGCGCTCTGGCCAGCGCGACACGCTGCCGCTGTCCCCCGGACAACTGCGAAGGATAGCGATGGGCAAGCCCCTCCAATTGAACCAGCCGGAGCAGGGAATGCACTTTTTCGTGAATCTCTGCTTTGCTCGGCCTTGTTTTGCGGGGACGGACGGTAAGACCGAAAGCGATGTTGTCGAAAATGTTCATGTGCCGAAACAGGGCGTAATGCTGGAACACAAAGCCCACCTGGCGCTCGCGCACGTCCCGGTCCGTATTGTCCTCGCCGTTGAACAGGATGCGCCCCTGCTGCGACTGCTCCAGTCCGGCGATCAGCCGGAGCAAGGTCGTCTTGCCGGAGCCGGACGGACCCAAGAGCGCAACCAGCTCGCCCTCGGGTATGTGCAAATTGACATTTTGCAGCGCGGTAAAGTTTTTGTATGTCTTCGTAATGTTGACAACCTCAATGCTCATCCTGCCCTCTCTCCTGACACGTCAAAGTGATGTTCCTCTTCCCCCTCGGACTGTCGCTCCGTTTTCCACTCAATCACGCTTTTCAAAACGAGCGTAACCAGTGCCAACACAGCGAGAAGCGTCGCGACCGCGAAAGCCGCAGCGAACTGGTATTCGTTGTACAAAATCTCCACGTGCAAAGGCAGCGTGTTGGTCATGCCGCGAATATGGCCGGAAACGACCGAGACAGCGCCAAATTCGCCCATCGCCCGGGCATTGCAGAGAATGACGCCGTACAAAATGCCCCACTTCACATTCGGCATCGTGACGCGCCAAAACGTTTTCCAGCCGCTCGCCCCGAGCGACACGGCCGCTTCCTCTTCGTCCTTGCCCTGCGCCTCCATCACGGGAATCAGCTCGCGGGCGACAAACGGAAACGTCACAAAAGTCGTCGCCAGCACGATGCCCGGCACGGCGAAGATGATTTTCAGGTCAAGCGCAGCCAGCCACGGCGCTGCAATTCCCTGGCTGCCGAACAGAAGAACGAAAATCAGCCCGGCGATGACAGGCGACACCGCAAACGGCAAGTCAATCAGGGTCAGCAGCACATTTTTGCCGCGAAACGAAAACTTCGCGATCGCCCACGCGGCAGCGATGCCAAACGTGACGTTCAACGGCACGCTGATCGCGGCGACCAATAGCGTCAGTTTGACCGCCGACAGCGTTTCCGGGTCCGAAATAGCGGCGAAAAACACGTCTGCCCCTTGCTTGAACGCCTCGGTGAACACGGCAATCAGCGGCAGGATGAGAAACAGGCCGAGAAACAGAAAAGCAACTGCGATCAAGCTCCAGCGCACGTAGGCTGGCTCTGTTACATGCTTCATTGGTCACACCCTCTATCGTGCCGCATCGAATTTGTTAATCCTCCATTGCAAGTAGTTAATTATCAGCAACATGACAAACGAGGCGACGAGCATGACCGTCGCGATCGCCGTCGCGCCCGCGTAGTCGAACTGCTCCAGCTTTGTCATGATGAGCAGCGGCACAATTTCTGTCTTGAGCGGCATATTGCCGGAAATAAAGACGACAGAACCGTACTCGCCGAGCGCTCGGGCAAAAGCGAGGGCAAAGCCGGTAATGATCGCCGGGAGCAAATGGGGCAAGATGACGCGGGTAAACGTGCGAAAGCGTGTCGCCCCCAGCGTCGCGGCTGCTTCCTCCATCTGCAAATCCCAGTCCTGCAAAACAGGCTGCACCGTCCGCACGACAAACGGAAGACCGATAAACGTCAACGCCACCCAAATGCCGATCGGCGTGTACGCCACTTTGATCCCCCACTCCGCCAAATACTGCCCGATCCACCCGTTTTCGGCGTAGATCGAGGTGAGTGCAATCCCGCCTACCGCTGTCGGCAAGGCAAACGGAAGATCGACAATGCCGTCAATAATACGTTTTCCGGCAAACTGGTAGCGGGTCAACACCCAAGCGACCAGCACGCCGAATACCGCATTGACACAGGCGGCAAAAAAGGAAGTGAGAATGCTGACGCGTATCGAGGCGAGCACGCGCGTATCGAGAATCGTGCCTACGAACTGCTCCCAGCTCAAGGTGGAAGCTTTTAAAAACAGGACGGACAGGGGGATCAGCACCAAGAGGCTCAAGTAAACAATGGTGTAGCCCATCGTGATCCCGAAGCCCGGCAAAAACCCCCTGCGCGAAAATAGTTTTCTCATGGAGCTAACTCCTCTGATGGCAAGATATGTTTATGGGCGATTACGGTTTGTAAAGCTGATCGAAGACGCCCTGGTCGGAGAAATGGATTTGCTGCGCCTTCGTCCAACCGCCGAACAGTTCGTCTATTGTGAACATTTCGATTTCAGGAAACGCAGGTGTATGTGCCTTGAGCACCTCTTCGGAGCGCGGACGGTAGTAGTGCTTCGCCGCGATTTCCTGGCCTTTTTTCGTGTAGAGGAATTGCAGGTACGCTTCGGCGACTTCCTTAGTCTTGTGCTTTTCCGCGTACTTGTCGACGACGGTGACAGGCGGCTCCGCCAAAATGCTGATAGACGGATTGACGATCTCGAATTTGTCTTTGCCCAGCTCGTTCACCGCGAGATACGCTTCGTTTTCCCAGGCGATCAGCACGTCGCCAATGCCGCGCTCGACAAAAGTAGTCGTCGATCCGCGCGCGCCCGAATCGAGCACCGGGACATTTTTGAACAGCGCTGCCACGAACTCCTGTGCTTTCGCCTCGTCGCCCCCGTTTTTCTTGAGCGCATAGCCCCAGGCAGCGAGGTAGTTCCATCTGGCTCCCCCGGACGTTTTCGGATTCGGCGTGATGACCGAGATGCCCGGTTTGACCAGATCGTCCCAATCCTTGATCTGCTTGGGATTACCTTTGCGCACCAGAAAAACGATGGTCGAGGTGTACGGCGAGCTGTTGTCCGGAAGCTTCTTTTGCCAGTCGGCCGGGATCAGCTCGCGCTCGGCAATGGCGTCGATGTCGTAGGCGAGCGCCAATGTGACGACATCCGCCTCCAGACCGTCGATGACGGAGCGGGACTGCTTGCCGGAACCACCGTGAGACTGCTTGATCGTGACCGATTGTCCGGTTTTTGCCTTCCACTCCTGGGCAAATTCCGCGTTAACCTCCTGGTAAAATTCTCTCGTCGGGTCGTAGGAGACATTGAGCAGCTCTACAGTCTGGGCGCTGCCCCCCGCCTCTGTCCCGCTCGTTCCCGTTCCTGTCGACGCAGCGGAGCATCCGCCCAAAGCGATAGCCAAAGCGACGATGCCGATGCGTTGCAGGCTGGAATGGATCTTGCCCTTTGTGGTGTTCATACTGGTAACCTTCACTCCCTGTTTTTTAATCTATACTATTTTACTCGGAATACTTAGTTATTTACGATTATACCCGCCTTTTTATCGCTGTCAATCATATTCCCATCCACTTTATGCCCCATGGGCGGGCGAGGTGAGCGCGGGCAGCCGTGCAGATGATCTTTATCGCATCAGTTGCGGCGACCGCTCCATTGAATTTTTCCCTTGCGCAAACGTATCGCGCCGCTTCCCAGAGCATTTTTGGTCCAAAACAAAAAAGACAGCAACCGGCGCTGTCCCCCATGAATGCGGATTCGATTTATTCATAAACTTTACTCCCCGGTTCTGTCGTCTGCTGCCGCTTGAATCTGTTGCACGACCTCTTGCGCTTCGAGCGGCGAGTGCGCCGGGAGCTCTAAAAAAGTAGCGGCCCGCTGGTCAAGCCACACGCTCTCCTCGCCTTCGCGATCTGTGGCAACGAAAGCATACCCGCCCGAGTAGCCGAAGTATTGCACGCTTCCTTCTTCGCCCACCGTTTCCTTGATTTTTTCGTAAAGCGCAAACAGTTCCGGGCCACTTTTCTCGCCGCCAGCCAGGATCGGCTCTGTATCGGTCGCGATGACGATTCCTTTGGCCTCCCCACCTTCCATGATGAACGAGAGCTTCTCATCCGTAGGAGATAGCCAATCCTGCATAGAACGGCCGTCATAGGAGCGTATTTCCTCCGCTTCCGGCAGCACAGCTCCCGGAATGGAAAAGCCGGACAAGCTTACGTTGCTTTTTCATTTGCTGAAAAATTTGCTGTCTTTGTTACGGGCATGTTCCATCTTTTTGTAGGCAGCCAGCGCTTCCTTGTCGCCTTGGTTCATGGCATTCGCCCACGTAGCCAACGAAATTCCGGCCACGATGACGACGCCGAGCAATGTCCACGAATATTTATTCATAAACAAACCCCCACGTTCATTTTTTTCAAAACCGTATAAGGAGTCGACCCATTCTTGTCTGGCTTGAAATAGTATACCTAAAATATCCAATCTACCAAAAAAGCATAAAAAAACGGACGCCCTGTTCCTCGCCAAAAGAATGGATGCTGGCGGCAAGCAACTTGTCATTGGCGAACTGCAGCAGCCCTGTGTTGGCACAACTGCTGCCTCCGCCGACGATCCCCACATCACAGCGCAAATCGTCCGAAATGGCAGGATAGCGTGGCGGGTTGGGAAAAGTATGCGACCAATACAGTTTGCCATTCACTAAATCCATGCGGCAATTCCCCTCGGCATTGGTTGGTGTAGCAGCTAACCCATAGCATAACCAACAGAAGCGTTGACATCCGTCTCGCGCATTTTTTCGCTTTCGGTTATGATGAAGGGACAAAGGAGTGAAGGAACGTGATTACCGTCTATGTAAAACGTCCGCATGAACAGGCGGAAAAGCTCGACATTGCCGATACCAGCTCCTTGAGCGACCTGGTGGACGGCGACTTTGAAGTGGTGGCCGACGATCATCTGGAAGGAATTTCCTTGATCGTGAATGAAGATGGGCGCGGCGTGTTGGGGAACAACTTCCCGATCACCTCGGACGGCTATTTGGACTGGGTCTACGGTCCGTGCGTGTTCGTCAAAGCCGACGGCCGTTCGCTCACGGAGGAGGACATCAGCCGGATCGACCGCTTCCTTGCGGCCAAAGTGTAAAAGCAGCTTGCTCGTTGCAGCGAGCGTACAGCGAAAAGACCCCTGATCTGCCCGCGATGTGCCGTTTGTTTCTGCACACGCTGCTTCCCAGGGGTCTTTTCTTTGTTGGGCAGATCGGCCTAGCCGTTGATCCCGCTGCTGCCGAAGCCTCCCGCTCCTCTTTCCGTCTCATCCAACTCGTCGACAACCTCGAAGCGGGCGACAGGCACCAGACCGATCACACCTTGCGCGATCCGGTCGCCTTTTTTAATGAAGTAGCTGTGCGCGTCGACTTCCTCAGCCACCTCCACCTGTTTTTCGCCTGCATCCAGACACACTTTGCCGAGCTTGCCAGAAGGAATGCGGATGTTGTCCATCAACACGCACACCTCTCCGCGATACCCCGCATCGACCGTCCCCGGCGCATTCGACAGGCGCAGCTTTGTCTTCGCGCCTATCCCGGAACGCGGGCGCACTTGCAGCTCGAACCCTTCCGGCAAGGCAAAAGCCAGTCCGGTCGGAATTTTGGCAGACTCCCCCGGAGCGATAATCGTATCTTCTACCGCTACCAGATCGAATCCGGCGTCCATCGCGCGCGCGTATTGCGGAATGACGGCATCCGGGTGCAGTTTTTTTAGTTTCACCTGGGCAACCAGGCGCTCATTTGTCGTATTCATCCAAGTCTCTCCTCGTCTATCGCCTCTACAGCTAATGTCCTTCCATAGTGTACAAGATGAACCTGCATCCAGCAAGTTCGCCGCTTTTTCACTACTATTTCGCACATTTTCATAGAAAGCTCACAAATTCCTTTCTTTTTCTACGCTTTTGCTGGCGAGTTGTGATATAATCACCGTTGCGTCATAAACTACAATTGAACAAGAAAGGTGGAATTGTACCTTGCAAGTACAAAAACCATACCGTATTTTGCTTTACTACAAGTACACTCCAGTGGACAACTATGAGGAGTATGCTGCTGAACACTTGCAATTTTGCAAGGAGATTGGACTGAAGGGACGGATTATCGTCGCTCCCGAGGGCATCAACGGAACCGTATCCGGCACCATCGAGCAGACAGACGCCTACATGGAGTATGTGAGAAAAGACCCGCGTTTTGCCGACATGTGGTTTAAAATAGATGAGGCGGACGGGCACGCGTTCAAAAAAATGTTCGTTCGCGCGAAAAAAGAGCTGGTGACCTGGCGCCTGGAAAAAGATGTCGACCCGAACGTCAAAACAGGAAAATACTTGAGCCCGAAAGAATTTTACGAAATGATGCAGCAAGAGGACGTCGTGATCCTCGACGGCCGCAACTACTATGAATACGACCTCGGTCACTTCCGCGGCGCGATCCGTCCGGAAGTCGATTCCTCCCGCGAGTTTCCTGAGTGGATCGCGAAAAACATGAGCCAGTTCAAGGACAAAAAAGTCCTCACCTACTGCACAGGCGGCATTCGCTGCGAAAAGCTGACCGGCGTGCTGTTGGAACAAGGCTTTAAAGATGTGTACCAGCTCCACGGCGGAATCGTCACCTACGGAAAAGATCCGGAAGTAAAAGGCCGCCTGTGGGACGGAAAATGCTACGTGTTTGACGAGCGCATCTCCGTACCGATCAACCACACCGAAGAAGACGTGGTGATCGGCCGCTGCTACTACTGCGGTACTGTCGAAGACCGCTACGTGAACTGCGCCAATCCTTTCTGCAACAAGCAGCACTTCTGCTGCCCGGAATGCGAGCAAAAATACAAGCGTTCCTGCTCCGACGAATGCCGCGAGCATCCGCGCAACCGCTTCGTCGAAGAAGAAAAAGCGAAGCTGCAAGCTGCCGGAGCGAACGCATAAGCAAACGAAAAACAAAGCAAGCTGACTGTCCCTTGTGGTAGTCAGCTTGTTTTTTTGCGCCTCTCGTCCCGGTGCGGATAAATAAGATGCTGTCGTTTCGAAATGCACCTTGATTCAGCCGATCTTTTCGGTTGTCTCCAAACGCAATCTCCTTCATAATAAACAAAGTGTTCGCAAAAATGGAAATCTCATCCTTTTGCTACATTTCGTTCTTTTTGCTTGGGAGGTGCTATGGAAAAGAAGATAAGTATCGTCATCGGTTTTTTGGTCGGACTTGTTTTCGTCAACTACGAGATCGACTATAATTTCCTGTTCGATCTGGGGATCAAGCCCGAGCCTGTGCGGCTTGCCGTGAAGCTGATCGGCTTGCTCAGCACCCTCATCTGCGGCCTGACGCTGATTTTCGACGCGTGGCGAGCGATGCGCTCAAGCTGATAAGCGGAGGAAACGCCCATGAATGACTATATTTCGACCATGCGCAAGCTCATCGGTCACGAGACGTTGTTGACAGTAAGCTGCGGCGCTATTTTGGAAGATGACCAGGGACGCATTTTGTTGCAGCAAAAATACAACCGGATATGGGGCATTCCCGGCGGCCTGTTGGAAATCGGCGAGACGTTTGCGGAGACGATCCACCGCGAAGTGCTTGAGGAAACGAACCTCATCGTCAAAGCAATGCAACTGTTTGGCATCTACTCCGGGAAAAACGGTTTTGCCCAGTACGCCAATGGGGACAAGGTGTTTAGCGTTCAGCTCATTTTTCATGTCACCGACTACACAGGCACCGGCCATCTCAATGAAGAGAGTACCGGACAGCCTGAATCCTCATCAGGCTCCGTTCATTCTGGACTGGGCAAACGGCGCAACAACGACAATTGTCAAATAAAGTCCAGGTCCCGGCTCGCCTGCCGCCGAAGCTGAACAGCCGGGAGCGCGATTCCGATCACTTCCGCCAGATCGGCAATGACGGCGTCCGCCTCGGCAGCCGCAGCAAACTGATCGCTGCGCTTCCAGACCGCTTTCATCCCGACGGCTCGGCTGGCACGCACGTCGTTTTCCGGATGATCGCCCACGTATATCGCTTGCTCCGGCGGTACGCGCAGCTTGGATAGCGCCCGTTGAAAAATCGCTGGGTCGGGCTTGCGCAATCCTTCCCATTCCGAAATCAGTACCGCCTCGAAAAAATGCGCGATGCCGAGCGCCTGCAAATTGGCGTACTGGAACTGTCCAAACCCGTTTGAGATCAGCCCGAGCTTGATGCCCTGCTGTTGCAGTTGTCCAAGCGTCTCGTGCAGATGAGGAAAAGCAATGCAATGTTGCGGAAACTGGCTGATATAGTCTTGCAGCAAAAACGAAGCGTCCAGATCGGGAATGGCGAACTCCGCGACAAGCTGCTCGTACACTTTGTCTTTCCATACATACCCGTGCTGGTCCAGCTCGATAAAACGCTCGCAAAAGACATCCTTTTGGACAAGCTGCAGCGCGCCAATTCGCTCGTACTGATCGTGTACGAATCGCAGAAGAGACGTGTCGCGGTCCAGCAAAGTGCCGTCCAAATCAAAAAGCACAGCCTGAATCGTCATGCCCAAGCACTCCTGTCTTCTTTTTGGTTTGCGGGCGCTACCCGTTACACCCGCTTCTGTTTCTCTGCCATTTTCCCGCTTCCCTGCTTTTGGTAAAATAAGAATGGTCAAATCCATCAGAAAAAGGTGAAAACTCGTGTCACCAAATTATGAAGCAAGCATTCTCGAATGGCAAGCAGCAATGGAAGAAGGAAAAACCACCTCGAGGGAGCTGACGCTTTCCTTTTTGGAGCGAATCGCGGCCTACGACAAACAGGGGCCTTATATCAACGCGATCAGTCAAATCAATCCGGACGCCCTGTTCATTGCCGAAGCACTCGACCGGGAGCGCGCCGTCTCGGGCAGTCGCGGCCCGCTGCACGGCATCCCCGTTCTCATCAAGGACAACATCGCGACCAAAGACAATATGCACACGACAGCCGGCTCGCTGGCACTGGCCGATTCCTACGCGGCGGCCGACTCCTTTGTCGCGGCGCGGCTGCGGGAAGCGGGAGCCGTCATTTTGGGCAAAACCAACCTGACCGAGTGGGCGAACTTCATGGCCGACCTGATGCCAAACGGCTACAGCTCGCGCGGCGGACAAGTCCGCAATCCGTACGGCCCCGGCACGTTTGATGTGGGCGGCTCCAGTTCAGGCTCGGGGGCAAGCATTGCAGCAGGCTTCGCCGTCGCGGCGGTCGGAACGGAAACATCCGGCTCCATCCTGCACCCTGCGGAAAAAAATTCGCTGGTCGGGATCAAACCAACGGTCGGCCTCATTAGCCGCCGCGGCATTATTCCGATTTCCCACAGCCAGGACACGGCCGGGCCGATGACCAGAAGCGTCACCGACGCAGCGATTTTGCTGGGCGCTCTCGCAGGAGTCGATCCCAAAGACCCGGCGACGGAAAAAAGCGTTGGCATCGCGCAGCGCGATTACCTCCCCTTCCTCGATGCGAACGGTCTGCAAGGCGCGCGAATTGGCGTCGTCCGCTCCCGCTTTCTGGCAAAATGCTCTGAGGAAGAAGTCGCGCTTTACGAAGCGGCTCTTTCGCAACTGCGAGAGGCTGGCGCGACGCTAATTGATCCTGTCCGCATCCCGACAGAAGACGCGGAGTGGAGCTCCCACGTTTTGATGCACGAGTTTAAAGCAGGCATCCAGGCGTATTTGAAAAACTTTGCGCCAACCTATCCGCTTCGCACCTTGAAGGACATTATCGCCTTTAATCGCGAGCACGAAGCAAGAGCGCTTCGCTACGGACAAGACATTCTGGAGCAGTCGGAAGAGACGAGCGGCACGTTGACCGAGCCGGCCTATTTGCGCCAGCGGCTGTACGATCTCGAAATGTCGCAGCGCCAAGGGATTGATGCCGCCGTCAGCGAACACGCGCTGGACGCCCTGCTCTTCCCCGGCAGCACAGGCTACGCCATTCCTGCCAAAGCGGGCTATCCGTCCATTACAGTACCTGCGGGCTACACGTCGGAAGGAAAGCCTTTCGGGATCACGCTGACCGGACTGGCCTTCACCGAGTCGGTGCTGCTTCGTCTGGCTTACGCTTACGAGCAAGCAACGTTGCTGCGCGTGCCACCCGTATTGTCGGACAAGGCCTGAGCCGCCTGCCGCACCTGATTCATCCCACCCATTGGCAAGGCCAACCGCTGATATTCCGGTTGGCCTTTTTCTGTAGCTTGCCAGCATGTCCAGATCGTGACATGATGAAGCAAGCTGGCTTTCCTCTCAACCAAACAGCCGACAAATGAATCGGAGGACTTTTGCCTTGAGCCACATTCGTTTACGTCCGACAACAGCAGACGATTTGCCCACATTTTACACCCAACAGCTTGACCCGGAAGCAAACCGCATGGCCGCCTTCACGGCCAAGAACCCGAGCGACCGCGAAGCGTTTGCAGCGCATTGGAACAAGCTGTTGGTAGATGAATCCATTCACAAAATGACCGTGCTTGCGGATGAAAAGATCGCTGGTTACATCGTGCACTTCGAGCAATTCGGCCATCCTTCCGTCGGCTACTGGCTCGGAACGGAATACTGGGGCAAGGGCATCGCGACGACGGTGCTGCAAACATTTTTGCAGCTCATCCCCGCTCGTCCCGTCTACGCCCGCGTCGCCAAGGACAATGTCGGCTCGATTCGCGTCCTGCAAAAGTGCGGTTTTCAGACCGTTGGGGAGGACAAAGGGTTTTCCGCTGCGCGCGGCAGCGAGGTTGAAGAGTTTATCATGCGGCGAGAAGCTTGAATGGGCCGGGATGCAGCAACAGGCGTGACCGTGTGCTGCGCGCCGATTTTCCCGCTACGCTGAAACTTCTAGTATCTTCCAATCGGATATCCGAGAGAACGAGTCTGCTTGCACAGGAGGGAAAAAATTATGGCTGTAGTCTCCAACGTGTTGGTAGCGGTTTTGCTGTTTGCCTGGGCGGGGGCAGAGGTGCTTTTGGAGCCTGCGATGGGCATGGCGAACTCGCCTTGTCTTTTTTCTTTCCCTCGTTGTCATCAGCGGCGTGATCTACTGGAGCGGCTATTGGTGGAAAAGCTGATCGCATCGAAGATTTCGACGCGAGCGGAGAGCGGCGTACGGACAGCTTTTCCGCTCGTGGCGCAAAAGACGTCTTCTCCTGCTCCAGCAGCCCATAAAAAAACGCATCGAACCGCTACAGGTTCATGCGTTTTTTTACATCGTCGTCGTTTCTTGTTCCGCTTTGCCCAGTCTGTCCTGGAACAACTTGCCGAGCTGGCCGATGTCTACTTCCCATTTTTCGTCCTTGTAGTAGACAGTAGCCTTCGTCTCTCCCTTTTTGCCCACGATGCGAATGCTGGCCGTCTTGACTTCGTAGCTGCCATCCGGCTGAAACGTAATGTCGGCATCCTTTAGTTCGCTGTCCAGCACAGGGGTGATCGTCTTGTCCACCACTTCCTGGGTGGCCACCACCGCTTGCCGCCCCATCTGAATGACTTCCTCCGGGCTGAACTGGAAAAACAGCACCAGCACCACGCCGATGATGGCAGCGAGCGAAATGATCCGGATCAGGCTGCGCACGACCCATTGTGCCGCCAAAATCACCACGATGATACAAACCGCGACGGGCCAGTAATCTTTTACGAGTTGAAGAACTTGCTCCATCCTCACCCCTCCTTCACCATCCCATTCTCGCCAAAAATGGGCGGTCGTTAATCAACAACCGGCGAGAAAATGGCGATTGTTTTGGAAAAGTAGAAAAAACCGCCGCATGATGTGCGGACGGACATGTTTGCCTGGCCTTCCCAAGCCTTAACATCATTCGACAATCCGGGCCAAGAGTCCTGCCCCCGGGCGTAAAAACCGCGAAGCGGCATGCGTCGCAAGCCTTGCCAGCTTTTGCTTCCCGGTGATTTTCTTCTTGATAAAAATGTCTGTCAGCTCAAGGGCGGCCATGCCTTCACCGAGCTGTGCCACGGTACTGTGCCACGGTTATTCCCGCCGCTCGGCAATCGCGATCTGCCTGTGGGCAATATCCGAACATCGTATGCGTCCTGATCCAGGCCGGAGAGCAGCCCCTCCTGCATTAGAGCGACTGCCTCTGTAGCAACTTGTACTCCATGCGGTTCAGAACACTGGGCAGAGCGGCGTGACCAGTTCGTCCGCGCTATTTCCGATCAGCTTCATCGGGTCAGTCTTGCTCCGGCTTTTGGCTTTTGCGCAGCTCATCGAGATAGCTGTACAACGTCACCTTGGAAATTTTCAATTCGGCCGCCACCTTCTCCAGTGCGCCTTTAATTAAAAACACGCCTTTTTGGTCCATGAACTGGACGATTTGCAGCTTTTCGTTTTTGTCGATTTTCTCCACGTCTTTCTCGGAGATCGTCTGGGCAATCAGCTTTTCCACGATCTCCCACACGTTTTGCACAACTTCCGCTCCTTCGCGCTCCAGCGGCTCCCCGCCCATGCGGATGAAGTCCTCGATAAACTCCCGTGTGCTGACAAGCGGCTGGATGTCGATGTTGATGCAAAAAGCGCCGATCGCTTCCCCTTCGGCATTGCGGATCAGGGCAGTCGTCGACTTGATCGTCCGCCCGTCCTCCGTCTCGGTCCGGTAATTGGCTACGACGTCATTTTGCAGCTTTTGGGACAAAAGCACCTGTGTGATGAGCTGATGGAACGACTGGCCGATAGCCCTTCCTGTTACATGGTTGTTGGCTGCGTAAATAACCGAAGATTGCGGCGAGCTTAAATCGTGAATTACAACCTCGCAGTTCTTCCCGAAAGTCTGGGCCATGGCGTCCGCAATCGGAATGTAACGCTTTAATTCCTCCCCGTATTTCCCCATGCTTCCCGCTCCTTCCGTCCATGCTGGCGTTGCGGCTTGTTAGCCCTCATTTTACTTGCATGTATATTTTTTCAAGGTTATAGCATAATTTTTTCTATGAAATTCGAAAAAAGAGATTTTCTTATCGAACTGGGTAGACAGCCGCAAAAAGATGAATCTTCCACACTTCCTGGGCTATTGGTCCTTTGCGGAAAGAAGCGCCGAGAAAAAATTATATACGAGAGCCTCTTCGTTTTTTCTTTCTAAGTTTATACTTTTTTCTACAAACTTGCAGCTAAAAAAACTCAAAAAGAAACGCCGCCGATCCCCCAGACCGACGGCGCTCTGTTGCGCGACTAGATGTTGCGTTGGTCGTACTGCATGCCTTTGGCATAATACGCTTCCTGGATGTGCGCCGGAACCATGCTGCCTCCGGTCGCCCAGACGATATGGGTCGCGTTTGCCAGTTTGTCGGCAAGCCCTTGCTGCTCGATGTAGCGCTGCCCCGCCTCGGTCGAAAGCAGGCGGACTGGCCCCGGCATGCCAGCGAGAGCAGACGGCTCCAGCCGCAACGACTCACTGTCGCGCAGCGCCCGCAGCAGCCGGTACAACTCCTCGTCAGCCACGGTGTAAACGCCGCTGAGCAGCGATTCCATCACCTTGCCGACGAAACGGGAAGGACGCCCCACGGCCAGCCCGTCCGCATCTGTCTTGTTGTCGATGCCAAAGTCTTGCACGGCTACATGGTCATGCAGACCAGTCAGCAAGCCGAGTAGCATGCAAGGGGAGTGGGTCGGCTCCGCAAAAAAGCAGTGGACGTGATCGCCGTAGACGAGCTTCAAGCCGTAGGCGACGCCGCCCGGGCCGCCGCCTACCCCGCACGGCAAGTACACAAAGAGCGGATGCTCGCTGTCGACCACAACCTGCTGTTCCTCCAGTTGCTTTTTCACTCGTTCAGCGGCCACGGCGTAGCCGAGAAACAGCCGCTTGGAGTTTTCATCGTCAATAAAATAGCACTGCGGATCGGCTTCCGCCTGTTTTCTGCCCTCTTCCACCGCTTTGCCGTAGTCGGACTGGTATTCGACCACCTGCACGCCCTTAGCGCGGAGCAGCTCCTTTTTCCACGCTTTCGCATCGGCGGACATATGTACCGTCACCTGAAAGCCGAGCTTCGCGCTCATCACACCGATGCTCAGCCCGAGATTGCCCGTCGACCCTACAGCGATGGAGTAGCGGGAAAACAACTCGCGATACGAATCAGAGGCAAACACGGCGTAGTCCCCGTCAGCAGGCAGCAGACCGTGCTTGTCGGCCAATTCCTCCGCGTGGGCGAGCACCTCGTAGATGCCGCCTCTCGCCTTGATGGAACCTGCGATTGGCAGGTGGCTATCGCACTTCAGCAGGAGCCGTCCCGGTATTTCCTGTGCGAAGCGGGCCGCCAGCTCGCTTTGCATTTTGCCGATGGAGACGAGCGGCGACTCGATCAGCCCGCCTGCCTCGGCCGTTTCCGGAAATGCGCGTTGAATGAACGGCGCGAATCGGCGCAAACGTTCCTCCGCCTCGTGTATCTCATCGGCCGTCACCGACAGAGCCGCACGGGCGATGGGGGCATAGCCCGGATTTGTCCAAAATACTTCCTTCGTCGCCATCATTTCGGACAATAACGGATACTCCCGCTTCCACTGCTCGATTGATTTTCCTGCTACTATCATACGGTTTTCCATCGCAATCGCCTCCATTATTGTTCCTGCTGCCCGTCAGGTTGCTTGTTCGCCCGGTGATGCGACTGGTGTCGTATACTAGCTCGTTCGCATCGTGGCTGTACATATTTTACCAGCTCGCCCGTATCCGTATCGCGATTAGCACATTTTGCAAACTTTTTTCACGATTGTTATAATAGCACAAATACAAAGCTTGCCAATAGCAAGCAACGGCTGGAAGCTGGCAGGTCTGTGCTGCAAAAGCAGACGAAGCCCCAGCCAAAAGGAGAGAACAAAATGGAAATCAGAAAGCTGGCTCCGCACGAGGAGGCCCCCATGCCCCTGCTATTGCTTGCAGATCCTTCGCCAAAATTGGTGGAAGACTACCTGCAAAGGGGGCAGTGCTATCTCGCCGTCCAGGACGCGGCCGTCGTCGGGGTCTACGTCCTGATCCCTACCCGCCCGGACACGATCGAGCTGGTCAATATTGCGGTGGATGAAGCTCATCAAGGAAAAGGCATCGGCAAACAACTCGTTTTGCACGCCATCGAGGTGGCAAAGGCGTCCGGATACAAAACGATCGAGGTCGGCACAGGCAATTCCAGCCTGAATCAGCTCGCCCTTTACCAGAAATGCGGGTTTCGCATGACCTGGATTGACCGCGACTTTTTTCTCAGACATTACGAAGAATCGATCTACGAAAACGGCATTCCGTTGACGGATATGGTACGACTCTCCCGAGATATTTGAAGGCTGTCCATATCGCCATATCAGAAAGGATTCCCATGTATACATACACAATCTGTTTTCTTATGCATCAAAACGAGTTTCTGCTGTTGAATCGGCGCAAACCGCCATTAATGGGCCGCTGGAATGGCGTCGGCGGCAAGCTCGCGCCAAACGAGTCGCCACTTGCCTGCGTTCTCCGCGAGGTATTCGAAGAAACAGGCATTTCGTTGACCTTCGCCCGCTACAAAGGAATCGTCTCGTGGAAGCTCGACGGGAAGGTGATCGGCGGGATGTACGCCTTCGTGGCGGAGCTGCCGCACGCTTGGGAACGTTTTGTCACGCCCCGGCGGGTAGAGGAAGGCATTCTGGACTGGGTGACGCTGGACTGGATCTTGCACCCGGACAACGAAGGAATTGCGGAAAATGTCCCGCGTTTTTTACCGTATATGTTGGAAAACGACCAGCCTGTCGAGCACGCGTTTACGTATGAAGGCGACCGGGTGATTGACTATGAACGCGTTCCGCTTGACATCGGCAATAGCCCCTGCTAAGATAAATACAAGTAAACACATCGGAATATAATAGTTTGTACCGACCAGACAAACTGGAGGTCCACATCCTTGCATTTCTTGCTTGGGATTGGGCCTCCTTATTTTTTCGATGGGAAGTTTCTGGATTTGCGATCATTTGTGAAAGGAGAAAGCGAGGTTGTTTGAACACAAAAAGATCCTCCCTGTCAAGGCAGTATCTGCCGTCACTTTGGTTATGATCCTTCTGTTATGGACGGTTAGTACAAATTTCAAGTGGATCGATCCTCTTTTCTTACCGACTCCCCAATCGGTATGGTTCGCATTGTTGGATCTTTTGCAAGAAGGATATAAAGGGTCCTCCCTACTTGAACACATTGCCAACAGCCTGAATCGGTTATTTTTGGCACTGATTCTTGCTTTGGTTACGGCTGTGCCGTTAGGGATCCTGTGCGGATACTCCAAATACTTTCGTGCCATTTTTGATCCAATCGTTGAATTTTATCGGCCTCTTCCGCCATTGGCGTATTATGCCCTGCTTGTCTTATGGTTGGGGATCGATGACAAATCGAAAGTCGCACTACTATTTCTAACCGGTTTTGCCCCATTGTTCATTACAACCGCATCGAGTGTACAGAAAGTTCCGCGCGACCGAATCAATGCCGCTCTCACATTGGGAGCATCAAAGTGGAAGGTATTTGTTTACATCATCTTTCCATCTTGTCTGCCTGACATCATTACCGGACTGCGAACAGCAATCGGCGTCACTTATGCGACATTGGTTGCCGCAGAAATGGTAGCGGCGACTTCAGGCATAGGCTGGATGGTGTTGGACGCGAGCAAATATTTGCGAAGCGATATTATTTTCGTTGGAATTATACTGATGGGGACCATCGCCATGTTCATGGACTGGATCATCAGATGGTTTCAACGCCGTCATTTTTTATGGGTTGGAACCGAAGATTAATCTTACGTTTGGAGGAACCTTACATGTCTGTTAACCCAAACATCAAATGGTTGTTGATCTCGCTATTGGCGGCAATGCTGACTCTTGCTACCGCCTGCTCGAATCAAGTGACCTCCACAGAATCACATGCTTCGCCAGAGAGATCATCATCTGCAACAGCAGACACACCAAAAGAAATCCGGATCGGTTATCAAGTTTCACCCAATGGGGAACTGCTGGCGAAAGCATTGGGGTTATTAGAAAAGAACTACCCAAGTACAAAAATAAATTGGTTGAAGTTTGATTCAGGACGAGATGTAAATACTGCGATGGCCAGCGGCAGCATAGATTTCGGCCTTGTTGGAACTCCTCCCGGCACCATAGGAATCGCCAAAGGTTTGCCGTACCAGGTGTATTATTTGCATGATGTCATCGGGGAAAGTGAAGCATTGATCGTGAAAAAAAGTTCCGGGATTCAATCGCTACACGATCTGAAAGGGAAAAAGATTGCAACAACCTTTAGTTCGACCTCTCATTTCAGTTTACTTGGAGCCTTGAAGACGGCAGGACTGGACCCGGAAAAAGACAAGATCACCATTCTTGATATGCAGCCACAGGATATCTATGCTGCTTGGAAGCGAAATGACATTGACGGTGCCTATATCTGGCAACCTACCCAAGCCAAACTTGTGAGCGATGGCGGAACGGTCATTGTCACCTCAAAAGAATTGGCCGATAAAGGAGTGGTTACCGCCGAATTCGGGATTGTTCATAAGGACTTCGCCCAAAAATATCCACATATTGTAAAAAAATATATTTCCCTCTTAGATCAAGCTGTTCATTATTATCGTGAAAAACCTGAACAATCCGCTCAATTGCTCTCAAAAGAATTGGAACTGTCTCCAGAGGAAAGCCTGCAAACCATGCAGCAAATCATTTGGCTGGATGCTTCTGAACAGAATACATACTTTGGCCAGTCCGGCCAACCAGGACAATTAGCCAAGGTGTTAAAGGATACGGGGGACTATCTGGTTACTCAGAAAGCAATCCCATCTACTCCGGATGTAACTACCTATCAACAGGCTTTGTTACGGGATCTTTACAAATAAGGAAGTGGCGCTTGTGTTACCCTTATCTTCTCCATCAATCAGACAACCGATGACCCGTGTTCCATTGATCGAAGTAAAGGATCTGTGCCTCCATTACCAAAGCAGGAGTCAGTCGTTACATGTTCTCGATCATATCAATCTTCACATTGACAACCATGATTTCGTTTGTGTGCTGGGACCATCCGGATGCGGGAAATCATCTCTTTTGAATGTGCTGGCCGGGTTTCAGATGCCTACATCGGGTGAAGTAATCATTCAAGGCAAGAAACATCTACGACCAAATGCTGACGTAGGCGTCGTCTTTCAACATCACAACCTGTTTCCATGGTTATCCATTGAAAAAAACGTAGCGTTTGGTTTACAAATGAAATCTGTTTCAAAGACGGAACGGCAGAAAATTGTTTCCTACTAT
Organism: Brevibacillus sp. YAE8; assembly: GCF_057543335.1. Taxonomy (NCBI): domain Bacteria; kingdom Bacillati; phylum Bacillota; class Bacilli; order Caryophanales; family Paenibacillaceae; genus Brevibacillus; species Brevibacillus sp. YAE8. Next base: position 40,778 of record NZ_BAAIYG010000003.1, read on the forward strand.
TTGAACATGGTCGGATTAGAATCCTCAGCCAAATTGTGGCCGTTTCAGCTTTCGGGCGGTATGAAACAACGTGCCTCCATTGCTCGAACACTGGCTGCCGATCCAAAAGTGATCTTAATGGATGAACCTTTTGGTGCACTGGATGCCTTGACGCGTGAGAGCATGCAGAACCACCTTCTTCAGATTTGGAAGAAAACAAGAAAATGCATCTTTTTTATCACGCACGATGTAGAAGAGGCCCTGTTGCTAGGAACGCGCATTATCGTCATGCACCCCAATCCCGGAAGAATTGGAAAAGACATCGTAAATCCACTATCCCATCACAATCGGCCCGTTTACGAATTGAAACAGACAAGGGAATTTCACGATCTTCGTGATTCTATCATTTCAACGATAAAAGGTACTTGAAAGGAGCATGTCGTATGTCTCACCTGCGTATTGACCAAACTCGCCCACTCCAATTCGAAAATCGCGAAATCCACGAAGGCCCCCGCATTTTGAGACGCCTGCCTGAAGGCGTAGACGAAGTTCCATACTCGCTATTCGAAGTGAAGCCACTCACCCCGCTCATTGGTGCTGAAATTGTCGGAGTAGACTTGCGAAAGACGATTACGCCTGACCTCCTAGCTGAGTTACATCGAGCCCTTTTAGAGTGGAAGGTCATCTTCTTCCGCAATCAATTAATCACCAGTGAGCAGCAGTTGGCATTTGCCAGGCTTTGGGGTGAATTGGAAGTTCACCCCTTTTATAAAATCGAGAAGGGACAATCAAATGAAATTGTACGATTCGCCAGGGACAAAAAGAAAGCCGGCTCCGAAAACGTCTGGCATGCCGACGTGACGTTTCGAACTAACCCGGCGAAAGCTGCGGTACTGAGAATGATTGAAGCGCCCCCTGTAGGCGGCGACACACTCTGGGCGGATATGGCGGCAGCATACGACAATCTGCCCGAGGACGTAAAGGAGCGAATCCAGGGTCTTACCGCGTTGCACGACTTCACGCCTGCGTTCAGTCATCTCATGACAGTGGAAGAGTTGGCTGTCAGACAGGCGGAATTCCCGGCTGTTGAGCATCCCGTGGTTCGCACCCACCCGGAAACCGGTCGGAAGACGCTCTTCGTGAATCCATCCTTTACAACCCGAATCGTCGGGCTCGACCCAGATGAAAGCGAAAAACTGCTTCAATATCTATTCCGTCAAGCGCATGTCCCCGAGTACCAGGTGCGCTTTCGCTGGGAGCCAAACTCCATTGCCTTCTGGGATAACCGGGCGACGCAACATTACGCTGTTTCCGACTATTATCCGTACCCGCGAAAAGTTGAACGTGTTGCCATTGTCGGTGATCGTCCATATTAGATATTCATCAATCGTGAAGAGGAATGGAACCGTAACAGGTTCCATTGATGTTTGGCCATGTAAAAAATAAGGAGGGAATCGAATGAGTTGGGTACTCCTTTTGTTAGGAATTCTTTCGGAGGTAATCGGTACGACGTCCATGAAATTGTCGGAAGGCTTTACGAAGCTACTCCCCTCTATTACCATCTTTGTTTTTTATGGACTAAGTCTTACGCTCGTAACCTTGTCACTGAAGCATATTGATGTAAGTATGGCGTATGCGATATGGTCGGGAGTAGGAACCGCTATTATCGCAACCATCGGAATTCTATACTTCAAGGAATCTGTTTCCATCATGAAAATTTTGTCTATCGCTGCGATCATTGCTGGTGTGATTGGATTACACATATCGGAAGGAACACATGAAAAAAAGGCGTCTGTCTCCCAAATACAATGAAAGAAGGAGATAATCAGCATCGTCCTTTTCCCGGTCTAGCCAAATGCTTTCATCCTCCCGCCGTAGAATCACCGGCATCCGGTCGTGGATGTCTGCTACAATCTCGTTGGGCCGGGTGGTAAGATCGTGCAGGTGTGAAATTTCTGACCGTTGGGAGCGTTTGAAAAGGCAAACTGCAGCAGCCTCTGCCCCTCTCTGTCCAGGCTGGCATACCGGCGCAACTCCTCTCCGTTCATCGCGCTGTTGAAAGGAGCGGCGGGGGGTGCCGGTAACGCTCGCATTGAATGTCCCTCGCCGCTTCTACTCTGCGGCGGAACTCTTCGGATGATTCCGCCTGCGGCCGCTCCTACATCAGCGTTACCGGCAACCAGGGAACTTCCAGATGCAGGTCGATCCGGTCAAGCAGCGGGCCGGACAATTTTGACCGATACTTTTGGATCTGCTGCGGCGTGCAGATGCATTCGCGCTGGTCGCGGGAGCCGTAAATCTGCAGGGGCAAACGTGTAAATTCATCGGTTTGTTTACGAAAAAATTACCCCATTCTTTTTTAAATTTTCTGCGTAGAATTTTTTATATGCGCTGCATATGATTTTATCTTTAGCTTCAGCTAGCACTCAACAGTTTTGTTCACTTACATCAAAATCGTTGTGCACTATCATTTGCGAAGAGGCGTCGTCCTGTTTTTAGTATGACGGAACAACGAGGGCTACTCGTTCCCTTCTCCTTTGCTGTCCTTGCAATTCTAATGGCATCGTTCCATTGTCTGTCTCACTCGTCGCAAGGACACACTCTCAGTAGCAAAACAGATGTGTACACGATCCGTTCCTATATTATTTATTTACATAATTAATGTTATGTAAATAAATTTCTGTTCCCTTTCCCACTTCATACCCCCACTCACACCCCCTGCACACACGCCAAACAGCCGATGCTTTATCAGCTCGGCTGTTACTACGCTTGCGTCTTTCCTATCGACTTGCCACTTTGCGTTTCAAGAAAGGCTCCCGTCCTTCGCGCCCCTGCGTTTTTGCCAAATAGAGCGCGTACTCCAGCGGCCGCCGGATCGCCTGTCTGTACTGCTCGATCGCGCCCATCTCGCGAAAAATTTCCCGCGCGGGCTTTGGGTTCACTTCGATCAGCCAGGCGCGTCCATCCACGTCAATCCCGATATCCAGCCCAAACTCGACCATGCGGCCAAAATGTTCCTCCAGCGTCAACGCTGTCTGATAGGCCAGCTCCTCGCAGTCGCGGACAATCCGGGCAGCGTGGTCCTCGCCGAAGCGCGGGCGCAAGAAATCAAACACCGGAACCGCCTTGCCTCCCCCGTGCAGGTTCGAGGTCGCGCTGCGCTCCCCGCCCACACGGATGCCATGCCCGGTGATGCTCCACTCGCCTTGCCCGGTTTTCTGGATCAACAGCCGCATGTCCACGGCGCGCGATGGCACCAGTTGCAGATGCAGCCCCTGCTGGACGATAAACTTTTCCTGTCGCGTCCAGCGATCGGCCCAGCGCTGGACGGCGGAAATGTCCGTGATAAAGCTCTGGACCTTCGCCCGCTGCTTGTCGCGTCCCAGCAGCCGATAGCCTCCCCCGCGCTTCTCGATGGAAAAAAGATTGCGCCCGCCCGTCCCGTTCAGCGGCTTGACGTACAGAAACGAATGTTTGCCCAGCATTTGGACGAGGTTTTTTCTGTTATATAACACAGTTTCCGGCAACCAGCGATGCATGCGCGGATCGCGGTGCAGCACTTCGTGGACGCGCCACTTGTTTGCCAACCGATTGTTTGCGTATAAAAAATCGCTGGTGCGGCGAAAAGCGACGTAGTCTTTGAACGCTTGCGTCGGCGTATAGCGGTAGCGGTCGAACACGGCGTCCGGGCGAGGGAACAGGCGTCCTTGCCATTTGCCCTGCGCATCCAGGACGTATCCTCTCACCTGCTTGCCCGAGGCCAGTACATCCTTGGGCGAAAACAAAAAAACGGTGCAGCCCAGTTCTTGTCCTGCCTTGAGCAGTCGCCGGAAATAGGTTGGCTCTGCGAAGCGTTTGCCCTCCCGCCAAGTCAAGATGCCGATTGCGGGTCGTTTCATTCTTCCACCCTCTCTCGTTTCCTCCTTGGCAGTTTATTCAGCAGCGGGGCAAATGGCGCTTATCGCAGCTTCTTTTCCAAGGCGAGCAGATCGAGCGGAAGCGGCGCGCATGCTTCCACGGCTTCGCCTCCAAACGGATGCGCAAGCGTGAGAACGGCCGCGTGCAGCGCCTGTCTTTTGACCAGATCGCGCTTGCCGCCGTACAGCTCGTCGCCGAGCAGCGGATGGCCGAGATGGCTCATGTGGACGCGAATCTGGTGCGTCCGTCCCGTCTCCAGCCTGCACTCCACCTTTGTCGCGGTCTTGTAGCGCTCCTTGACCTCGTAATGGGTGATCGCGGGGTCGCCGTTTGGAGCCACTCGTCTGCGTGTCGCATGATACCTATCCTTGCCGATTGGCTCGTTGATCTTTCCGCTGCCCTTGGCCATTTGCCCCGAGACGAAGGCGATATACGTCCGCTTGATTTTGCGTTCGCGCAGCATTTCGTCCAGCAAGGCAGACGCCCAGGCGTGCTTGGCGTACAGCACCACCCCGGACGTATCCTGATCGAGCCTGTGGACGTGGCGCACCTTCGCTTGCAACCCCGTCCGGAAAAAATGCCCCGACACCAGATGGTCCAGCGTCAGATGATGGTGCGGCTCGGTTGGATGCAACAGCATGCCCGAAGGCTTGTTTACGATTAACAGATGGTCGTCTTCATACAACACTTGCAGCGACTCGCTGGCAGGCGCAAGCCCCAGCGGCTCCGGCGGACACATTCGCAGGCGAATCTCTTGCCCCTCTCTTACCGGCACATGCTGGGCGACAGGTGCGCCGTCTACGAGCACTTCTTTATGCTGAAACAAAAGATGGACCTGCTTGCGCGGCAACTTCCACACCTCGCGCAGCAGGTTCCCGATCGGGATGGCGTCGTCGTCCGCCTGCAAGCGGGCAACGAGCCATTCTCCTTCCTTTTTCATCGATCGCATGGTCAATCTCCTGCCTTATGTTCGTGCTGTCACGCCTCTGTGAGTCCGCTATTCACCTGAACGGCGCGGTCGAGAAAATGCTCGATCTCCTCGCGGCTTTTTCCGAGCTTGCTGACGAAGCGGATCAGCTCTTTGCCCTGGCTGAACGCGATGAAGCTGGGGATTCCGAACACATCGTATTTCTGCGACAGGTCTGGCAGCGTATCGCGATTGACCGCAACCATGTCCAACTGGTCTTTATACTTTTCTTCGACTTCCGGCATGAACGGATCAATCCGGTGGCAATCCGGGCACCAATCGGTGAAAAACTTCACCACAACGGGCTTGCTGGAAGCAATCGCCTGTTCAAATTCTGCTTCTGTCTTGATTTCTCTCATTTCGGGATCTTCCTTCCTACCTAGAATGATTTGGCAATAGTGTAGCACAAAAAATGCGCGTTTGTCGCACGAGGCCGACACTTCTCCTGTAAGCTACAGGGCGCCGCCCTGCTCCACCAAACATCGCACAAACGCTTCTGCCGGGCGAGACAGCGGCTTGTCCTTGCGATAGGCGACGACGAGCGTCCGATACGGCCTTGTCGCAAGCCGCACGTAAACAGGCGGCTCCAGCGTGCCCGGCGCGAGCGTAATCATTTTCGGCGCAAACGACAGCCCCATCCCCGCCGCCACGAGCGACTGGACTGTCTGGATGTTGGTGCTCTCAAACACGATGCGCGGACGGAAGCCAGCCTGCTCGCACAGCCGCAGAGAGATCGTCCTAAAGCCTTGGCCTTCCTTGAGCAAAATAAACGGTTGATCCGCAATCTCCGCCAGGTCTACCTCCTTTTTGCCCGCCAAAGGATGCTGCGGTGGAACCGCGAGAAAAATTTCTTCATTGATGGCCGGGATGATCGCAAGCGAAGGATCGCTGATCGGCATCGTCAGCAGGCTGACATCTATTTTGCCCCGCACGAGCAATTGCTCCAGATGGCTGGACGTTTCCTCCATCAGTTGCAGTTCGACTCCCGGGAACTGCTTGGTAAACGTCGGCAGTACGCGCGGCAGCACATACGCGCCTGTAATCGGCAGGCTGCCTACCAAAAGCCGTCCGCTCTCTCCGACCGCATAAGCGCGCATCTCCCGCTCCAGCCCTTCGGACATGTCCACGAGCGTTTGCGCGACCTGCACGAACCGTTGGCCCGCATCCGTCAGCTCCACATGCTGGGGCAAACGATGGAACAGGCTGACCCCGAGTATTTTTTCCAGTTTGGCAATCTGCTGGCTAAGCGACGGCTGAGCCAGATGCAAACGGTTGGCTGCCCGCGAAAAGCTGCGTTCCTCCGCAACCGCAAGCACATAACGAATCTGTCGTAACTCCATAAAAACCTCCCGATAGGCAAAAGCTATCCTTCTCATAATTATTATATCTTTGAACTATTTCCTTTGCCATGATACAACCTTGTTAAGAGTTTTCGCACGAAGGAGGAAATCATTGATGAAACCCCGCACGATATTTGAAAAGATTTGGGACAATCACGTGATTCACGAGGAAGCCGGCAAGCCGACCTTGTTGTACATCGACCTGCACCTGGTGCACGAGGTCACTTCCCCGCAGGCGTTTGAAGGACTCCGCCTGGCTGGCCGCAAAGTACGCCGTCCTGAGCTGACTTTTGCCACCATGGACCACAACGTGCCGACAGCGGATCGCTTCAATGTCAAAGACCCGATCTCCCGCCAGCAAATGGAGACGCTGACCGAAAACTGCCGCGAATTTGGCATTACGCTCGCTGACCTGAACAGCCCGGACCAAGGGATCGTCCACGTCATCGGCCCGGAGCTTGGCCTGACCCACCCCGGCAAAACGATCGTGTGCGGCGACAGCCACACTTCTACGCACGGTGCTTTCGGCGCTCTCGCCTTCGGAATCGGAACGAGCGAGGTCGAACACGTTCTCGCGACACAATGCTTGCCGCAGCTAAAGCCGAAAACGATGGAAGTCCGCGTGAACGGTGAGCTGCCCTTTGGCGTCAGCGCAAAAGACTTAATTTTGGCGATTATCGCAAAATACGGAACTGATTTTGCTACCGGCTATGTCGTGGAATATACGGGCGAAGCCATCCGCAAGCTGACGATGGAAGAGCGCATGACCGTCTGCAACATGACGATCGAGGGTGGCGCACGCGCCGGGCTGATCGCTCCGGACCAGACGACGTTCGACTACCTGAAAGGCAGACGCTACGTTCCGCAAGGCGAAGATTTCCTCGCAGCCGTAGAAGCGTGGAAGCAACTGTGCACCGATGAAGGCGCAACCTACGACACCTGTGTCGAAATCGACGCGGCTACCATCGCGCCGCAAGTGACTTGGGGAACAAGCCCTGGCATGGGCACCAACATTACCAGCACCGTTCCAGACCCCGAGTCTTTTGAAACAGCGGCACAACGCAAAGCGGCTCAAGACGCGCTCGCCTACATGGATTTGGCTCCAGGCACGCCGATGAGCGAAATCAAGATCGACCGCGTCTTCATCGGCTCCTGTACAAATGGTCGGATCGAAGACTTGCGCAAAGCAGCGGAAGTGGCAAAAGGACGCAAAGTCTCCCCTAACGTGCACGCCATGGTCGTCCCTGGTTCCCAGGCTGTCAAGCAGTTGGCAGAAGAAGAAGGCTTGCACCTCATCTTCCAGGAAGCCGGCTTTGACTGGCGCGAATCCGGCTGTTCCATGTGCCTCGCGATGAACCCGGATGTCCTGTCGGAAGGAGAGCGCTGCGCTTCTACCTCCAACCGCAACTTCGAAGGCCGCCAGGGCCGCGGCGGACGCACGCACCTGGTCAGCCCGGAAATGGCGGCAGCGGCAGCGATTGCAGGCCACTTCGTAGACGTACGTGAATGGAAAAGAGAGAGCGTAAGCAAGGAGGTATTCCAATGAACCCATTTGTCGTCCATACCGGACTGGTCGCACCATTGGACCGTGTCAACGTAGATACAGACGCCATCATCCCGAAACAGTTCCTCAAGCGCATCGAACGCAGCGGCTTTGGCCAGTTTTTGTTCTACGAATGGCGCTTTGCGGCCGATGGCACGCCGATTGACTCGTTTATTTTGAACACGCCAGCGTACAAAGATTCGACCGTGCTGCTCGCTCGCAACAACTTCGGCTGCGGCTCGTCGCGCGAGCACGCTCCCTGGGCCTTGCTGGACTACGGCTTCCGCTGTGTGATCGCTCCGTCGTTTGCGGACATTTTTTACAACAACTGCTTCAAAAACGGCATTCTGCCGATCAAGCTCAGCGAAGAACAGGTAGATGAACTGTTTCAGCGCGCGCAAAGCCGCGAAAATTACGAGCTGACCATTGACCTTGAGGAGCAGGTAGTGCGCGACAGCGAAGGTCTGTCCTACCCGTTCGAGGTCGATCCGTATCGCCGCTACTGCCTGCTGAACGGCCTCGACGATATCGGCATCACGTTGCAGTACGAAGACAAAATCGCCGCTTACGAGGCAAGCCGTCAAGCTCGTTAAGCTGGCCCACGAAAAAAAGTCCGTCTCATAGCGAAGCGAAGGCATGCAAGCTGTTCATGCCTTCGCTTTTTTGCTTGGATCCGCTGTTTTCCCCCGATGGGGCACCAAGGTCGGACGGAGGTTCGCATCCCCCCGCCTCCACCAACCGATGGGGGGAGACTGTCACATGCACGGGGCCATGCGACCCGCGCGGCCGCTTCGGCGTGCCGTCGTCACGTACGGCAACTGTCAATCGTGCAACAGCATGTACATATGCGTCTCGTCGACGTAGCGCTCCCCTGTTTTCAACGCCCGTTTTTCCAAGCCGTACGGCAAAAAGCCCATTTTTTCGTAAAAGCGCACCGCGCCGGGGTTTGTCGTGACAACGGCAAGCTGTACCTGGTCGATGTCGCCCCGCTGTCTCAAATAGGCCAGCTCTTCTTGCATCAGCGCGGCCGCAACACCTGTTCCACGATGCGCTTCGCGGACGTACATGGATACGACGGAAGCTTTGTGTCTCGCTTTCAGTCCGCGGTGCCGGAAATAGCCGATGATGCCCGCCAGCTCGCCCCCGACAAAAGCGCCGAAATAGCCGCTGTCGCCCTCAGGCCCCTGGGAAAGCCGTTCCTGCCATTCGGCCATCGGGCGCTTGATTTCCTCTTCATAGGTGGCGCCGAACGCGTCCGGGTCGGTTTGCAGCCCTTCCAACCTTACTTTGACGAACGCTTCTGTATCCTCTGGTCCCAATCGTCGAACTTCCATCTTTTGCTTCCCCTCTCCTAGCATTTCCACTCATCATAGTAAAGAGTTGCTAGGTTGTAAAGGATTGCCACAACAAAACGCCAGGAAAATATCCTGGCGCTTCGTTTGCTTACGCTAGCTCGGTCTGGGCGGGATCTGTGAGGCCAAACGTCGCCAGCGCCTGTTCACGCAGCTTGAATTTTTGAATTTTGCCGGACGCCGTCATCGGGTATTCGTCCACAAACTGAATGTAGCGCGGCGTCTTGAAGCGGGCGATTTTTCCTTCGCAGTATGCCAGCACTTCCTCCTCGGTCAATGTCTCTCCCGGCTTGACGCGGATGCAGGCCAGCACCTGCTCGCCGTATTTGGCATCCGGCACGCCGACGATCTGGACGTCTAATATTTTCGGATGAGTGTACAAAAACTCCTCGACTTCGCGCGGGTAGATGTTTTCGCCGCCGCGAATAATCATGTCCTTCAGCCTGCCTGTAATCCGGTAATACCCTTCCTCGTCTACGGTCGCCAAGTCTCCGGTATGCAGCCAGCCCTCCTCGTCGATCGCCTTTGCCGTCTGGTCCGGCATGTTGTAGTAGCCTTTCATCACCAAATACCCGCGCGTGCACAGTTCGCCCTGTACACCAGGGGGGACAATCTCTCCCGTGGCAGGGTTGATGATTTTCGCCTCGACCCCTTCGTGCAGCCGGCCGACGGTCGATACCTTGCGCTCGATGGAATCCTCCGGCCGCGTCTGGGTGATGACAGGCGAAGACTCGGTCTGTCCGTAGGCGATCGTAATGTCGCGAATGCCCATTTTGTCCACGACTTTTTTCATCACCTCGATCGGGCACAAGGACCCGGCCATAATGCCCGTGCGCAGCGAGCTGAGGTCGCGCTGTTCAAAAGTCGGATGGTTCAGCTCCGCGATGAACATCGTTGGCACCCCGTACAGCGCCGTGCAGCGCTCGGCTTCGACAATCGACAGCACCAGCCCCGGATCAAAGGCGATGACCGGAACCATCGTCGCTCCCGTCGCAACGCAGGCGAGCGTGCCCATCACGCAGCCGAAGCAGTGGAAAAACGGCACCGGGATGCAGACGCGATCGTCTACCCCGAGTCCCTGACATTCCGCGACCTTGATCGCGTTGTTGACGATGTTGACGTGGGACAGCATGACGCCTTTCGGAAAGCCTGTCGTGCCGGACGTGTACTGCATGTTGATGACGTCATCGAAAGACAGCGACTCCTGGCGCAAACGCTGTTCTTCCTCGCTGACCAGCTCGGCTCGCTCCAGCAAGTCTTTCCATAAAAACATGCCGGGCTGGCGCTCTTCGCCCAAGTAGACGACATTTCGCAAGTTCGGCAACCGCTTGGACACGAGAGCGCCGGGCTCGCACGTCGCAAGCTCCGGACAAATTTCCCGGATCATCTCCAGGTAGTTGGCGTCGCGATAGCCGTCGATCAAAAGCAATGTCGTCGACTCCGACTGGCGCAGCAAATATTCCAGCTCGTGAACGCGATAGCTCGTGTTGACCGTCACCAGCACCCCGCCCATCTTGGCCGTCGCAAATTGCGAAATGACCCACTCCGGTACATTAGTGGCCCAGATGGCGATGTTTTCGCCTTTTTGAATCCCGAGCGACATGAAGCCTCGTGCCGCCCGGTTGCACACCTCCTGAAACTGGGCGAACGAATAGCGGAGCGATCGCTCCTGATAGACCAACGCTTCCTTGTCCCGATACAGTCTGGCTGCCTCATCCAGCAAGTTGCCAATCGTAATCATTCGCAGCATACAAGCACCTCCAAAACATTCAGACTATTCCATCTTTATTAACTAGGATTCGTTCCTTCCCATCATATTCCTTCTCGATAGAAAAAAGAAAAGCGTCCCCCAATCGGAACGCTTCCCGTTTACTTCACGACAATTTTTTGCGTCGCTTCCACCTTGTACGGCAGATGGTTGCTGTAGTTCAGCTCGACGCGAATCTCATGCTCGCCCTTCGGCAACTTTTTCAGCATGAACTCCGGATGGTAGATCATTCCTTTGGACTCGCCATCGAGGTACAGATGGGCGTGGCCTTTTCCATACACCGGCGTTTGCCCAAGCTCGCCGTTTTCCTGCACGAACTCGAAGTTTTGCGTCAAAAGCGATACTTCCGCTGTCGTTCCATCCACCTGTATATCCATGTTCAACGACGGCTTGGCTGCCCCTTCCGGCTGGGTCAACGGAGCACTGGCATTGGTCGTGGCCGGAACACTCGTGTCACCTGGACGATAGGAGTCAGAGACGTGCAACGGATCTTTGACCAATAGCACGATGCCCGCCACCAGAACAACCAGAAAGACGATTCCGCCCAAAATGAGATTGCGCATACTGATAATAAAGACCTTCATGTCTCTACTCTCCCTTTCGCAAGTGCTTGTCACTTATTTGTACATGCATATGCGAGAGGAAAGAGAGGTAGAAGCAAAACTTTGCTATAGCCGTCAGCGGTAGTTGATAAATTGCACCTCGAGCGGCAAATCCGCCTTGCGAATCGCACTGATGACTTGCTGCAGATCATCCTTGCTTTTGCCTGTCACGCGAATTTGATCGTCCTGAATTTGCGTCTTCACCTTCAGGCCGGCATCCTTAATAATGCCGTTGATCTTTTTGGCGTTGTCCTTGTCGATGCCCTGCACCAGCTTCACCCGTTGGCGCACGGTGCCGCCCGCTGCCGGCTCGACTTTTCCGTAGTCCAAATTTTTGATCGGCACGTCGCGCTTGACCAGCTTGCCCAGCAAAATGTCCTTGACCTGGCTAAGCTTGAAGTCGTCGTCGGAAACAAGGACGAGCTCGTCCTTTTCCAGTTTGATGCTGCTCTTGCTCCCCTTGAAATCGAAGCGGTTCTCGATCTCCTTCAAGGCGGTTTGAATGGCGTTGTTCACTTCGGCCAAGTCTACTTTCGAAACGATGTCAAACGAGCTTTCCTTGCTCATGCGTAGTTCCTCCTTCGCTTTTGCCTGTTTGGCGTTTTTTCGCTGCTAGATCGCCCGAACCAGTCCTCCGTCCACGAGGAAAGACTGCCCCGTGACATAGCTGTTGGCTGGCGATGCCAAAAACGTCACCATGCGCGCGAACTCATCCGGCTGGCCGTACCTGCCGACCGGGATTTGTTTTTCCCAGTTTTGCCGGACTTCCTCTGCGCTGATCCCATGCCCCTGCGCACTCAGCCCGTCCAGTTGCTGCACCCGGTCTGTCGCAATTCGTCCCGGGCCGATCGTGTTGATGAGAATGCCATCCGGCCCCAGCTCAGCGGAAAGCGTTTTGGCCAGCCCCAGAACCCCTGTGCGAAACGTGTTCGACAAGATCAAGTTTTCCAGCGGCTGCTTGAACGAGGAAGACGCAAAGTTGACGATTCGCCCGAACTGCTTGGCGCGCATGTGCGGCAAAACAGCGCGGATCGCCCGGACGTAGCTCAACAGGTTCAGCTCGAAGGCCGAAATCCACTGCTCGTCCGTCAACTGGTCGAACTTGCCCGTCGCAGGTCCGCCCGAGTTGTTGACCAGTATATCTACGCTGCCGAAGTGGCGAACCGTTTCCTGCACGACTCGCTCGATGTCTCCCGGCTTGGTGACATCCACCGGAACGGCCAGAGGCGACTGCCCCGCTGCCTGCTCAATTTCGGCGCGCACGGCTTCCATCGCCTGCTCGTCTCTGCCGCAAATGGTGACATTCGCTCCCTCCTGCGCCAGGCAGAGCGCGGTCGCTTTGCCCAAGCCTTTTGACGAGGCGAGCACGAGGGCTGTCCTGCCCTGCAATTGAAGATCCATGTTCAACGCTCCTTTCGAGGTACGGTTTTGGTTTTGTATGTATCATCCTTGCTTTATATTCTACAGAACTTTCAGACGAACGAAAAGCAAAGAGAAGGGGAAAAGCACACTCCCCTTCTCTTTTTCGCCGTTACATCTCTTTGTGAGACGTGTTGCTGTTTTTGTTTTGCTTCGCGGTGCGCTTTGCTTCTCGTTTGGCCTGACGCGCTGCCTTGCGGGCGAGCCGTCTTTCTTTGGCTCCTTCAAACAACGAGTACAGCACAGGCACGAGCACCAGCGTCACCAGCGTGTGGAAGATCAAGCCGGAAATTACGGCTGTCGCGAGCGGTGCCTCCAGGTCGGAGCCTTCCGCCATCGCCAGTCCCATCGGCAGCATCCCCAGAATCGCCGTCAGCTTCGTCATGATAACCGGGCGGACGCGGTCCTTCGTGCCTTGTACAATCGCTTCGGCGGTAGCCATCCCGCGATTGCGCAGCAGGTTGATCCGGTCGATCAGCAAAATCGCGTTGGACACGACGATCCCGACCAGCATGATAATCCCGATCATCGCCATTTCGCCAAACGTTCGTTGTGTAAGCACGAAGCCCATCACCACGCCGACCAAGGCCATCGGAATCGTCAGCAAAATAATGAACGGCTGCGAGAGACGGCCAAACTGCGCGACCATGATGACGTAGATCAACGCGAGCACGCCGACGAAGACGAAAATCCCTTGCGCGAGGTTGGCGCTTTGCTCTTTCAGCTTCCCGGCGATCTCCACCTTGTACCCGGCAGGAACGACCAGGCCCGGCAGCTTCTCATTGATTTCACGGCCAACCGTCCCCAAGTCGCTTCCTTGCATCTCGGCAGATACCGTTACGATCCGCTCGCCTTTTTCATGGATCAACGTAATCGGAGACTTGCTGTAGTACCAGTCCACGAGGTCAGCCAGCGGCACCTGGGCGCCGTCCTTGGCTGTCACCATCATTTGCTTGAGCTGTTCCGGGTGCTTCAGCCAGTCGTCCGGCATTTGGGCGACGACATCCACCTCGATTCCATCCTTCGTGATCGACGTGATCTGCTGGCTGCCAATCCATACGCTCAACTGCTGGAGCAAGGAGCGGTGGTCGACGTTCAGTCTGGCGAGCGCCTCCTGCTTCGGAATGAGCGTTACTTTTTCCTTGCCTTCTTTAAAGTCGTTGCGAATGTTGGTCAAGCCCGGTACGGTGGACAGCATGCCTTCCACATCGGTAGCGATTTTGCGCATTTGCTCCATATCATCCCCGATGATGTCGAGCTGGATCGGCGCCGAAGCCCCTTGCTGCCCGAACGTCATCGAGATGGATTCAATGCCCGGGATCGAGTTGAGGCGATCGTTAATATCGGCCGTCAACAGTTCTTTGTCGCGCGTGCGCTCTGATTTGGGCACGAGCGAAATGAAAATCTCGGACCCTGTGCTGGAGGAGAAGAAGAACACGTCTTTTACTTCCGGGATGCCGCGCAGCGCTTCCTCTCCGGTCAGTGCCGCCTTCTGTGCCCGCTCCAGGGTGGAGCCGGTAGGCATCTCCAGCGTGGCAAAAATGAAGTTTTCATTCGGGTTAATGCCTTGCCCCATCTTCATGAGCGGCATGAGGAAGCCCGCGCCGACAAACATCAGGAGCGCGACGATAATCGTCTTGACCCGGTGGCGCAAGGCCAGTCGCAAGAGGCTGTTAAACAACCGATTAACCACATGCTCTTTTCCTTCGCCTTCCAGCGCGACGTGTTTGTCTTTTTGCAAAAAACGATCGGAAAAGACGGGAACGAAAAAGAAAGCGGCGATGGTCGATGCGATAATGGCGGAAGATACCGTAAAGGCAATCGTCGCCAAAATCGGTTTGAGCCAGTCTTCAAAGTCAGCAAAGACGAGCGGCAAAAAGACGATGATGATCGTGAGCTGCGAGGTGAAGACCGGCGTCAAAACCTCTCGCGTTCCTTTGATAATCGCCTGCTTGAGCTCCTCGCCTCTTTCCCGGAAGTGGTAAATGCTCTCCAGGACGACGATTGCGGCGTCGACAATCAGGCCGACAGACAAGCTAAGCGAGAGCAGACTGACCATGTCGATGTTGTAGCCGCCGATTTTCATGGCGATAAACGTCATGAGCGCGGACAGCGGCAGCGTCGTCGCGATGACGAGCGTCACCCGCCAGTTGCGCAGGAACACGAACAAGATGATGATCGCCAGCGCGCCACCGATCAAAACGTCACGGCTGAGATTGGTCACCGCATGCTCGATGTACGAAACGGCTTCGAACATGACTTTCATCTGGTATTTGCCATTCGCTTCCGCATTGATCCCGCGGACGACTTCCTCGACTTTGCGCTGGGTCGTAATCAGGTCGCTGCCATCCGCGCGCGAAACGCTCAAGTGCACGAATACGTTTCCGTTCGTCAGCGCTACCGAATCTTTCACTTTTCCGCGCAAGTCCTCGACCGTCGCGAGCTGTTCCAACGTAACCGTGCCGTTTGGCGTCACAATCGGCAACGCGTTCAGTTCCTGAACCGAGTTGAACGTGTTGTCAATCATGACGACGGTGTCAAAGCCCGTGTTTTCCAGCGTGCCGATCGCTTGCTTCCAGTTCGTCTCCTGAAGCTGCGAGATCACCTCTGACGGGGTAGTCCGATACGCACTCAGCCTGTCTGGACGCAAAGTGATGGCGATCTTGTTTTCGAAGCTGCGGTCCGATACGGCGACTTCCTTCACCCCGGACACTTCCTCGATCCGGTCCTTGATCGTCGTTTTCGCCAGGCTGAGCATCGCCTGCGGATCGGCTCCGACCAGCGCGTAGTCGATCATTTGTTCATTCCCGAAGTTCATCTGGTTCACGCTGACGCTGTCAACGGCTTTCGGGAACCCGTTGCGCAAGCGGTTCACGGCATTTTGCACGTCCTGCTTGACTTTTTCGCCTTGCCCTTCCGTGGCCGTAATCTGCACGTTGACGTAGCCGGTACCTGTCGTAGACGAATATTCTTTGATATCCGCAATCGATTTCAGTTCCTGCTCTACTTTTTTCGTAATCTTCTCTTCCATCTCTTCCGGAGGCAGCGCCCCACCTGAGATGTTGACGGAGAGCACGGGGAAGTTCGTTTTCGGAACCAGCTCAACGTTGAAGCTGAGCAGGGAGCCAAGACCGGCGATGACGAGCAAAAAGGTAAACAGATAGACGATCAGGCGCCGCTTCAGCAAAAAGAGAATCATCTTGTTCATGCGCTATTCTCCCTTCGCCTCTACTTTTTGCCCCTCGACGTAGAAAGTAATACCGCTGCGCAAAA
This sequence comes from Brevibacillus sp. YAE8, assembly GCF_057543335.1. Classification (NCBI taxonomy): domain Bacteria; kingdom Bacillati; phylum Bacillota; class Bacilli; order Caryophanales; family Paenibacillaceae; genus Brevibacillus; species Brevibacillus sp. YAE8. The sequence goes on from NZ_BAAIYG010000003.1 coordinate 56,939, forward strand.
GCTGGTCGCCTTCTTTGACACCCGAGAGAATCTCGATTTGATCGTCGACAATTTGTCCGGTTTTGACTTCCTTTTTCACGGTCAGGCCGTTTTCCACCGCCATGACGTAATGCTGGGTAGAGCTGACTCCGACGCTTTCCAGCGGTACGAGGAACCCGTTTACTTTGCGCGGCGCCTCAATCGTCGCAGCCATTCCCCCGCGCCAGAAGCCGTCTGGGTTCGGAATCGTCACTTCCACGCGGTACTTGCCCGTCTCCTTGCTCACGACAGGCGAGACGAAGGTAATCGTGCCCTCGCTCTTTTTCCCGTCGTCAGATACTGCCTGCACCTTCGCCTTTTCCTGGAACTGGCTGATGAGATCGTTGGTGACGTCGAGCGTGATCTTCACTTCCGTCAAGTCGACCAGATGGACGATTTTCTCGCCTGGAGAAGCCTGCTCGCCAGTCTGCTTGTAAACGTCTACGACCGTTCCGGCAAAAGGCGCGTGAATTTTCGCATCATCCAGACTCTTTTTCGCCCGCTCCACCTGTCCGGCTGCCGCCTTGATCGAAGCGTTCGCCATCGCGATGTCCTCGGGCTGCGCTCCGCGTTGCAGCTCGGTGAGCGACAACTGGGCGTCGCGGGCGGAAATTTCCGCTTGGGTCAGGGCGCGGCGCAAATCATTTATTTCGGTTTGCGAAATAGCGCCTCCCGCGAACAGCTTCTCGCCTGCTGCGAGGTCTTGTTTCGCCTTTTCCAGACGGCTCTGGGCACTTTGCACTTGCAGGCGCTGCTGCTCGATCGCTTCTGCTGTCGCGCCCTTCAGCGCTTTCGTTTTGCGGGCGGCCGCCTCTTCTACCTGGCTGGCAGCGGCTTCGACTTCTTTTTGGTAGTAGCGCGAATCCAGTGTCGCCAAAAGCTGTCCTTGTGCAATCTTCATCCCTTTGCTCACCTGGATGGCCGAAATCGTTCCCCCAGTGCCAAAGGGCAGTTCCGCGTCGCGCTTTGCTTCCACCATTCCCGTTACCCGCAGGAAAACAGGTTGTGCGGCCTTCTGTACTTTGATGACCTCCACGACTTTCGCTTTGGCTTCCACCTGCGCCGGAGGCTCTGGTGCCGATCCTCCGCAGCCGGCTGTAACCAGCAAGAGAGAGGCCATAATGATCGATGCCCGTTTTTTCACAATGATTCCTCCAAATGTTCACAATCATTCCCTTGCGTAATTGTGCCAGTTTTTACCTTTCCTGCAAAACAGTCAGTGGTTGGAAATTTGCCTCAGCCCCGAGACGGAGAACACAATCCCCACCAGTTCATAAGTATATACGAACAATATGCATGACCGTTACCTTTTTTTGGACTTCTCGCTAATATTTTGTAAAAAAGGAAAAGGCAGCCAAGCCTGATAGCTTGACTGCCTTTTCATGCGGTGACGCTGTTTAGTTTTCTGCGAGAAGCTGTTCCATTTCGTCCAGCAAGCCTTTGAACACGCTCAACGCTTCCGCGATCGGAGCCGGAGAAGCCATGTCCACGCCCGCCTTTTTCAAGAGATTGAGCGGATAGTCGGAGCTGCCGCCCTTGAGGAATTGCAGGTAGCGGTCCACAGCCGGCTGGCCTTCCTCCAAAATCTGTTTGGACAAGGACGTCGCGGCCGAAAACCCGGTGGCGTACTTGTAGACGTAGAAGTTGCGATAGAAGTGCGGGATGCGCGCCCACTCCAGGTCCACCTCGCTGTCCACGACCATCTCCGGTCCGTGGTAAGCGACGTTCAGCTCGCGGTAAATCGCGCTGAGCGAATCGGCTGTCAGCGGCTCTCCCTGCTCCTCCTTCTCGTGCACGATCTTTTCGAACTCGGCAAACATCGTTTGCCGGAAAACGGTGCCGCGGAATTGCTCCAGGTAGTAGTTGATTAAGTACATCCGCTGCTTTTTGTCTGTCGTGGTCTGCAGCAAGTGGTGCATCAGCAACGCTTCGTTGAGCGTCGAAGCCACTTCGGCCACGAAAATTTTGTAGTCCGCATACGTGTACGGCTGCGCCTGGTTGGAGTGGTAGCTGTGCAGCGCATGGCCCATCTCGTGCGCCAGCGTAAACATGTTGTTCACGTTATCCTGGTAGTTCATGAGCACGTACGGATGGGTCGTGTACGCGCCCCACGAATACGCCCCGCTCGTCTTTCCTTCGTTTTCGTGCACGTCGATCCAGCCGTTGGAAAAGCCTTCGGCAAGCACGCGGCCGTACTCTTCGCCGAGCGGATGCAGCGCTTCCTTGATCGTGGCTACCGCCTGGTCGTACGGGATTTTCATGTCGACCTCGGGCACGATCGGCACGTACAGGTCGTACATGTGCAGCTCCTCTACGCCGAGCAGCTTTTTGCGCAGGGCGATGTAGCGGTGCATGAGCGGCAAATGCTCGCGGATCGTCGAGATCAGATTGTCGTACACGGACAAGTCCACATTGTCCGAGAAAAGAGCCGCGTACAGCGCGGACGGATATTTGCGCGTCCGGGCGTAGAAGACGTCGCCTTTGATCGCAGAAGTCAGCGACGCCGCGATCGTATTGCGGAACTTGCCGTACGTGGCGTACAGCGCCTGGAAAGCTTCCTTGCGCACGCGTCTGTCCTTGCTCTCCATGAACTGCGTGTAGCGCCCTTTGGTCAGCTCGACCTCTTCGCCGTTTTCGTCCGTAATCATCGGGAACTTCATGTCGGCGTTGTTCAGCATGCCAAAAATTTTGGTCGGGGCAGAAGCCAGCTCGCTCATGTTCGCCAGAAGCGCCTCTTCTTCCGCGGAAAGCGTATGCGGCTTGAAGCGCGTAATCTCTTCCAGCAAAATCCGGTAATGCGCGAGTCCCTCTGTTTCCTTGATCCACTTCTCCAGCTCTTCTGTCGGGATCGCCAAAATCTCCGGCTGTATGTACGCGATTGCCCCGTACACTTGCGTGCTGAGGCTGGTGGCACGGTCAGTCAGTCCCTGATACGTGCTGTTCGCATTGTCCTCGTCGCGGCGCATGCGCGCGTACACGTACACGGTATCGAGCGTCTTCAGCAGCTCGTCCTGCAAGGTCAGCGCTGCGAGCAACTGCTTCCCGGACTGCGCCAGCGTCCCTTTCAGGGCGGCAATCTGCTCGGTCAGTTGCTTCGCCTTTTGCACATCCTTTTCCCAGTCCGCGTCGGTCGCGTAAATATCCTCCAACCGCCACTTGTATTCAGCGGGGACGTCACTTCGTTTTGGCAATGTTTTGCTTTTGTTCACCGCGATCACTCCCTCGTCATTTGCACAAGAATGGTCAAATCATTCATATGTGACTATCCTACCGTATTATGCCATCTTGTTCAAATCATTAGCACAGTTGGTACCTGCTTTTTCGCGGCAAAAGAAAAAAGCTGAGCTTCTCCTGCGGAAAAGTCAGCTTTTTCCTACGCCCACATAGCGAAATCCGGCTTCCTTGACGATTTTGGCCGGCCACGCATTGCGTCCGTCCAGCAAAACGGGCTGGGCCATCTTTTGGTAGACCTGTTCCCAATCGAGCTGCACGCACTCTTTCCACTCGGTAATTAAAAGCGCGGCATGTGCGCCTTGCACGGCTTCTTCGGCTGTCTTGGTGTACGTAACGTTCGGAAACTTCTGCCGCACGGCGTCGGCTGCGATCGGATCGTAGGCGAAAACCGCAGCTCCCTTTTCCTCCAGCGCTTGCAGGACGGCCAGGGACGGCGCCTCGCGAATGTCGTCCGTATCCGGTTTGAACGCCAATCCGAGTACCGCGATCCGCTTGCCGCGACAGTCCGGAACGAACGGTTGCAACTGCTGCAAAAACCAGACGGGCTGCGTGGCGTTGACTTTGCGCACTTGCTCCAAAATACCGAGCGAGATGCCGTTTTGCGCAGCGAGCTGCAGCAAGGCAATCGTGTCTTTCGGAAAACAGGATCCGCCATAGCCGACGCCCGCCCGCAAAAACTCCGGCCCGATCCGGCTGTCCAGCCCCATGCCGTGCGCGATCGTCACGATATCGGTTCCCAGTGCCGCGCTCAGCCGCGCCAGCTCATTCATGAAAGAAATGCGCGTCGCCAAAAAGGCGTTGGAGGCGTACTTAATCAGTTCGGCGTTCGCGCGGGTCGTGACCACGCGCGGAGCGTCCACCCCCTTGTACAGCTCCTCCATGACCTCTCTCGTTTCCGGCTCGCCCGCTCCAATGACAATCCGCGAAGGCGCCAGCGCGTCGTACAGCGCACTGCCCTCTCGCAGAAACTCCGGATTGGACGCGACCGACAGCTCCCCGCAGCCGCTGAGCAGCTCGGCAACCTTGTCGCCTGTCCCCACTGGCACCGTGCTTTTGACGACTACGACTCGCCTTTTCGGGGAGGCTTGATGCATCTGTTCGATCGCAGCTACGGCACTGTACAAATAGCGCAAATCGGCGGTCCCGTCAGCCGCTTCCGGAGTGCCGACGCAAACAAAGAAAACGTCCGCGTCTGCTGCCTCCTGCAGCTTCGTGGAAAAAGCGAGGGTGCCGTTTTCCAGCACCTGTTTCAGCGCTTCCTCCAACCCGGGCTCGTAGATGGGCGAGATTCCTTGCCTCAGTTTGACAATTTTGGCTTCGACCAGATCGATGCCGATCACCTGATGGCCGTTCATGGCCAGGGAGACAGCGGTTGTCAGCCCTACGTAGCCGGTACCGATAACGGCAACTTTCATCACTTCACCTCATCGTTTTTTCATCACACGCAAATAAAGCTCCTCCAGCTTGAGACGCTGCTGGTGAATATCGTGGTTTTTCTCCACCTTCATCCTCGCCCGCGCCGTCATTTCCGGCCATTCGTGCGCGGATGCGAGCACGTGGTTTATCATCCGTCCGAGCTTCGCCGGAGAGCGCTCCGGGACGAGATAGCCGGACTCCCCGTGCTCCACCAGTTCGGGAATGCCCGCGTGATACGTCGAAATGACGGGCCTGCCGGACGCCATCGCTTCCATCAGCACGTTCGGGATGCCTTCCTGGTCGCCGTTTTTGGCCGTTTTGCAGGCGATGACAAACAGATGGCATCGCGCCAGCTCGCGCTGCACCGCTTGATGCGGCAAAGCGCCCTTGAGGACGACTTGCTTTTCCAGCTTGTATTTTTTAATCATGCTGCGCAGCTTTTTCTTTTTCTCGCCGTCGCCGACGATAATCAGCTTGGCCTTCGGATGCTTTTTGTGCACCTGCACGAACGCCTGGATTAACGTGTCCATGCCTTTTTTCTCCGTCAGGCGGCCAACGCTGAGCAGCCGGTACTCGCCATCGTGGACCGGCTGGGGCGGCAGCATCGGAAATTTGCGCAGATCAATGCCGGAGCGGATCAGCGTGATTTTGTCGCCCGAGCAGCCCAGGCGGATCAGCCGCTTTTTCATATGATTGCTGACGACGGTAAACGCCTTGCCTTTGCGAAACAGTCGCTTCAGCGAGCGGCGATAGCCCGGATTTTCCCGCACGCGCTTGGTCGCATCGAAGCCGTGAAAAGAAGTAATCAACGGCAGGCCCGCCTTTTTGGCGTACGGAAGCAGCTCCAGGCCAGCCGGGCCAAACCGCGCATGCAAGCATTTGATCTTTTTTCGCTTCAGCCACCCGGAGAGGCCCGCCATTGCCTTGCGCACATAGACCGGCGAGTACGGAAACTGTTTGCGGTTGAACGGCCGCTGTCTGGTCAGCACGACAGGTTTGACTCTCTGGTGCCCAAGCAATTGCTCGTAGATGAAGGTTTCGCTTCGGGGCAGGAATTTTCTCCGATAGACGAGGACCCGATGCATGCAACTGGCCTCCTATTTTCGAGTTTTAGCTCCTCGGCTGAAAACGCATATCCGCCAACTGCCGACGAAGCCCCTCTTCCAAGGAAACTTGCGGACGGTAGCCCAGGCGCTGCTCAGCCAGTCGAATGTCCGCGCAGGTGCGCAGCGAGTCGCCTGCCGGACCGGGCTGAAAGCTGATTTTCGGCGAGATGTTCATCAGCGTGCCCATGATGTTCAGCACGTCGATCAACTTGACTTCACGATTTCCACCCACATTGAATATCTCGCCAGGTGCAGCGTGGCGCCCCGCCAATATGTTTGCCTCCACGGCGTCCGTAACGTAGGTAAAGTCTCGCGATTGCTGCCCATCTCCGTAAACGACGACGGGATCTCCCTTCATCATTTGCCGGAAAAAGCGGTGAAAAGCCATGTCCGGCCGCTGTCTCGGGCCGTACACGGTAAAGTAGCGCAGCATCGTGATCGGCAGTCCGTACGCTTTGACGTAGACGGAGCACACCTGCTCCATCGCTTCCTTCGTGACGCCATAAGGCGATACGGGACGCAGCGGAGCGGATTCGTCCGTTAGCGTCCCTTGCATCGTGCCGTACACAGAAGAGGAAGAAGAGACGACGATGACAGGCGGTTTTGGCCTTTGCATGCACGCCTCCAGAAGCAGTTGGGTAGCCAAAATATTGTGACTGACGTACTCCACGAATGCCTTGCCCCAACTGTTCCGCACGCCGGGCAGCGCAGCCAGGTGATAGACCACATCTACTCCGTCCAGCCAGTCTTTCCACCGCTCTGACTGCAGCATGGTTGAATGAAAAGTAAAGGCGGGATGGCTCCCGATCTCTGCGAGATTGCGGAGTTTGGCAGCAACGTCGTAGTTATCGACGAAGCCGTCGATGCCGATCACTGTCACCCCGTCATTTAGCAAGCGCTGGGTCAGATGCGACCCGATAAAACCAGCACAACCGGTGACAAGTGCTTTTGTCATCGCTTCCGCCGCCTCACTTTCTTCAACCGTTTAATGACGAGATAGCCATCCTTGTAGCCGTAGACCGCTTTGTATTTGTTGCCCCAGCGTTTGAGGTAATATTTGAACGTTTTTTTGCGTAAATGATTGCGTCTCCGCTTCATCTTGTTGTCGGTAAGCTGTCCTTTGTGCTTCGTCCGGTTGTACAGCTTGCGATTGATAAACCGGACGCGGTATTTTTCAATCAGCCGCAAAATGATGCGCCGATCCTCCATGATTCGGCCTTCGTATTTGTCGGAGGTATCCCAACCTCCGACCTCCCGAAGCGCTTCGACCCGGTAGCAGCGCGGCGCCACCATCCAGCGGTTGTACTTCAAAAACTGGTATTTGTTGCGAAAATGCTTGTGCTTGACGAGAAACGGGTTGTAGTATTTCCCGCGCCGCACTCGCCATATTTTGACGTTGCCGTAGTAGAGCGCCGTACTTTTTTTACTCTTGCGAATGTACTTTTTAATGACAGCCAGCGTCCGCTTTGGCAGCCAATCGTCCGAATCAAGCTGCAAAAGGTATGGCGTGTCGACCATAGACAAGGCCTGGTTCATCACTTTTCCGATGCCGGAGTTTTGTTCCATCCGGTAGTACATGATGTTCGGATGGTACAAATACTTCTCTACCTTTTTCCTCGTCTTGTCGGTAGAGGCATCGTCAATGATTAACAGCTTCCAGTCTTTTGTCGTCTGCTTCAAGACACTGTTGATCGCTTTGCGGATGAACTTGGCGCGATTGTACGTCGGGATGACCACAGTAAAGGTTGGGTTCATGTGTCCTCCCTCTTCACGGCTGGAATGCGAATCGATGACTTGTCGCTTAAAATGAAGACACCGCTCGAATTGGCTGACTGTCCTGTCAAATGAGACGACCTTCCGAAAACGCTGTCCGTAACGCTCCAGGCGACGTCCATGAGCGAGCTGTTTTCCAACAGGATGCTGTTCTCAATGTGCGCACAATTTTTCAGATGCACCCCGTTTTGAATCGAAACGTACGGACCGAGCCGGCAATTTTCAATGTGACAGTCTTCCCCGATCAGCACAGGTCCGAAAATCTCGCAGTTTGTGACGACGGACCTTTGGCCAATCTGGTGAGTCTGACCCAAATCTTTTGCCAGCATCCAACGGTTTGCCTCCAGCCAACGATCAATGGTTCCCACATCGGAATACTTGCCGCTCGTAAGTGCATGCGCAATATGAAAACCGCGATCAATCATGGACTGGATCGCATCCGTGATTTCATATTCACCACGGGCGGATGGCTGCAGTGTAGCAATCGACTCAAAAATGGGTGGGGTAAACAGGTATGCGCCAATGACAGCCAGATTGCTCTTCGGCTGACGAGGTTTTTCTTCCACGGAGACCAGACGCCCTTCCTGTACTTCGGCAATCCCATAATCCTGTGGTCTCTCCACTTCACTTAGCATCACAACACCGTCTGATTTTTCACTGGTAAACGCACGCATTAGCCCGTGCAGCGAATCCATCAACAAGTTGTCACCAAGTAACAAGATAAACGGTTCGTCTTGCAAGAACGGTTGCGCTAAATGGACAGCATGTGCGATTCCAAGCGGCACCTCCTGCTCGATAAAAGTAATGGTAGCCCCAAATTGACTACCATTGCCCACCAAGGGAGGAATCTGCACTTGGGAAGGGTGGATGACGATGCCGATGTCATGCACACCCACTTCACGCAGTTTGCTGATGCAGTAGTGTAATACCGGATGATTGGCCACAGGGAGGAGGGTTTTTGGTTGCGAATAGGAAAAGGGGTGCAGTCGCGTACCACGTCCAGCACACAAGATTAACCCTTTCACAAGTATCACTCCCCAGTTGTGCTCTGCGATACTTATAAGGTATGCGCCTCGTGATCTCTGGACAGGGCAGACGTCCACCGGGCACAAAAAAAGGGCAATAACCTAGCGGCTGGACAAGTGAATCATCCCGTTTTGAGCAGCGGCTGCTTTTCTTTTGGCTGCTTGCCGACCACGCTTTCAAACACATTCAAATAGCCTTGCGCCGTGGCGTACCAGGAGAATTGCTTTGCGCGAAGCAATGCCTGTTTGCCCATTTCCGTGCGCACGTGCGGCGTGCTCCAGAGCAGCTCCCAGATGGCGGGCAGTTCTTTTTCCCACTCTTTGGGCGGAATCAGGAACCCGCTGCCTTGATGGGTGACAACCTCCTTGATCCCGCCCCGCGTCGTGGAAATGACAGGCTTGCTCGATGCCATCGCCTCGAGGTTGACGCGGCAAAAGGCCTCCTTCCAGATCGAGGGCGTCGCCACGACATCGCCAATCTGGTAATACAGCGGCATCTGCGCGCTGGGGACGAAATTGACGAAGCGTACTTTGTCGCCGAGCGGTTTCGCCAGCCGTTTCAGCTCGCGCACGTACGGATTTAAGCGATTGCTGCCGTAGCCGGTTCCGCCGACGATGACGAGCCGCGCGCGAGGGTCTTGCTTGCTGACCTGGTGAAACGCCTTGATGAGAATGTGGACGCCTTTTCCCCGCATGAGCCTTCCCGCGTAAAACAAAACGCGGTCATCCGCTGCGAGGCCGATCTGTTTGCGCAGCTTTTTGATCGTGTAATGCAGCTTTGCCACCTGGTACGGCGACACGTCTACCCCGAGATGCACGGCGTGAATTTTGTGTGGAGGAATTTTGCACGCCTTGATAAAATGCTGGCGCAAAAACTCGCTGTTCGTAATAAATCCGGACGACAGCCGGACGACCCGCTTCATTTTTTCCTTGCTAATCATGGCGGGAGAGCCGTAGACGTGCGAATGCATGTTGACGAAAACCGGAATTTTGGGAAAATGCTTTTTGAGTTGCAAGACGTAAATCGGCCGATTTTCGACGAGAATGACATCCGGTTTATGCTTGCGAATATGCTTGATGATCTTGCGCAAATAAGGTGTTGGACCATCGTAGGGGAAGCGAATGAACTCCCGGTTGTCCTCCACGGACGACGTTGGGTAGGTCGCACAGCGCCGGGTGTAGATCGTCACTTTGTGCTCGGGATCGATCATCTTCGTCACTTCGTCGATGTCGTGCTCCACCGAGCTGCCTTTGACGGGTGGCACGGAAAAGGGCCCCGGGCTAATTATGGCGATGTTCATTACGCTCGCTCTCCCACTCCTTTTTCAAGGAAAGAACCACCTGATACAAATATTGCCTTTCTTTGGCCTGCTCTTCCTCGGCTTTTTTCCACCGTTTTTCCCAGGCGGCAAGCGACTCCTTCAAGGCGGCAACCTCCTGCTCCAGCTTCTCCAGTTGCTCGGTCGTCACCACGTCGGTTTCTCTCATCATGATCTCGAACTTCGGCTCCAGCACCAGCTCTCGCGCCTCTGCGGGCTGCTCGCAAGCGGTCTGTTCCGTCGCTGTCGCTTTTTCCACGGCGGCCTCCTGTCCTTTTTCACCGGGTTTCACAATCGAGATGCGCTCTACCGCTTCATCGACCACAAAATGGCCAGAAAAGACTCCTGGCGTGACCCAATGCGGCAGATCCCATTTTTTGCGTTTTTCCATAAGTCTTCCCTCCTGCAACGTGCTTCTACGTAATATGCTATGACAAACGCGGAAAATGGGTACGTGTACATAGGAGACAGACAATAGAAAAAACCGCCTTGATAGCTGGCATCAAAGCGGTTGTCGATAGTCTTTGGATTGGTTTTGTCTGCGGAAGTTCAGGCTGTACAGCCGTGCCTGCTCGACCGTGGTAATTTGCTGTTTTTGCCACTCCAGAAGGATTCTGTCGATGTAGCGAATGTGAAGCTTGCCTACGGTTGCGGCTTCACGCAACGCCGTTAAAATCAGCTCTTCCTGATAACCGTCCTGCTCTGTCCACATGTGGATGCTCTCCAATTCAAAAGGAGACAAGGGCCGACCAAAAGCCTGCTCAAACCGGGAGTAAATCGCCACCGGCTCGGAATCTACCGTGGCCGCGGCTTCGTTGAACGGCGCCAGCATCCGCGGATCGGCCTGCTGCTCGCGCCAGGTCTGGTACAGCTTTTTGTACAACGGGGTCAAATTGTACTGCTCGTGGCGCAGCCCCGTATGCGGGTCGATAAACTCGTCGATGCTGATCCAGTCTTCCTTCAGCAGCTTTTGCAGCGATTGGATCAATCTCATGCTGGACATGGACATGCGTTCTTCCAGCTCAGTCAAGGTCGGAAAACGGTTCCCCTCCTGCTGAAAAGAAAGCAGATGAATGAGCAGCATCATTTCGTCGTCTGCCAGGGACATTCGTTTGTACATCTTCAGAAGAAGGTTGGAGACGGATGTTGCACCTTCTTGCAACAGTTGCAATATATGGGAATCCATAACGCATGTTCACCTCTGGGTTGGATTAACAAAGGAAGGGCGTAAAACGCGCTGCCATACAATAGGAACACCCTGCTGCCCTCTCGCAACAGGGTGTATGGAAAAAACGAAAAACCTTACGGGTAGAGACGGTACAGCATGCGCGGGAACGGAATCGTTTCGCGCACGTGATCCAGTCCGCAAATCCAGGCAATCGTCCGCTCAAGGCCCAGACCGAAGCCGGAGTGAGGAACGGTACCGTATTTGCGCAGGTCCATGTACCAGCGATAAGCTTCCTCGGACAGCTCATGCTCGGCGAAGCGCTTCGCCAACAGCTCCGGATCGTCGATGCGCTGGCTGCCGCCGATGATCTCGCCGTAGCCTTCCGGGGCGATCATGTCCGCGCACAGCACCACTTCCGGACGCTCTGGATGAGGCTTCATGTAGAAAGCCTTGATCTCGGTCGGATAGTGCGTGATGAACACCGGCTTGTCGAAGTGGTCAGCGATCAGCGTCTCGTCCGGCGCACCGAAGTCGTCGCCCCACTTGATCTCGCTGCCTTTTTCCTGCAACAGCTTGATCGCATCATCGTACGTGATGCGCGGGAAGGAGCCCGTCACGTTTTGCAGTTTGGTTGTATCGCGCTCCAGCGTTTTCAGCTCCTGCTGGCAGTTTTTCAGGACGGATTGCACCACGTGGGACACAAAAGCTTCCTGAATGCGCAAGTTTTCCTCGTGGTCGACGAACGCCATCTCCGGCTCGATCATCCAAAATTCGATCAGGTGACGACGGGTTTTCGATTTTTCCGCACGGAAGGTCGGTCCAAACGAGTACACGCGGCCCAGTGCCATTGCCGCCGCTTCCATGTACAGTTGGCCGGACTGGGACAAATACGCATCTTCATCAAAATATTTGGTGTGGAACAGGTTCGTTGTTCCTTCTGCCGAAGTCGGTGTCAGGATTGGCGGGTCTACTTTGACAAATCCATTTTCATGGAAAAACTCGTAAACAGCGCGAATCACTTCAGAGCGAACCGCCATGACCGCACGTTGACGAGGAGTGCGCAGCCACAGATGGCGGTGATCCATCAGGAAGTCTACCCCGTGCTCCTTGAGCGAAATCGGGTATTCCTGGGCAATCTGAATGATCTCCACGCCTGTTACCGTCAGCTCGAAGCCGCTTGGAGCACGGTCATCTGCGCGAACAACACCGGTTATGTATAAAGAGCTTTCCTGGGTCAGTTGGGATGCTTTTTCCCATACGTCTTCCGCTACTTCTGCTTTTACTACTACGCCCTGGATGAAGCCGGAGCCGTCGCGAAGCTGCAGAAACTGAATCTTGCCGCTGCTGCGCTTGTTGTACAGCCAACATCCAATGCGCACTTCTTGTCCAACATGCTGCCCTACCCGGGCAATCGTCGTCAACATCGAATAATTCCCTCCATTTACCATGCCACACTACAGACTAAGTGTACCCAACAATTATACTATTGGGGAACGGCAAATTCAATGAAAGTCTCCCCGTCCGGTGATTACCATAATTTTATTATGTAAACAAACGCAAGGGAGATCGTCTGGCTTGCTCGCCAATGACCTCCCCTGCCCTCCGGTTTTGCAAGCTAGCCGTTCACGTCGTCTGTATCCTCTGTGTCGCCAGCCGCTTCGCCGTCGAGTTCGCCCCCTTCTTCTTCGCTGTGATCTTCATCGGCTTCGTCGTCGCTCTCGTCCCACTCATCCTCCAGGACGTTTTCCTCGTGTCGGTGCAGATGCAGGGCAGAAACCTCATCGTGCACAGGCTCTCCCTTTTCCCCGACTGCAATCCATTGCAGCACTCCGCTGTCTTCCTGCTCTGTCTCACGGCGAAAAACCGTCAGTACGGCCGACGTGCGCTTTGTGTACTTCAGCGAAACCGACACTCCTGCCTGATTCGTCATCGCCACCAGGCAATAGTGCGTATCGGCATACGGTAGCGGCAGGCGCACGGTGACATCTGCCGTCTGGCGCTGCGCCGGGATGCGGAACGGGACAAAGCCGAATTGCTGCAACGTCGTCCCGATGCGGCCTAGAGTCTCTACGGCTTGAAAAGCGAGCTTTTCCTGCGTGATCGACTTGTCGGCAAGGTGCTCTTCGGCAATCGCCCGCGGCGCAATTTTCGCTTTCGTGACCGCATGATCGGCCAGCTTTTCCTCGCTGACAGCGTGCTTTTGCAGATGCTGCCCCTCGATGGATTGCGCGGCGAGATGTTCGCCAGACAGCGTTCCTTTCGCGAGATGCTCGCCGTTCAGGCTGCCCTTTTCTACATGCTTGCCTGTGATCGCATGCAAATCCAGCTTGCTTCCGTCGACAGCGTGATCGGCCAGCTTGTCGCGGGTGACGCTGCCCTCCTGCAATTTTTCCTTCGAGATCGCTTTCGGCTGGATGTGCTCGTTCTGCACGGATTGATTGGCGAGATGCTGGGACGACACCGCTTTTTCCGCGATCTTCTCGCCCGTGACGGCTCCCTTGCCCAGATGCCTCGCCTTGATCGCGTCTTTCGCCAGTTTGGGGGCAGTCACAGCAGCATCGGCGAGCTTGTTGGCGGTGATGCTCAGATCGGTCACCTTGTCTGTCGAGACGGACTCCGGCGCAAGCTTCGAGGTAGTGACGACGTGCTCGTGCAAATGCTGGGTTTGAATCGCGTAATCCCGCAGATGGTTGCTGCCGATGACGCGATCGGTCAAATGCTGTTCTTCAATCGAGCGCCGCGCTATTTTTTCCGCGCAGATGGCCCCGTCTGCCAAATGCCTCGTGTTGACGCTCTCTTCGATCAACTGCTGGTCGCCCACGCTTCTGTTCGCCAATTTATCGACCGTGACGGCCCTGTCAGCGATTTTTCCTGTCGTGACCTGCTGCTCCCCGATTTTTCGCGCGGTCACCTGCCCATCCTGCAAGTGGCTCGTCTGGATGCTGCCAGCCTGAATGTGTACGCTGCCAATCGATTCTTTGGCGACTTTTTCCGACGTGACGCTCGCATGGTCGAGATGCTCAGTCAGGACGGCATACGGGCTGATTTTGTCGCTGGTGACCGCCTCCGACTGCAGATGCTGGCTGTAGATGGCGTGAAAGGCGATATGCTGGTCCGTTACGCAGCCGAGCGCGATATTGTCGCCATCCACGCTGTTCTCCGCCAGATGATGACGCAAAATAGCCCTTTCGCGAATATGCTGGGACTCGACTGCATCTTCCTCCAACTTGGTCGAGGTCACCGCCCCGTCGCGAATTTTGTCCGTCGTGACTGCGCCGTCCTCCAGCTTGACGGAGTTAATCACGTAATTGGCGAGGTTCCGTGTCTGAATGCTGCCCATCTTGATTTTATCCGAGGTGACAGACTGGTCCTGGAGCAGCTCTGTCGTAATCGCCTGCTCCTGGATATGCTTGGTCTGGATCGCTGCTTCGGCAAACTTCATCGAGTCAATCGTCTTGTCAGCGAGCTTCTCGGAAGTAATGCTGTTGTTGACCAGCTTTTGACCGCTAATCGAATGGTCCTGCACATTGTCGCTCGTGATGACATGGCGCCCCAGATGTTCGCCCAAAACGGCGCCGGGCGCAATTTTGTTCGAGGTCACGCTCTTGTCCGCAAGCTTGGTACTGTCCACGGCGTAATCTTTCAGCAGCGCGGTATCAATCGTCCCCGGTTTGATTTTGGAGGAATCGACAGCTCGATTGGCGATTTTCTCCGTGGTGACAGACTGATCCGTCAAGTCGTCGGTGTAGACAAACGATTGTACCCTGTCGTCGTTGCGCTCCTTGATAATTTTCGAAAAGGTCGTCTGATTCGAGGACGCCCCCTGCTTGGGCATTTTCTGCAGCGGCTGTTGCAGTGGACTTTTGGCTGCGTGGGCGCTTGGCTTCGCGCTGTTGACAGGTTCGCTCTCCGAAAGCTCCAGCTCCAGTTCCAGATCAGCCACCCAGTCGCGCTCCACCGTAGAAGAAGTTTGCATCAGCGGAATTTCATGCAGCGTCTGCCGAAATGTTTTTCCCAGACCTTTGCTCGTTTTTTTTCGGTTCACATTCGCCATAGAGTCTCCTTGCCTCCTGATGTCATTCCCGTATCATTGTGTAACATATTCAACCCATAGGCTTTTGGCACCGCTCCGCGAAATTTGTTTCCCCACGCGCGCTCGCCACGCATGCCAAAAAACCTGCCAAACCAACGGCAATCGTTGGCTGGCAGGTTTTTGGTAACGCATCACGCTCTGATTACGACACAGCCGCTTCCTGTCTCGTCTGGGACAAAAGGGCTCTAAACTCATCGCCTTGCAGGACTTCCGTTTCCATCAGCGTGCCCAGACCTGTCTGGAAAACAGCGTCATACTGTCTGAGCAGGCTGCGCGTATCCTCCAGCAGACGGGAGAGCAGCCGCTCCACTTCGTCGTGAATCCGGTTTTTGTCGACGTACTGCAAATGCACGATCCCGAGGTCGGACATCCCGCTCGAAACGATTTCCTGCGCCATGCCCAGCGCTTGTTCGAAGTCGTTTTTGGAGCCGGTACTGCGTCCGCCGTAGTAGATTTCTTCTGCAACCGCTCCGGCCAGACTGACCATGATCTGGTTTTCCAACGCTTCTCTGGTGTACAGATAGCGGTCTTCCATCGGATTTTGCCGGACGTAGCCGAGCGCCTTGCCGCGCGGGCTCAGCGTGACTTGCGAGACTGAGCCTGGGCGCACCACTTCGCTCACGATCGCGTGGCCCAGCTCGTGCAGCGCTACCCGCTTTTTCTCTTCCTCGGAAGCCTGGCGGTCGACTTTTTCGCCGAGCATGACCTTGTCTACGGCGTAGGCAAAATGCTTCGCCATGATCTTGTCGCTTTTGTCGCGCATAGCGTAAATCGCTGCCTCGTTCGCGACGCTTTCCAGTTGCGCACCGGAGAAGCCGAACGTCTCTTGCGCCACTTTTTCTAAAACGACATCTGGTCCAAGCGGCTTGTTCGCCGTATGAATGGTCAAAATCTGCTCGCGTGCAGGCTTGTCAGGCAAATCTACGGTAATGTGACGGTCAAAACGGCCTGGTCGAAGCAGCGCTGCATCGAGCATGTCTTTGCGGTTCGTCGCAGCCATGACCAGAATGCGCGGCTTGTCACTCGTCGCCACCCCGTCCATCTCGGTCAAAAGCTGGTTCAAGGTCTGGTCGTACTCCCGCTGCTGCTGACCATCCCGTTTTCCCCCGACGACATCAATCTCGTCGATAAAAATAATCGCGCTGTCCTGTCCATTTTTCTCCGCCATCGTCTTCGCTTCTTTAAACAGCTCGCGCACGCGCTGCGCCCCGACCCCTACGTACATCTCCACGAACTGGGAGCCGGAAGCCGCCACGAACGCCGAGTTGGTGTAGTTCGCTGCGGCTTTTGCCATCAATGTTTTCCCTGTACCGGGAGGCCCGGTCAACAGCACGCCTTTGATCGGGCGAATGCCGTACTGCTCGATCTTGTCTTTGTACACGAGAAAGTCAAGCGATTCCTTCAGCTCTTTTTTGGCCCGCTCCTGTCCGCCGATGTCGGCAAACTGCACGTCCGACTTCGGAATTTCGTGCTTGTTCTGCTTTCGTTTGCCGCCGAGCGCGACATTGCCTCCCTGTCCGCTTTGCTGGCGAACGACGAGGAAGTAAATCGCGCCCAGCACAGCGGCGAACAGCACAAAGGGCGTAATGTTCACTCCTAGAAACACGAGAAAAACCAACACCGCAGGAACGACGCCGATCAGCAGCTCTTTACCCACGTGCCGTCACCTCTTTTGCCTCGGAACGGGGAATGATCGTGTAGAAATCTTCCGTTCCTTTTTTCAAGTAAACGTAAATGTTTGCATCATCCATCAAAGCAGACGCTTCATCCAGCTTGTTCGCCTGTTTCCACTCCTCGATCAGAGAAGGGATGCGGCTGTATTGGTGCAAGTCCATCGCTTCCGTGAACACAAACTGGCCGCTTTTCCAAATGTCTGTCATCGCTTCGGACTGGTTCGCGACTACGATCGCGACCTGCTTGTTGCCTGCAATCTTTTCCGTTTTGGCAACGAGGTTGCGGTACTCCGCCGGAAACGTCTCTGGATTGGTTACTTTCAAATCTATTTGAATTTTGTCTTTGCTCACATGGAAATGGCCCAAGGTGGCGGATTGCATCTGACCGATTTCTGCGCGGATAGGCTCCTCAATCTCTATCTTCTGATACAAGAACCAGCCTCCGAACAGGAGAGCAAGTGTCGCCAGCAAGGACAATCCGATCGCACTTTTTTTCAACTGCACTGCTACTCCCCCCATATCGCGTTCTCGTTGTTCTCTCTTGTCAACAAAACCAGTATATCACATGGGTATATCAATTTTTTATACAGATGTTGGGTCGCATGCCAAACAGGCCTTTTCCTCAGCGGAAAAGACCTGTCCTCCGTTCTTTTTATGAAGCGATCATGTAGGCGACAATACGTAAGAAGCGAGCAAAGCCCCACTGAACAAATCGTAGTGCAAGTAGTGGTAGCGGCCGTTTGCGTCTTTTACCGTGACTTCCCAAAATTTCTTGTCCTTTTCAAGTCCGGGGACGATATGGGTAATCTCTGATTGCGGAAACGCCTTGCTTACTGCTTCCTCGACATTTTTGCGCGGCACAGCGAGATCCATTCGATCAAACGCTACTTTTTCCGCAGTCATCCAGGCGACGACAGGCGTACCGGCGTTGTTTTTGCCGATGACGACCGCGTAACTCTCCGTCCCGCGGTATTCGTCGATCGACTCGATTTCGGCGATCGTCGTCCGCGCCTGTACCCACTCGCGGACAGTCGCCTCGAACTGGTTGCGCTCTCCTGCTACGGAAGCAGTCAGATGATAGGCGAATCCCGCTCCTGTCACCAAAAGCGCGATGATCGCTCCCACAATGATTCTCACTAGCACGTTCCCGTTAACTCCTTTATGCGGTTGACATTACAAACGGAAGCGAAGCTGGTCCTGTTTGACGCCAGCCGCCGTCCTGATTTGCATTTCCAGCTCCAACTGGCGAAGCGTGCCTGTATCCGGCTCATACCATAGCTGGTACTCGATGCTGATCCCGCGCGCCAGCTCAGGCGTGATGTCAGCGATCGGAAAAGACGGCCCGAGCCACATCGAAAGCAGCGACGTCACCTTTTCCGGCGGCACCGCCAGGCGATAGCCGCTCCAGTCGCTGCCCGACGTATCCGCAATCGGCTGGGGCGAGACGGATGGCAGCACACTTTTCAACAGCGTCGCATGTTCATACGGCGTAAACAAAGCGTAGGGCAAGGCAGCGTGATCCTGCACCTGTCCGTCTATTCTTACGGAAACCGGCTGCTCGTGGTTACGGCTGATGGCCAGCTTGTGCCCCCCGATTTCCCCGTCGAGACTGAACGTCTCGCGTACATAGCGCCCGTTCAATGCCTGGTCGTGCATGTAAACGAGAAACGCCCGCTCTTCGTCCTGTGTCAATTGCGCAAGCAACTGCGGCACCGAATACGGCTCCTGTTTGGCTGCCGACACCTGATCGCCCCCTGTCCCGGCAGCCGAATGAATCCATTCACCTGCAGAACCGAGCGCCATCCCCAGACCAAACAGACCGAGAAAGATCGGGAAAAGCCACCACAGCTTTTTGGGCCGGATGTACATCTCCGTCCCCCCTGTCCCATTTTTGTCTCTAGCCTATGCTATACGGGAAGGTTTTAGAACGACACGGAAAAGTTGCTAATCATAGCTCGGGGCCGGGCGGTCATACTACTTATACACCCGCAAGGAGGTGAGCGCGTGAAGTCACCGCAACAAAACGCATCTCCTGACATACTTGGGTTTTTGCTACAGGAATACCGCGTCTCCTGGGCTGGATTGTCTTCTCCATTGCGTCAACTGTCGCACACACCCACACTGCATTTTCGCCATCATCCCCTGACAGAGCTGTGGCGAAAATGAGCACGGCATGTAGTACCCATATTCCCCTACCTACACCTACACTCCCTTACTCCTGTCCCACACCAGACAGGAGCCTTTTACCGTTTCAACTGCTGGAACACGCGGTTCGCTTCGTAAATCGCCCGCTCCTCGTCAATCGTGAGCAGCTTGTGGTTGCGCATCAAAAATTTGCCCGCAACAATCGTATCTTTGACGTCGCGGCCATTTGCGGCATAGACGACATGGGAAATCGGCTCATGCGCCGGGTGGAAATGGGCTTGATGGCTGTCGAGAACGATCAGGTCAGCCTGCTTGCCTACCTCGATGCTGCCGAGCGTGTCCGCCTGGAATACGCCGTCTGCGCCGTAGCGTGTCGCCATGCGCAGCGCTTCCTCGGCTGGCACCGCAACCGGGTCGTTGTTTACACCTTTGTGCAAAATCGCCGCGAGCTTCAGTTCTTCAAACAGGTTGAGGTTGTTGTTGCTCGCCGAGCTGTCTGTGCCAAGCGAGACGCTCACGCCTTTTGCCAGCATTTTTGGCACAGGCGCAACCCCGCTCGCCAGTTTCAGGTTGCTCACGACGTTATGGGAAACTTTCACTTGATAGTTTGCCAAAATGTCAATCTCTTCATCCGTCAAATGTACGGCGTGCGCAACCAGCGTAGGACGGTTGAACATGCCAAGCTTCTCCAGGTGAGCGACTGGACGCAGGCCGTAGTCTTTCTCGTTTTGCCCGACTTCCCAGGCAGTTTCGGACATATGAATGTGTAGCGGCAAGGACAGCTCGTCCGCTTTTTCGATAATTTGCGTAATGAACGCAGGCGAGCACGTGTACGGCGCATGCGGCGCCATCATGACGGTGATGCGGCCGTCTGCCTGGTTGTGCCATTCTTTGGCAAACGCAGTCGCGTCGCGCAGCTTGGTTTGTCGCTCTTCCTCGGAGCACAGGCCGATCATGCCGCGGCACAGGCGAGCGCGCATGCCGGACGCCTCGACAGCCTTGGCTACCTCATCCATGTGATCGTACATATCCACGAACGTAGTGGTCCCTGTGCGGATCATTTCGATCAGCGACAGTTGCGTGCCCCATTTGACGGAATCGGCGGTAAATTGCGCTTCCAGCGGCCACATTTTTTCTTCCAGCCACTGCTGCAGCGGCAAATCGTCGGCATAGCCGCGCAGAAGCGACATGCCCGCGTGTCCGTGCGTATTAATCAGACCTGGCAGGATGAAGTCGCCTTTTTGGTCGATGACTTCATCGTAGCCGGCGTCGGAAAGATCCTCAGGCGTCGGTCCTACATACGTGATCTTGTCGCCCTCGAAAGCGACCGCTCCGTCGTGGATCACTTCATTTTGCTCGTTTACCGTAATCACTGTTGCGTGGATGAGGATAGTTTTTTTCATGGTTACACTCCATTCTTACGTTAAGTAATAGGCCAGGCTCTGCAAATTGGATGTCACATCCGCATAGTGAATGCGCACATCTTTTTTCGCGCGAATTGTCGTAGGAGCAAAATTCAAGATTCCCTTGATACCCGCTTGAATCAACAGATCACATACGGATTGCGCTGCCGGCGCAGGGACGGTAATGATCGCCAACTTGATCTCTTTTGCTGCGATCGTGTCCGCCAGCTCGTGCAAGGGCTGGATCGGGATACCCGCCACTACTTTTCCCAGCTTGCCGGGATCGTTGTCAAAAATGGCCGCAATCCGCATGTTATCTTTTAAATAAGCGTTGTAGTTGCTGATCGCATGCCCCAAATGGCCTGCTCCTACCAGAGCGACGCGAACTTCCTCTGTCAGCTTCAAAATCTGCCGTATTTTTTCCACCAGGTAATTGACGTCGTAGCCAATCCCTTTTTTCCCGAAATCGCCGAAGGTAGCCAGGTCTTTTCGGATTTGGGCTGGATTCACATCCAAATTTTTGCCCATTTGCTGGGAGGAAACAGTGGTCACCTCGTTTTGCTGCAAATAGCTGAGGTAACGCAGATAAATCGGCAAACGGCGGACGACCGCTTCCGAAATCTTTTCGTGTTTAGCCACGTTCGGTCTTCCCCCTATTTCTTTTGCTTGAATACCCTGTAATCTTTCCCATTGGACAAAATGACGATCGAGCCGTCCCTGCCTGTTACATACGTCTCCGCCCACGATTCGCCCAACCGCTCCAGCACCTCGGACTGGCCGACCTCGCTGCGCTCCTTGCCTGTCTGGATGACCGCAATCTGGGGGTCGACCCGCGTCAGAAACGGCTGAGAGGTGCCTTGATTGCTCCCCTGGTCGCCGACCTTGAGCACTTCCGCCTTGAGCTGGTCCGGATGGCGCTCAATCAGGCGTTCCTCGGCTTTTTCGTTGATCCCGCTCGCAAACAAAAACCGCAATTGGCCGTGCTTGAGCAAAAAGACGAGCGAATTGTTTTGCGGAGACAAAAACAGCGGTTCGCTCGGCAACAAAGCCTCCAGCGTGACGTCGGTATCGAGAATGAGCTCCTGATTTTCCTCCAGCTCTTTCTGCTTCGGAACCTTGTGGAGCGGGACGAACTGGCGGATCGAGGGCGAAATCAGCTTGGGCAAAATGACCGAGTCGATGATGATTTGCTGGCTTAAAAAAGGGTATCCTCCTGCATACTCGGGCTGATCGTTCGTCAAAACGAGATAGTCGAGGCGCGTCACCTTCGCGGCAGACAGATGCGCGGACAACGTGCTCCAATCCTCCGCGCTGCCTGTATCAATCAGCATCGTTTTTCCGCCCGGCATCCGCACCAGCGTGCTTTCGCCATGAGGAAGCGCCCAATACGTAATGACAAGACCCGTAAACTCCTCCACGCGCTCGGTAGCAAACGGGTCGTCTACCTTCACGGCTTCCTGCAAATGGTTGTTGATCGAGCACGAGCACAGCAAAGCCACACACGTGACGAGCAGCAGCCAGGCCCGCTTTTTTTTCCATAACATTTATTTTATCACCTAAATCCCTGCTAGACTATTGCTTCATTTTATGAATCTGACAAGGATTGCATACTAAGGAACGGCGCAATCCGCTCACGCAGCGTCGCCCAGGAGCCGGTTTCGACCTGGAACGGCGGGAGCGATTGCAAAAACGAACGGCCGTAGCGCGATTCGACGACACGCGTATCGAACACGACCACGACGCCGCGGTCCAAATGGTGACGGATCAACCTTCCGACCCCTTGCTTGAACAAAATGACAGCCTGCGGCAGCGACAGCGACATAAACGCGTTTTTCCCCTCGGCCTTGAGCGATTCGGCGCGTCCCTGGTAGACAGGGTGATTCGGCGGCGTAAACGGCAGCCGTACGATGACCAGACTGCTCAGCCACTCGCCCTGGATGTCCACGCCTTCCCAAAAACTGCTCGTTCCAAGGAGCACGCTTCTCTCCATCGTCCGAAACAGGCGCACCAGCTTGCTGCGGTTGTTGCTGTCGATGCCGTGTCCGAACAGCGTGTACGGCTCTGCCTCCTCGGCCAGCCGCTCCTTCATGGCCTGGTACACCAGCCGCAGCATCGAGTGCGACGTGAACAGGATCAACGTTCTGCCCTTCGACGCCACGACGATATCGACACAGCCCTGGACAATCGCATCGAGATACGCCTGATCGTTTTCTTTGCCGGGCGCCGGAAAATCGGACGGGATCAAGAGCAGCCCCTGTTCTTCGTAACGGAACGGAGAAGGCAGCGACAGCGTGCGCACCCGTTCGGCCGGCAATTTGTCCAGACCGAAGCGGCTCATGACGTAAGAAAAGCTGTTTTTGACAGTCAAGGTGGCCGAAGTCATAATCAGGCTGCGCTTTTGCGAAAACAGCGGTTCCTGCAGCGAATCGGCCACGTTCAGCAAGGCCGCAGACAGATGCACCTGCTTGCGCGCCGCGCGCGACTCGACTTCCATCCAGTAGACGTATTCTTCGTCTTGCACGAGTAAAAAGAAATGCAAAAGCTCCATCATCTGCTGCCATTCCTTCACCAGCCCGAGCAGATCGGTCTGCAGGCTGCGGATAGAAAACGGCGGCTTCTCTTCCTGGGGAATGCTTTGTACCATTTGCTCCAGATGGAGAGCAAATGCCGTCATGCCATCGAGCAGCTTTTTCGTCACCTTGCGGATTTTCTCATGCTTTCCGGTGAAGGAAGCTACGCGGTAGCGCACTGTCTCTCGGCCGGCATCCGTCGTCTCTTCCGCGCGCTGCGAGGCCCATGCGAACAAAAACTGGGTCCACTGCTGGGCCTTCTCCCGCAAGGAAGCGGACAGCTTCTTGCATTCGGAGAGGTGCGCGGACAGCTCCTGTGCGACTGCAGGCTGCCAGCTTTCCAGCTCCGCTGCGAAGCGTGCGATCGCGCCGCCGTCCTCCACGGAAGCCCGGTCGAGCAAAAACAGCAGTTGGGTCGTCGTCAACTGCTTGCCCAAATGCTGGGTCGCCGCATCTTCCAAATGATGCGCCTCGTCGATAATCGCAACTTCATAGGGCGGCAAAATCCGGTTCTCTGCTTGCAGGTCGCTGATGAGCAGGGCGTGGTTGACGATGAGGACATCCGCTTCCTTTGCCCGTTCTTTCGCCTGGAAGTAGTAGCAGCGGCTAAACCACGGACAGGCGCGGTTCAGGCACGAGCTGGTGTCGCTTTTGACTTGCTGCCACAAAAGCTGTCCGCTCGGCGGCATGCTCAGCTCCTCCACGTCGCCCGTCTCGGTCTGCGTCAGCCAGGTGAGCAGTTGCCCTTTTGCCAGCCGCATTTCCTGGCTGCTGCCTTCCACCGGCTCCTCCAGCGCCTGCTCGAACTTGCGCAGACACAAATAGTTGCCCCTGCCCTTCAGCGTGGAAGCCGTAAACGAAAACGGCAGCGATTGCTGCAAGGTCGCAATCTCTTTATGGAACAACTGTTCCTGCAACTGGATCGTGTTCGTGCTGACCACCAACTGCTCCCGATTCTGGTGCGCCCAGATGATGCCTGGCAACAAGTAGGCCAACGACTTGCCCGTACCTGTCCCTGCCTCCACCAACAGGTGCACACCGTCTTGCATCGCGTCAAAAACGGCGTGCATCATCGCTTCCTGGGCTTCCCGCCGCTGAAAGCCGCTCATGCTCACCTGTATCTGTCCCTGCTCGTCCATGAGCTTTTCCAGTTGCTCGCCGAATGCTTTTGCCCGGACCAGATCGCCCTCGGGCCGCTGGAAGCTCGCTTTCAGCTTTTCCTTGCGCTTTTTTATGGCGAGCTGGCGATAAATGTCCCACAACTGCGTGTTTTCTTCTGCCGACTCAGCCCCCAGCTCGGGCAGCTCCGTGAGCTTTTCCATCTCCATTTGCCGCAAAAGGACGTGGATGTCCGAGCGAAACGACGAAACAAGCATTTGCAGCCGTTGAATGGTCACGAGCGGCAATTGCTGCAAAATATCGAGCAAGTGCAAAAAAAGTTGGGCCGTTGCCAGCGCGTCACTGTCGGCCTGGTGAGGATTGTCGTGCTCGATGGCCAGCTCTGACGCCAGCTCCCCGAGCCTGTAGCTGTTTTGCATCGGCAACAGCAGGCGGGACAGTTCCACCGTGTCGAGCACGTATCCGTCAAACGCATAATAGCCCTGACTCAGCAGGGCTTCTTGTAAAAATTGGAGATCAAAGCTTGCATTATGGGCCACAAAGACCCGTCCATCCAATAGTCGCAAGAATTGAGGAAATACCTCTTCCAACGTCGGGGCATCGGCCACCATCTCGTTAGTAATTCCCGTTAGCTGGGTAATAAAAGGGGGGATGTCCTGTCCGGGATGAATCAGAGTCGAGAAGCATTCTGTGATCTGGCCGTCGTCGATGGCCACAGCGCCGATCTGAATGATGCTGTCTCCCTGCCGCGGATGGCTCCCCGTCGTTTCAAAATCTACTACAAGTAATCGATTCAAGCGTTGTCACCTCGTAACCTGAGCGGGAGCCTGTCATCCGCACTCATTCACATTCGGCAACGATGCGAATGATTCCTGCTTCCAGGCTGCAATTACGGCTGCACAAGCTCGCTTTCTGCCGCTTGCCCGCCGAGCTTGCTCGCGCACAATTGCAAGTAAATAGGGATTTCGCGGAACTGGTCGGCATGCGGAAGCGTCCGTTGGAAATACTGCTCGGCCAGCCGCCAGTTTTCCTCGATCATCGCCAGTCTGCCTAAATGAAAATAGCCAAGGGAACGGATATACGGGTCTGAATCGTCCAGAAACTGCTTGGCCAGCCGCTTTGCTTCCCGCGTCTCTCCCACTTTTTCAAAAGCGGAGATCATCCCCGACTGGCCGAGGCGATTTTCGCTGTCTTTTTCCAGCATGTGGCGAAACGCTGCGATGGCGCCGGGGATGTTCCCGTCAAACAACTGCATCCAGCCGTAGCTGAAGACGAAGTCGTCCTGCCCCGGCGCCAGGCTGATCGCTTTTTTCATCAAGGTCAGCCCCCGTTCGCTGCCTGCGATCAGCCAGGTGTTCCACGCCAGTCCGTGCCACACCCAGCCTTCTTTTGGCAGGCGCTCGGTCAAAAAATGATAGCAAATCTGCGCCCGGTGATAATTGCCCACCGCTTCGTACAGATGCGCCATTTCCTGCAGCGTCTCGCTGTCCAGCTCGCGATTCGGCAACGTCAGGCTGGCAGGCGGGGCAAGCTCAGCCGTCTCGTCCATCTGAAACAGCAAATGGGCGGCGCGCAGCCAGAGCAACTGCGCTTCCCAATCGTGCTCGTGCTTTTGCAAATAGCCTTCGATTTCATCGAGCGCTTCCTGGGCATCTCCGTCCATCAAGTAGCAGAGCGCGAGATTGTACCTGGCTTCTTCCTGGTCGGGCTTTGCCTCCAGCGAGGTTTTGAAGGCTTGCGCCGCCTCCAGCCACTGCTTTTCCTCGGCGAGTATGCAGCCGATCGCATTGTAGCTGATGGCGACGACGGTCGGAGAACTTGCCGACTTGGCGAGCAGGCGAAACTCGCGAAAAGCCGTTTCCATCTCGTCGCAAAACAGCAGGCTGTAAGCGTAGTACAGCCGCCCGCTCTCCCAGTCCGGCGACTCCTGCACGAGCTGGGCGAAGCATTTTTTGGCGTCCTGAAACATGCGCAAATGGTAAAAGCCTTCTCCCCGGCGAAAGACAGGCTCATACGCGTGCATTTCTTGCGGAAGCTTGCCGTGTTTGACCTCACTGCCCGCTTCTTTTGCAGCCGTTTTGCCCGCCTCTTTCTGAACGAGTGCTTCCCCTTCTTTTGCCATGGCCGTTTCGGCCTGTTCCTCTTGCGTTGCGGCCGGAAGCTGCCCTTCCATTTGCTTGATATGGCGGATGGCGTTGGACAGCTTTTCCTCAAACTGCAGCCACAGATCTACGACCGTATCGCTGACCTGGCGCAAGTAAAACAGTTGGTCGGCGAGTTGAAGCCGCTCCTGTTCCGAGGCTTCCTTCCACCGCTCTTCGATGCTCTGCGCTTTGGTACGCAGCGTCTGAAACCAGTCTTCGATTTTCACGCGAAAAGCCACCCCCTTGTGAGGCATGAGTAGTTTCATTGTCTCACAAGGCAGGTGGCTCTATGCGTACAAGCGGCCCTCGCCTAGACGATGGTCCCGTGCACTTCCTCGCCGAGCATTTCCTTGATCCGGTTGTGCTCGTCCATAATCGCCACGCGCGGCTTGTACGTGCGCGCCTGCTCGTCTGTCATCATGGCGTAGGCGATAATGATGACGATGTCGCCTTCCTGCACGAGACGGGCGGCTGCGCCGTTCAGGCAAATCACGCCACTGCCTGGCGCCCCTTCAATGACGTACGTTTCCAGGCGGGCACCGTTGTTGTTGTTGACGATTTGCACTTTTTCGTTCGGCAAAATATCCAGTGCATCCAAAATATTTTTGTCGATCGTAATGCTGCCCACGTAGTTGAGGTTGGCTTCCGTCACGGTAGCGCGATGAATTTTCGCCTTCATCATAGTGCGAAACACAGGCATTTCCTCCTTTGGCGTTCTCGAAAATAAGTATCCGCTAATCGCCTGTCCCTATCGGTCAACGGATCGCGGCAATCAGATTGTCAATCAGGCGCGTCTTGCCAAAGCGAACGGCCAGCGCCACGATAATCGCTTGTCCCGGCAGTTCGGTTTCTACAGGCTGCAAATCGGGATAGCGCAAAATCTCTACGTAGTCGATCTCGGCGAGCGGTTTGTCTGCGATCATCTGTCTGATGCGCGCTTTGATCTGTTCCAGCGGCAGCCCTTCTTCCAGCCATGCCGCCGCCTGCCGCAAGCTTTGCGAGAGGACGAGAGCCTGTTCGCGCTCTTCCGCCGACAAGTAGACGTTGCGCGAGCTCATCGCCAGCCCGTCCGCTTCCCGGACGATCGGGCACGGGATTACTTCGACTGGAACGGACAAATCGTTGACCATTTGCGTGACGACAGCCACCTGCTGGGCGTCTTTTTGCCCGAAAAAGGCGTAGTCAGGCTGGACGATGGAAAACAGCTTCAGTACGACCGTCGATACCCCGTCAAAATGGCCCGGACGGGAAGCGCCGCACAGTGGTGTCGTGACATTTGCGACCGATACCGTCGTCAAAATCGGCCTTGGGTACATTTCTTCCACGGACGGGGTGAACAAGAGATCGACTCCCGCCCCCGCCGCCATTTGGCTGTCGCGCTCGATATCGCGCGGATAGCGCTCAAAATCTTCGTTTGGGCCAAATTGCAGCGGATTGACAAAAATACTCATGACCACCAGGTCGCATTTTTCCCGGGCCGCTTTGACCAGGCTGAGGTGCCCCTCATGCAAAAAGCCCATGGTCGGCACGAAGCCGATCGTTTTTCCTTGCAGTCGTGCTGCCTTTATTTGAACGCGCAATTCCTCGATGGTGGATATTTGCTGCATCGTTTGAATCATGCCTGGGTCACTCCTTCCCCGTACAGCTCCTTGATCGTTTCTTCGGACGCGTGGAAAACGTGATCGGGTCCAGGGAAACGCCGAAGCTCGACTTCTTTAATATACGCGGCGACCGCTTCGCGGATGGACGTGCCGATGTCCGCGTAGCGCTTGACGAATTTCGGGGTCAATTGGGAAGCGTAGCCAACCAGGTCGTGGAACACCAGCACCTGACCGTCGCAGCCTGCCCCGGCACCGATGCCGATGACCGCGATCTCCAGTTTTTCGGCGATCATTTTCGCTACTTCTTCCGGCACGCATTCCAGCACGATGGCAAAAGCCCCTGCCTGTTGAATCGCCAAGGCGTCGTCCAGCAATTTTTTCGCCGCCTCCAAATCTCGTCCCTGCACCTTGTAGCCGCCAAGCTGATGCACGGACTGCGGCGTGAGGCCGATGTGCCCGACAACGGGAATGCCTGCCTGCACCAGACGGGTAATGAGTGGCGCAAGCTCGCTTCCGCCTTCCAGCTTCACCGCTTTCGCCAGTCCCTCCTGCATTAGTCTGCCCGCGTTTTTCACCGCTTCCTCAATCGTTCCGTGGTAGCTGAGAAACGGCATGTCCGTGACGACAAAAGCGCGCTTGGCCGCTCGCGTGACCGCCTTCGTATGATGGAGCATGTCGTCCATCGTCACCGGCACGGTCGAGTCGTAGCCCAGAACGACCATCCCCAGCGAGTCGCCAACCAGGATCATGTCCGCGCCTGCTTCTTCCACCAGCTTCGCAGATGGAAAATCGTAGGCTGTCACCATCGAAATCGGGATGCCCGCTTCTTTCTTTTTGCGGATGTCGGAAGTCGTGACTTGTTTTGCCATTTGCGTCTTCTCCTCTTTCGCGCCAAGGCTTCGTGGATGGAGAGGAACAAAAAAACCTTCTCGCTCAAATGCGGAGAAGGTTGTCCATGCCAAAGAGACATACTTGTCTTGTCATAAACGGATTCCTTCTGTCTCGGTCCACAAAGGCTCTGAGCAGATTTTTGTCCTTGCACTATTGCCTTATTGATACACCAATCATGCCAAAAATACTCCGGGAGTACCGTTCTGCCACAGATACAGCCTCCCATTTGGAGTATAGCAAATCATCTACACATTTGCACGATAATTGACGTCGGCCGAATACACTTTATGAATTTGTCCGGCGCGATCCTCGACCATCAGCACGCCTTCTTCATCGAGGCCGATTGCCTGGCCCTCCAGCTTTTGCGAGATCGTCTGCACCGTCACCCAGCGGCCGATCGAGTAGGAGTTGGCTTCCCATTCGTCTTTCACCCGCTGGAAGCCCTCCTGCAAGTAATGGTCGTACTCTTCCTCGAAGTTTTGGCAAAAGCGCTGGATGAACGCGACGCGCTTGACCGGGGTGCCCGACTCGATTCGCAACGACGTGGCGATCGAAAGCAGCTCTTCCGGGAAGTCAGCCTGTACACTGTTGGCGTTCAGCCCGATGCCGATAACCAAATAGTTGACCCGGTCTGCTTCCGCATTCAGCTCGGTCAAAATTCCGCACACTTTTTTATCGCCAATGAAAATGTCGTTCGGCCATTTGATTTTGACCGTTAGTCCGGTTTCTTCCCGAATCGTCCTCGCGACGGTCACCGCCGTCAGCAAGGTCATCTGCGGCGCTTTCGGCAACGGAATCGCAGGACGGACGATCAGACTCATCCAGATGCCTGTCCCTTTCGGAGAGTGCCACGGACGTCCCAGCCGCCCTTTGCCGCCTGTCTGCTGTTCCGCCAAAACAAGCGTGCCTTCCTGCGCCCCTTTTGCCGCCGCCTCATGCGCGAGCGGCTGCGTCGAGACGACCTCGTCGTGGGCGATGACGTGCTGTCCGATCCTTGTCGTGGCAAGCCCTGCCATAATTTCCGCGGCAGACAGCCGATCCGGCGCGGCCAGCAGACGATAGCCCGACTTGCGCACCGCCTCGACCTCGTAGCCGTCCCGCCGCAGCTCTTCTATATGCTTCCAGACAGCCGTTCGCGAGCAGCCGCACGTCTGGCTCAGTTCTTCGCCAGAGATAAAGCGCCCTGGCTGGTCGCGAAATGCTTGAAGAATGACCTGTTTAATGTTCATCTTGCGCTACCTCTTTCTTTGCAGCTTCGATTAGAGCCTCCGGCGTGTTCGGCAAGCCGTGGAGAGCTGTCTGCGCAAGCAGCGCCCGAAGCACGTGGACAATCCACTCGCCCGCTTTCTTTTGCAGCGCGACTTGCAGGTCAAGCCCTGTCACCGCCAGCTCCTTCATCGTTTTCACAGGCATGGCCCGATACTGTTCGACCAATGTCTGCATCAGGCTGTGCGTCTGCGCTGGCTGCTTCCACCAGCAGCTTTGCAATATCCCGGCAAGCTGTTCGCACGTGTCCCAGCCGGCATCAAGCAGCAACTGTCCCCACTCGACAGTCTCGGGCGCGTCCCATTTTGGCTGGATGCGCTCCAACAGCTCCACAAAGCCGACGATCGTCTCCGTCTCCCGTTTGGACATCCGCAGCGACTGGCAAAACGCTTTGGACTCCGCCGCAGTAAAACGCGCCGCATAGAGCAAAAGCGACCATTTTTGCGCCAGACTCTCCACATGGACAGCCCGCCAAAACTCGGAAGCCGCATCGCGAAACAGCCGCTGCAAGCCAGGAGCGTACCCGAACAGCCCTGTTTCGTTAATCAACGCGCAGCCGATTTGCGGCGAATCGCTGGCGAGCATTTTGTTCAGCTCTTCGCGGACGCGCTCCACCGCGATATGCGACAGGAGCGGAGCCGTCTGTTGCATAGCGGCAAGCGTCTGCGCCTCGATGGAAAAGCCAAGCTGGGCGGCGAACCGTACCGCCCGCAACAACCGCAGCGCATCCTCGCGAAAACGCTCCAGCGGCTCGCCTACGGCCCGCACCAGCTTTTGCGCGATATCCGCCCGCCCGCCAAACGGGTCCTGCAGCTCTTTTGCGCGGTTCATCGCCATCGCATTCATCGTAAAGTCTCTGCGTTCAAGGTCCAGTCTCAGCTCGGAAACGAACTGGACATCAGCAGGACGGCGGTAGTCTTCATACTTGCCTTCCGTCCGGTACGTCGTCACTTCAAAAAACTGCCCTTCGATTCTCACGGACACCGTTCCATGCTTGAGTCCGGTCGGGACGTGATCGGGAAACAAGCGGATGACGTCGCTAGGATGGGCATTCGTACATATATCTATATCGTGCACCGGCCGAGACAACAGCCAATCGCGGACGCAGCCGCCGACATAATACGCTTCAAAGCCGTGCTTCTCCAACGTTTCCAGAATCCGGTTAGCCAGATGGAGCGTCATGCCACTTCCCCCCTTTCTCGCATGGTTCACCTGATTACATAAGGAGGCGATACGCATGAGATTTTTGTATGGGCTCTTTATTTTCGTATCCAAACTGCATCAACTGGCGAAAAGCAATCTGTCCCGCCAGTGAGCGTGACCGTTTGCGGCAAAAAAGCTTACCCGAGCAACTTTGTATAGAGAGCCTCGTACTGGGAGGCAATCGTCTCGTGACAAAACGTTTTGCAGGAGCGCTCGATGCTGTTTGCGGAAAACTCGCGGTACAACGCTTCGTCTTGCAACAGGCGAATCGCTGCCTGCGCCATG
The DNA here is from genome assembly GCF_057543335.1 of Brevibacillus sp. YAE8. Classification (NCBI taxonomy): domain Bacteria; kingdom Bacillati; phylum Bacillota; class Bacilli; order Caryophanales; family Paenibacillaceae; genus Brevibacillus; species Brevibacillus sp. YAE8. The sequence continues at coordinate 88,391 of NZ_BAAIYG010000003.1, forward strand.
CCTTCGACATCCCCAATCGGGCGCAAAAAGCCATTGACGCCGTCGACCACGACTTCGGGTATCCCGCCGGCAACCGTCGCCACAACAGGCACGCCGCAAGCCATCGCTTCTAACGCAACGAGCCCGAAGCTTTCTTTTTCCGACGGCAACAGCATCAGGTCGGCCATGGACAACACTTCCGCGACGTCTTCCTGCTTGCCGAGAAAACAGACATCGTCCGTCAAATTTTGCTCGGCAATCTGCTTGCGGACCGCGCCCATTTCCGGCCCTTCGCCAATCAGGATTAACCGGGCAGGCATTGCTTCCTTGACCCGCGCGAAAATCTCAATGACGTCCGGGACACGCTTGACCGGGCGGAAGTTGGAGATGTGCATGAGAATTTTTTCACCATTCGGCGCGAACACTTTTTTCAGCTTCTCTACTTCTTTTGGATAGTAGCGGCGCTTGTCGACGAAGTTGTACACGGGAACGATTTCTTTTTCGACGTGCAGCAGCTCTTTTGTCTGCCTGATTAAGTCTTTGGACACAGCCGTCACCAGATCGCTGCGCTCGATGCCAAAGCGGATCATGTCACTCAGGTTCGAGTCATAGCCCAAAACGGTAATGTCCGTCCCGTGCAAGGTCGTCACGATTTTCAAATGATCCCCGACCATCTGCTTCGCTAAAAACGCGCACAGCGCATGCGGCACGGCATAATGTACGTGCAATAAGTCCAGGTTTTCCGTTTTGGCCACCTGCGCCATCCGGTTTGCCAGCGTCAAGTCGTAGGGAGGGTATTTGAATACATCGTAATGGTTCACTTCTACTTCATGGTAAAAAATGTTCGGGTGGAAGGCACCGAGGCGAAAAGGCATCCCGCCCGTAATGAAGTGCACCTGATGCCCCCGCTCCGCCAGCAGCTTGCCTAGTTCCGTCGCAACGACCCCGGACCCTCCCAGCGATGGATAACACGTAATCCCGATCTTCATTTCTTAGGTGTCACTCCTTCTCACAAGCTGGTCAATACATACGGCGCAGCGCTGACAAACCCTTCGGCATAACGGACGCCTGCCTGCTGCCCAAACAACCGCTCGCGGTACTCGACGGATTCGAGATACCCGTTCGTGAGCGGTGTTTGCACGCTGCCTTCTTCCAGCTCGAACTGGCTGCGGTAGCAACGGAGGACTTCCATTTTTTGCGGAAAAACCGTAGTAATATCGACCACGACCTGCGGCGTTACCGTCGAATTAATAAAATAGTACAGAAATTGAGCGGGACGATACGCCGACAGCTCCGGATCGGGCATGTACTTGCGGATGCCCGCGTTGAAGATGGCTTCGCGCACGATGCGGCTTACGCTCTCATGGTCGGGATGGCGATCGGAAAAATACGGGGCGAGTACGGTGCGCGGACGCGTCTTCCGAATCAGCTTCACCACACGCTCGATCGCTTGCTCCCTGACAGCTTCCAGCCCGCGGTCAGGCAATCCGAAATTGTAGCGCGCACACACTCCGAGCAGCTTGTCGGCCGCAGCCGCTTCCTGCTGTCTACGCTCCACCGTACCGTTTGACGACAGTTCAGCGTAAGTCAGGTCGAGAATCGCTGTCCGTTTGCCGGAAGCTGCCGCCAATAGCAGGCTGCCTGCCGCCCCGATCTCCACGTCATCGGGATGGGCGCCAATCGCCAAAATGTCGAGTTCGCGTGTACTCATGCTTCGTTCTCCTTGTGCAGCACGTCACGCCAAGCCAGCTCTCCCCGTTCCAGCGCCTTGAGCATAATCTCCGCAGAGCCAAGGTTGGTGGCAAACGGAATTTTGTGCACATCACACAGTCTCAAAAGCGCGATAATATCCGGTTCGTGCGGCTGGGAGGTAAGCGGATCGCGCAAGAAAATAATCAGGTCCATCTCGTTTTTGGCAATCATCGCGCCAATCTGCTGATCGCCGCCTAATGGGCCGGACAAAAACCTGGTGAGTTTCAGCGAAGTGGCATCCATGATTCTTCCGCCCGTCGTTCCTGTGGCGTACAGCTCATGCTCCGCCAGGATGGATTCGTAGGCCATGGCCAGTTGGACAATCTCTTCTTTCATTCGATCATGGGCAATCAATGCTATTTTCACGAGAAACTCTCCCTTATGTCTCGATAGAGATCGCTTTTTTAATCAAACGTTTAATCAATCAGATGTTCCAAACCGTAGATCAAGCCATACATACTCATGACGGCCTTAATCGCCAAATTAACGCCTGGCATAAACGACTCGCGGTTGATCGAATCGTGGCGAATGGACAACGTTTGCCCGGTCGAGCCGAACAGCACTTCCTGGTGAGCGACCATTCCCGGCAAGCGCACACTGTGGATGCGGAAACCTTCGTACTCCGCTCCCCGTGCGCCGGGAATCGTCTCTGCTTCTTCCGGGTGCCCCTGCTTCAGCTCCTGGCGTACCGCGGCGATCATCTCCGCTGTCTTCAACGCTGTACCGCTCGGCGCATCCAGCTTGCGATCATGGTGCAGCTCGATGATTTCCACATGCGGCATATATTTGGCTGCCATCGCGGCAAATTTCATGCACAAAATAGCGCCAATCGCAAAGTTCGGAGCGATGATGGCACCAAGCCCCGCCTCTTTGTAGCGATCTGTCATTTCCTGCAACTGCTCTGGAGTCAAGCCCGTAGTCCCGACCACTGGCCGCACCCCATGGGCCAAACACAGCTCCATGTTTTTGTAGACGCTGTGCGGCGTGGTAAAATCGACGAGCACATCCGGCTTCATTTCTTCCATCTGTTTGTTGATTTCTTCGCTGCCAAGGCGAGTATCCAAATTTCCGGTGTAGATCAACTGCGCGTCCTGCGCCAGCATTTTCACTACTTCCTGGCCCATGCGGCCATTTGCGCCTGCAACCGCTACGCGAATCTGTTTATCCATGTTGGTTGTTCTCCTCAATTCTTGTCCAGCGATCTTTATCGCGTGTGTTGAATTTGTGCATAATACGATCAAACGCTTCCTGCAGGTCGATGCCAAGCGAGTTCGCGAAGCAGATCACGATAAAGAGCACGTCTCCCAGCTCTTCCTCGACGGTTTTCTCGCCTTCGTCTTTCTTCTTTGGCTTTTCGCCGTAAAAGTGATTGATCTCCCGGGCCAGCTCCCCGACTTCTTCGGTCATGCGCGCCAGCATGGAAAGCGGCGAGAAATACCCTTCCTTGAATTGCGATATGTATTGGTCCACTTCCTGCTGCATTTCCTGCATGGTTTTTTGCCGTTCCATCTGCCCACTCCTTTTGTTTTTCATCCTTCTCTCTTTCACCTATCGTACACAAAAAGGCTGCGTTTGCCAAATCTCAATACTTCGTCTTCCAACATATGGACAATCAAATAATCGTTCATTTATAATGGCTTTCGGATGGCCCTCAGGTATTGAGTATTTCGCCCGCACTACTGCACAACATGTCGGACGATCAACAGCGTCATTTTTCGCTCCGGCAAAACAGGAGGACACTATGAACATACGTTGGAAGAGCATCATCGCTATCATTATCGGTTCTGCCATTATGGGATTCGGCATTAACGCCTTCAATATCCCCAACCACCTTGCCGAGGGCGGGATCACGGGGATCAGCATTTTACTCAAGCTGTTGTTTCCCGCTATCGACCAAGGGATCGTCTTCTTCGCCCTGAACGTGCCGCTGTTCATTTTAGGATGGAAAATTCTCGGCCGCACTGCTTTTTTCTATACTATTTTAGGGACCGTTTCGCTCTCTGTCTTCCTCTCGGTGTTTGATGGCGTGCTGCCGCTCGTGATGCACGATCGTCTGCTCGCATCCTTGTACGCCGGCGTGGCTGTCGGTGTCGGTTTGGGCATTATTTTCCGCTACGGCGGAACGACTGGCGGCGTTGACATCATCGCCCGATTGCTGCAAAAGTACATGGGCGTGAGCATGGGAAGAACGCTGTTTTTCGGCGACATCCTCGTCATCGGCGCTTCGCTCGTATACTTGAACCTGGAGAGCGCGATGTACACGCTCGTCGTCGTGTTTATTGCCGCCCGCGTCATCGACTTTTTACAGGACGGTGCCTATGCCGGAAAAGCGCTGACGATCATTTCCAACCACGCAGAAGAAATCTCCCGGCAAATTCTCGATTTGGGCCGAGGCGTAACGCTCCTGGCTGGTAAAGGCGCATACTCCGGCGAAGAAAAGAAAGTGATCTACGTCGTCGTCGGCCGCAACGAGGTCATGCGCTTCAAAACGATCGTGCAGGAGATCGACCCGCACGCATTCGTCATCGTCAACGATGTTCACGAAGTGCTCGGCGAAGGCTTTACGCTTGATGAAAACAAGAAGCCTTTGCATGACTAAGCGTGACGCGAGTAAGGAAGGCCGACATTGCACCAAAAATAAAACCTTGCCTGTTTTTCGGCAAGGTTTTTTTGTATGCGCTTCGCTTCATTAGGCAGAACGGATTTCCCCGTTGTATTTTTTCCAGGCCACGTACGCCAAGGCAGCGACCAACGCAATTGAGATCGAAAACAGGATCGCCAGTGGCGAGTCAGGCCGCATCATCAGGCGGGCAAACGTACTTTTCTCCTCGCCGACAAACGCTGTCTGGATCGAGCCGTTCAAATCGCGCAAAGCTTCCCTGACGAGCTGCCAATCCATTTGCGCGTTTCGCATCTCTTTGGAGATGACGTCATACGCCGCAGAGATGGAAGCGAGCTGATCCTCGGGGAGTTGGATGCTCATTCCCGGTTTGATCGCCAAAAACAGGCGGTAGTTTTCATCAAACTGCTCGCGGAACTGGTTGTAATTGCGTTCCACGGCGGATTGCTGCAAATTTTGCACCTGTGTCACAAGGGATGGATAATAGCTGCGCCACATCGGCTGATGCTCGTGCGTCAGGGCGTCAATCGCTACACGAACCTGCGTGGCGTGCCACAACAACTGCTGCTCGCTTACGTTCGTGGAGGCAAAGCTTTTTTTAGCCGCCAAAATCGATTGGGTAACCGCGTTCAGACTTTCAATCCGAATCGGATAGGTCAAATGCTGGTTGGGAAACTTCTCAGCCAGTTGGATAATCCGCTGCTGCGCTCCTTCGAGATCCCCTTTTTTGGCGTAGGTCAAAAATTCATTCGCGATCTGATCCAGTGCCACTAGCTGCTGCTCCTCGATCGGCTGGTTCAGCTTCGAGTACAGGCTGTGGATCGGCCACGACAAAAACAGCCCGATCGCGAGAAAAAACATTAAAAAGCGGATGTTTTTCTTCAACGCAAAAAACCTCCTTCCCCTAGTACAGCCTATGGAAAGGAGGACAAGATTAGACCTTGTTTATCGTGTGCTTTGTGTTTACGAGCCAGATGACGGATATGGAAATCAGGCTGAGAAGCACGGTAAACAGTCCCACAAAACCTTCGTACGGGTCAAGCACACTCGGCAACCACGGATGGATGTCCATGACGTAATCCAAAAAGTCGTTGTTCAGTGTCCACAAGGCAGCGATCCCTACTGGCAGGATGCTTAATTTGTAAAAGCGTGCATACAAAACTGATTCAACCGCCATGCCTGCATGGGAAAAGATTAACATCACATCTGTCCAACGCACTTCATTCCCCATCATCCAACCCGCTAAGATGATGCAGACGGCCCATACACCGTACTTGAAATTGGTGATTCCTGCCAACGCTTCTAGTACCGGGATATGGCGACCCAACAAATAAGTAAGGAGTACCAGCGTGAATAGTCCACTACCTGTCGGGCTGTCTGGAACAAAAGGAGTCAAGTACGCTGGCGTTTCTGCCAGTTGGTTTTTATACCAGATGAATCCGTATATAGTTCCCAGCAGGTTTACGATAAACAGCGTCCATAGAAACCATCTTTTCCCCAAAGAATGTATAAACCACTCCCATATCCAGATCATGTTTATCGTCTCCCGCTGTGTACGCCGCTAAAGAAAAAGCTGACCGCATCGTCAGCCAGCTTTTTCCTTATTAGCTTATTTCAAGGTTGCCATGTATTCAGCCAGCTTAGCGATTTCCGCATCATCCTTGATTAAGCCGCCTGGCATTCCAGGTTTCCCGTTTTTGATGATGTCGGCAATCTGGGTTGCATCGTATTTTTCACCGATCTTCTGGAGATTTGGCCCCATGCCACCCTCCATGTTTTTGCCGTGGCAACCCATGCAGCTTGTTTGCGCTTTCCAAACTGCATCTGCTGTAAAGCTGGTATCAGCAGGTGCAGGCGCAGCCGCGCTGGAGCCGCCGTGACCAGCACCGCCACCATCTTTGCTGGACGGATGGTTGAGGGAGTGCTCATGATCGGCTGCCCAAGTGAGGTAGAAAATCCCTACGAGAGCTGTCAGCATCAAGCCTGTAGCAACCGGACGCTTGGATGGACGACGCTCTTTGCTGGTGTCCAGCCAAGGCACGAGCAGCAAAGCACCAAATGCGATACCTGGTACAACGATGGTCCCGAAGACTACCCAGTCACCCGCAGCCCAAGGGTATTTCAACATTTGGTACAGGAACAGGAAGTACCAGTCTGGCAATGGAACGAATGACGTATCATTCGGGTTTGCCTTGTCTGTCAGCGGCGACGGATGGGAAACCGTCAGCACGAGGAAGCCAACCAAGCAAACTGCTGCCACCATCCACTCTTTCAGCAGGAAGTTAGGCCAGAACGGCTCATTTTTTCCCGGAAAATCGGAGTAGGATGGAGAAATGTTAGGGATACGCTTCGCCGATACTCGGGAATCTCCGACGAAGGTAGCATCTTTGTCTTGTTTTGCCATGCTATTTCCTCCTTTTTATCGAAGACCGATTATAGTGGACCCGAGATACCTTGCGAACGAATCATGACAAAGTGTGCTCCCAAAAGGCCGAGCAATGCGCCAGGCAGGAAGAACACGTGAATCGCGAAGAAGCGGGAAAGAGTTTGTGCCCCTACGATGTCTCCGCCTGTCAGCAACATTTTCGCATATGGACCGATGATCGGAACGGAGTTTGCAATCTCCAGACCTACTTTTGTCGCAAAGTATGCGGTGTTGTCCCATGGCAGGAGGTAACCTGTGAAGCCAAGTCCCAGCATGACGAAGAAGATCAGCATGCCCACAACCCAGTTCAGCTCGCGAGGCTTTTTGTATGCACCTGTAAAGAAAACACGCAACGTATGTAGGAACATCATCACGATGACCAAGCTCGCGCCCCAGTGATGCATACCGCGTACGATTACCCCGAACGCTACTTCGTTCTGCAGGTATTTGACAGATTCGTATGCGTTAATAATGTCTGGCACGTAATACATCGTCAAAAACATACCAGACAAGATTTGAATAACGGTAATAAAGAACGTTAGGCCCCCAAAGCAGTAAACGAACGCAGAGAAGTGGTGTGCCGGGTTCACGTGCTCAGGTACTTCGTGGTCGGCCAAGTCACGCCACATTGGAGTGATATTCAGGCGCTCATCGACCCAATCATACATTTTTTGCAACATCTTAGCCGTTCACCCCCGGACGAGGATTTGCCTTTACTTTACCCAAATACAACTTGCCGTCTTTCACTTCTGTTTCATACTCATCAAGAGATGCCGTTGGTGGTGTCCCCAGAATGTGTTCGCCGTTAATGGTATAACGGCCCAAGTGGCATGGACAGAAGTACTGGTTCGGATGATCGGCACTTTCGTTCCAGTTTACTGTACAGCCCAAGTGCTTACAGATCGGGGACAGAGCGAGGATTTCACCCTTGTCATTCTTCGTAATCCATGCAGATAAAGTAGATTCAGATTCATACCAACCGTCCTTGGTATGTACTTTAAACTCAACGCGCTTTGGTTCCGGACCAAACTCATCTGGTGAACCAACAGCCACTTTATCTCCACCTGCATGTCCTTGCAGTAAAGGATCAACCGCAAAACGAATCATAGGGGTAATCATACCCGCAGCAAGGAACCCGCCAGTTCCCATGAGTGCGTAGTTCAAAAATGTACGTCTGGAAATTTCGCGTTTGTCTCCCATCTCTTTTTTCCCTCCTTATCCTGTAAAATAGCGCTACGATGGCGTTTTCATACATATACACTAGGTCAATCCCAATCATAGCTAACGCCTATAAAGATGTCAAGAATGTCCAGTGGACATGTCTGAACCCAACCACCGCCTGCGGAGAGATTGTTGCCATTTTGTCAAAATTTGCTCCTTGTCCCTCCCGTTTTCCTGTAGTATTACCGGAAAACGCTTTCTCTATTGCGCACTCTTTTGCTGCCACAAACGAATAATTTCTTTGGTCAGCACATCGACCGTCACTTCAAAGCGCAACGACGAATCCAAGTCTTCCTCGCCTACCGGAAGCATGAGCGTACTTGCCTCTCCCTGATCGCCAAGCCGGATTTTGTCCCCGGAAAAATGCAGTCCAACGGAAAAAGCGAAGCCCGGCGGCGTCTTTTGCTCCTGCTCCTCCCAGGCGAAGCGATAGCTGAGCGGAAACAACAGAATCCTTCCCTTCAGGCGCTGCTCGATGCCAGCCGCCACATTCAGCAAGTAGTTCATGCGCAGCACGTGCTCTTTTACCTCGATCCCGTCCCGGTACAAATAAAGAGGGAGCAGCGCGGTGTCCACATAAGGCCGCAGCTCCTCCCAATTTTCAAACTCGTTTACATTCCATTGCATAGGGTCGTCTCCTCTTCTTCGCGTAGATTTCCGGAAACTAGCGTACCATGAATCAGCGGAGACTCGCAATATCGCTTCCTGCTAAGGTTCAGGCCTTTTCGTAGGCCATGATTTCTTTCAGTTCGTCTGTCAAGCGGATAAACAGCTCTTTGTTTTTCGTAGCCAACGCCTCATCGATTTCCTGGTAAAGCGTCCGCTTGCGGTATTGACGCATTTGCTCGTCGATTACCATCTCAGAAAGCAACCCGGATACCATTTGATTGTTCGTTCCGTACGCGTTGGAATAGAAATTTGGCCACTCCATACCCATCCCTCACTTCAATAAAATAGTCGTTTCCGTAAAGCCGTTGTATTTTCGAAGCCAAGTCTGGCTCGCATAGGTGGCAGTGTACAACCACTGTTCATGCTCGTCTTGGCCGACTCGAAGCAATCCGAGGTGCACCATCATTTTGCAGACGCGATTGACCAAAATATCTGCGGGTGCATCGTAGTAAAACTCCTTGATCCACGCAAGCAGCGTGTTCATCAGCGATTCCTGCCTTACCCAGCCACCGGCTGCAAGCAGCGGAATCAACTGGACAAGCATCGGCAAATTCGGGATCGCCCGCTTGTACAACCTCATCCAAAAACGGATCACATCGTGGTAGAGCTGATCGGTGTACGGCTGCTCCAGCCGCTCGCGGCCCGCCTCCGTAATCGCCACTTTTCCTTCCGCTTCCTCAATCCACTTGTGGTAGTAGCAGAAATCGTAGAGCAACGAAAACCGGTCCGGGTACACATCGAAGTGAAGTCCGTAGCCAAAGCGCCATTTTTGCGGCAAAAGCGGTTCTTCCTTCACGTACAAAAATTGAAACAACTGCTGCTGATGCCTTTTGTACATGCCTCCTTCGGCCGTAAGCGGTACAGGCTCTTGCTGAAGGAATTGTAAAAATTGCATGATATCGTCGCAGAGAGCCGTTCCTTCATCCCTGTACGCTTCCGGTCCCGGAACGACCAGCGTGTTTTGTTCGCGCCACTGATCGAGCCAGGCTTGTATGTACGGCTCACGGATGTCGAGCGGAATTTGATACTGCCCGATCGTCTTGCTTTTCGCCGGGAAGATCCATCCTCTTTTCATGGCCGCGGCCACGAACTTTCTTGCTTCTTCCTGCTTTTTTTCTTTGGCACTCTCCAGAGCTACTCCCGCTTTGGCCAGCAAATCTTCCAGCGACATGACGGTTCGCTTGTCGAGTAGCAGTTGCAGCAAAAAATGCGTTTCTGCCGAGGATAGCTGGGCTACTTCTTGCGCGATTGTCAACCGATGGCGCAGGCTGGACAAGAGCGAGGTGATTAGCTCGTTTTTGGAATGAGGGTTGCATTCGCATCCGTAGTGATTGGCAATCTGATGGAGCTGCCGGATATCGGTGTACACCAAGATCTCAGCCAAGTTCATCTGTGCATCCCTTCTTTGCGATGGCTTTCTTGTATCCCTCATTCTTGCCAATAAGCGGAAAAATAAACAGGAAGCCACCTGAGTGACTTCCTGTTCGTCGATTTTTTTATGCGCGAGCGTTTTTTTCGCTCTATTCTTCGTCTGTTTCGTGATCCCATTGGTCGTGCAACTGCTGGTATTCTTTCGCCTCGTCGTACCGTCCTGCCTGCGTCAAAAGCGCAATCAGGCGGCGAATCTGGTCGAGGTCGAAGCCGGACAGCGTCACGTATTGCTTCAAGGCGTCGATGGCCTGCTCGGTTTTGCCGAGCGACAAGTAAATGTCTGCCGCCAAAGGGTACGCGGCGACGTATTCCTCGTCAATCGCCTGCAGGGTGGTCACCAGCTCCACGGCTTCCTCCAGACGTCCCACATGGAAGCCCATCAAGGCTGCTCCGTACAGCACTTCCGGCGAGCGATCGAGCACCAACGCCTGGCGGAACACCTGGTACGCCTGCTCAAACTGGCCGCTTTGCGCCAGCGAGCGCCCTTTTGTCAACAGCAGATCGAGGCTCTCGTGGCCTGCCTCCTCCAACAGCTTCATCGCTACGTCGTCTTCGCCGATGCGGAAGTACAGATTGCCGAGTGCCGCCAAAATGTCCTGGTTGTCCGGCTCTTTTTGCCTTGCCTGCTCCAGATACTTCACCGCCACCTCATCCAAATCTTGCAGCGCGTACAAATCGGCGAGCAACAGGTCAAGCTGAATGCTTTCGTAGCCCGATTCCTTGCATTCGTAGAGCAAATGCTGCGCGGTTTCAAAATCGCTGGAATCAAGGGCAATTTCTGCGAGCAACAGTTGGCACTCTCTGCGCAAGGAAGGCTCCATGCCCGGATTTTTCTCCAGCACCTCCGACAACAGCTTGCCCGCTACTTCCAAATGTCCCAGCCGGTACCACACCTCGGCCAAATACATCATCACATCCGGAAGATCAGATCCGTGCTCCTGCACTTTTTGCAGGGCGGTCAAGCCCAGCTCCACCTCGTCGTTTTCAATCCGCTTGATTGCCTCGTCTATGACATACAGCCATTTTTTTGGCATCGTGTTCACCTCATATGTATTTTGCTTCGGCCGTATTCTCGATGAATAGCCACAAAAGACCGTCCGAGGACGGTCTTTTCTTTCCTTAATGATCTTATACCATTATGCACGAGTAAGCCAGCTCATTGTCAACACGGTTATCAAAATCCCGAAAACACTGAGCACGATCGAATAGTTAGGCTTGACTGCATCCGCTGTCGCAGGCTTGCCATCCAGCGGAACGATGGAAGCCGTCGCACTCGCAAGCGCATCTCCCTGGGAAGAGAGCGGCTGTGCCTCTACAACGTATGTACCATCATCTGTTTGCATGGAAGAAGAGATGACTTGTGCCTTTGGCGTGTTCATCGCCATCACTTCCCCGTTAATGACGAGGGCGTTAGCCTGTTCCGTGGAGCTTGTATTCACATATAGCGTAAACGTAAACAACAGCAGCAAAAGTACGGCTACACTTGCCCCCATACGTCGCATTCTGGCTGTTACGCTGAAAATTTTTCTGCCAATCGGGATCGCCCACTGCTCCTCAGACAAAATCCGGGCCATGACCGCATCTACAATGGAACGGGAAGGCGTAACCGAATGGTACTCTTCCTTGTCCATCGCCATCCACTCCCCGCTGTCCGACCAAATTTCATAGTCGGAACGGCAGGCATAACAAGAAGCCATATGATGGTCGACGCGGCGTTGCGTCACCTCGGGCAACAGATTTTCGGCGTAGTCAGGCAGAATTTCCTGCACTTCTTCACATTTCATCATCGATTCATCCCTTCAGCTTCATCCAATTGAGGGTCCAGGATGTAGGTTTCCAACTGGCCTTTTATACTTTGGCGTGCCCGAAACAGCAAGGATTTCACGGAGCTGACGGTCAAATTGAGGATCGTGGCGATCTCTGTGTAATCCATTTGTTCGTACTCCCGCAAAATCAGGGCGGAACGCTGCTTTTCCGGCAGGTTGTTGATCGCCAGTCTGACCATGCTCTCCCGCTCGTTGCGCAACAACACCTGCTCGGGCAAGGTTTTGGGAGAAGCCATCGGCACTTGCAGCGTATCGTCCAGATACACGTCGGAGTTGCGGCTTTTGCGCAATTCGCTGAGTACGGAGTTGCGGGCTATCGTATAGAGCCAGGTGGAGAAGGTTGCTTCTACATCACGGAAAGAATGAATGCTCTTATACGCCTTGTAAAACGTCTCCTGACAGATGTCCTCAGCGATATGCTCCAAATGAGCCTGGCGCAAAAGGTGAGTGACAAATGAGAGGATCTTTTTTTCATAACGACGAATCAGTTCAGCATAGCATTCCAGATTACCTTCTTTAATCTCTCGGATAAGCTGGGAATCGGTCATGATCAGGATTACCTCCTTGCGATTCCGATCCCTCAGCGGCCTTTGTCATATTAGACTGCTGGGGATGTAAAAAGTTGCGCGACCTTACGATTCTTTTCTCGTCTCACTGCGGGAATCCTTCACGAAAAAACCCCCAATTTTGGGGTTAAATGACATAAGCGTTGGGCTTTGTGTCGAAAATCCGCCTGCCCATCCCGATTGAAGAGCTAAACTGCGCATTTCGATACATCCATTTACCGTTCGACATAACAGATGCTGGAAGATGCATTTCGCTAAAATTGAGAATAGTGGAAAGATCATACTTTGTCAACCAGTTTTCCTTTTTCAGGAAGACAATATCAGCGTCCGCCCCTGGTGTCAAGCTTCCTTTTTGCGGATAAAGCCCAATCGCCTTGGCAACGTTTGTCGAAGCGAGCCTGACGAGCAGACAAAGCAGCATTTCCGGCGGGCACCATCTCCTGCGATAGTCAATGCGAACCTCCTGCAGAGGCGAAGCGACCTGGCAGCTATCGTAAAACCTCTGATATATATATCGGACAGCCCGGTCAGTTGTTTCAGCGTTCAAACGGAAAATGTGCAAAAACGGATCGGATTGTTTTGGTTCAAAGGCCGCTGACGGATCAGCAATGACAGTACGCACCTTCCAGTATCTCGTGGCGTCCAGCCAAAGCTGCCGAATGAGATCACGCTGTTCTTTTTTTACGGAAGCATCATTTTGAATATGCAAATGCAGAATCGTTTGTTTTGACGTATGAAGTGGCAAAAGCGTTTCCCAATTTATTGTGGAAATTTCTTCTGGGCTTCGGACCGTCACATGAAAGGAAGAAAAGCCGAGCTCTGAGTACTGCGCCACCGTTCTCGGCTGTAGCTGGGCAGGCTCGATCGCCACGTGCCAGGCGTAGTCGAGTGGGCTGTTGAAGTGCCTCGTCTGCTGGTATTCCACCTGCGGCCTGCTCATCCACGGCTCCGGGCGCAACACGTCCACGAAGCTCGTACAACCGCTCCTGACGAGCTCTCGCATCACTTCTATGTACGTCTTCCCATCTTTTATTTTATACAACGATTGTGTCGGCAGTGCGACGAAACCGGGCAAAAGATACATACCGGACGCGTCCACCTCTTCAAAGACGGTCGTCGCGGTCGTTTTGGGCAAGGTATCCTTGGCGATGCGAACGATTTTTCCGCCTGCAATCCAAATATCTGCTTCTTTGACTCCGTGCGCTGTGACTACCGCTCCTCCTCGAATGACCATTCCTTGCTCCGGCACGCTCGTCCCCTCCCGCCTCGCATCGAGCTGCAATTTGTACGAGCATATGCGCGGGCAAGGAAAAAAATACAAAAAAAGACCGCCGTTGATTGTAAGCGCATTCAAACGGCGGTAGCACACGTGTGCTTTTATAATATTGGATAGGAGTGGAGAGAAACCATACTGTAGTTTTATAATAAACGGAATGTAAGCGCTTGTCAAATCATTTTTGCTAAAAACCGCCAGACCTGTCCCGACGTTTTCCCGGCGGTTGGTAGACAGGCAAAAGAGCCTGGCTCGGTTGCGAGCGGCAGGCTCCTTTCCCTCTTTTTACTGTTGGCTGATGCGCGTAAGCAGCTCGTGGAATCCCGGGAACGATACGTCGATCGCTTCCTCGTTTTCGATTCCCGTCTCCCCTGTTGCCGCCAATCCGGCAATCGCCATCGCCATTCCGATGCGGTGATCGCCCATGCTGTCGATGACCGCGCCTGTCAGCGGAGTCTCGCCTTCGATAATCATGCCGTCCTCTGTCGGCGTGACACGACCGCCGAACTTGGAGAGCTGGCTTACGACCGTAGCGATGCGGTCGGTTTCTTTTACCTTCAGCTCCTCCGCATCGCGAATCACGGTCTTGCCCTTTGCCTGCGTCGCCATGACCGCGATCACCGGAATCTCGTCGATCAGCCGCGGAATGATGTCGCCCGCGATTTCAATGCCGTGCAACTCGGAATGGGTCACGAGCAAATCGGCAACCGGCTCTTCGTTTACGACGCGCTCGTTGAGCAGCTCCAGGCTTCCGCCCATCGCTTTGACCACGTCGATGATCCCTGTGCGGCTCGGATTGATGCCGACATTTTCGATCAACAGCGAGCTGCCGGGAACAACCATAACCGCTGCGATCAAAAACGCCGCAGAGGAAATGTCCCCTGGCACGGAGATAGCCCGTCCTGTCAGCTTTTGTCCGCCTTCTACAGATACGGTCAGGCCGTCGCGCACGACAGAGACGCCAAACGCTTGCAGCATGCGCTCCGTATGGTCGCGGGACAAATGCGGCTCCGTGACGCTGGTCACGCCGTTCGCCTGCAAGCCTGCGAGCAAAATCGCCGACTTGACCTGTGCGCTCGCTACCGGAGACTGGTAAGCGATCGCCTCCAGCTTGCCGCCGCGAATCGAGAGTGGCGTAAACTCGCCGTCTTTTCTGCCGTCGATCTTCGCGCCCATCTGGCGAAGCGGTCCGATCACGCGCCGCATCGGGCGTTTGGCGATCGACTCATCGCCTTCCATCACTACGTGAAACGGCTGTGTCGCCATAATTCCGGACATCAGGCGAATCGTCGTCCCGGAGTTGCCGACGTCGAGATGCTGCAAAGGCTCCCGCAGGCCGTACCAGCCTTTTCCGTGAACAGTCACCTTGTCGCCTTGCTGTTCGATCTCGATGCCCAGGCGGCGGAAGCAACTGATGGTGCTCAGGCAATCTGCCCCAGGCAAAAAGCCTTCAATCGTGGTGACGCCCTCTGCCAGCGCACCGAACATGACAGCGCGGTGCGAGATGGATTTATCTCCCGGAACACGCACGGTCCCTGTTATTTTTTTGGCTTGACGAACTCGAAGCACAGTTCCACTCCCCTTTGTCTCTTCAGCAATTAGTCATGCTGTGAAGCGTCTTCGTTGTAAAGTGTGTTTGTACAAAATGGCTTAGGAACGCCTGTACACATTGTAATCGAAAAAGCGCAGAAGTTCCTCCCCTTTTTCCATCTCCTCCTGGGAATGGAAGGTGATGCGCAGCGCTCCGTATATGTCTTCACGCGTCTCTCTGATTTGCAGGTTGGTAATGTTGATCTGCTTCGCTCCCAAAAGCGTCGTGATGCGGCCAATCTCCCCCGGATGGTCGGGAATGTCGATATACAGGTCGTTCAGAGGCGGCAAAGCCCCGGCTTTGCGCTCCGGCAGGCCGTCGCGAAAATCGCGCGCTGTCTGGAAAAACCGCTCAATGCCTTCTGGATCGCCCTCTTCCACAAGCTCGATAACATCCTCCAGAGCTTTTGTCCAATCTTTGGCGATTTTTAACAGCGGCTCGCGGTTTTGCAGGAGCACATCGCGCCACATCCGCGGGTTGCTGGACGCAATGCGCGTAATGTCGCGGAAGCCGCCTGCGGCCAGGCGTGCGTGCCAGCCGTTTTCCTCGTCGTAGCCCGCAACCAGATTGACCAGCGCGGATGCCAGCACGTGCGGGAAGTGGCTGACCGCGCCCACTACCTGATCGTGGGTGTCAGCGTCCATTTGCACGACTTTTGCCCGCGTCAGCGAGAGCAATTCGGTCAGGCGCTCGACTTTTTCAGGCGGGGTGCCCGGTGCGGGCGTCAATACGTAATAGGCATTCTCCAACAGCCTGTCCGAAGCCGCTTCGACCCCTGACTTGTGCGAGCCTGCCATCGGGTGTCCACCAATGAACGTCACGCGCTCCGGGATGACTTCTACGGCTTGTCTGACGATGCCGGCCTTGGTGCTGCCCACGTCTGTTACAATGACGTCTGGCTGCAGCTCCATGTCTTGCAAATGCTGCAAGGTAGCGACGATCTGCTCGACAGGCGCAGCGAGAAAAATGACATTCGCTTCCCGGACGGCCGTTTGCAAATCGGTCGTGCCTGCGTGGATGACGCCGAGCGTCAACGCTTTATCTAACGGTTCTTGACGTACGTCGTAACCGACGACCCGGATGTTGGGGTCCCGTCGCATCGACAAAGCGATCGAACCGCCGATCAATCCGACTCCGATTACGGCGATAGTAATTTTTTTCATCTCCACTTCCTGTCCTTCCTTGTTCGCGTAGACAAAGATGCCGGGGCACGCCCGGCATCTTTTGTCCGTTATTTCAATGCGCCAGTCACAATTTCTTTCAACACAGACAAAATCTTTTCATTCTGTTCTTTCGTTCCCACCGTAATCCGCTGGTATCCCGGGAAGCCGAGTGCATTCCCCGAGCGCACGATGATGCCGTGCGTCAACAGCTTTTTGAACACTTCATCGGAATCTCTTTTCAGGTCAACCAAAATGAAGTTGGTCTGCGACGGGAAGTAAGAAAGTCCCCACTCGTCAAAAGCGTCCGTCAATTGCTTCAGCCCTTCGCGGTTGCGCTCGCGGCATGCGGCCACGAACTCCTGGTCGCGCAAGGCCGCACGAGCTGCTACTTGACCGAGCGCTCCGGTGTTGAACGGTTCGCGCACGTGCTCCAGTGCAGACACCAGCTCTTCGGAGGCGATGCCGTAGCCGATCCGCAGCGTTGCCAGACCGTAAATTTTGGAGAACGTCCGCAAAATAATCAGATTCGGATACTGATCGAGCAAAGGAACGGTTTGTGGATATTTTGGATCAACAACATACTCGTAATAAGCTTCATCCAAAACAACGAGAACGCTGCTCGGCACTTTTTTCAGGAACGCTTCCAGCTCTGTCGCAGTCACGATGGTACCGGACGGGTTGTTCGGGTTACATACCCATACGACTTTCGTCTGTTCGTTGATGGCTGCTGCCATCGCTTCCAGATCGTGAACGCCGTCCTTGAGCGGAACCTCGATCAGCTCTGCCCCTTCGATAATCGCATTGGAGCGATACTGGGAAAAGGTAGGAGTCGCCATGACCGTGTTCGTGCCTTCACTCAAAAAAGCGCGGGAGATCATCAACAAATTTTCGTCGGAACCATTGCCGAAAATGAGTTGACTAGGCTTCACGCCGAGGAAATCGGCCAAATCCCAGCGCAGGCTGAGGCTTGCGCCGTCCGGGTAAAGAGCGAGATTATCCAGTTGCTCCGCAATGGCCGCCTTCGCCTTAGGCGAGCAGCCGTAAGGGTTCTCGTTGGACGCCAGCTTGATTACTTCTGTCAAACCAAACTCCCGTTTGACGTCTTCAATGGGCTTCCCTGGCTGATATACCGGGGCATTGAGTATGCGTTGCTTCGGTTGCATCCACGTTCACTCCAGTCACATTTTTCCCATTATTGTAGCGCACTCGCCAACTGTTGTACAAACGTTTTTATTTTTTCAACAGCAACTGGCATTTGTGCCGGATCTTTCAGTTGGTCCTCGTGCTGTTCAATCTGCTGCACGATCGCGCTGCCCACGATCACGCCGTCTGCATGCGGCGCTACGGCCCGCACCTGCTCTGGCGTGGAGATGCCGAATCCGACGGCAGTCGGCGCAGTCGTGCTTGCTTTTACCCGCGCCAAAAAGTCCGCCAAGTCTTCGCGCAAGTCTGTCCGCGCTCCCGTCACGCCGAGCGACGAAACGCAGTACAAAAAGCCTGTCGCCTGCTCGCCGATCGTCTGGATGCGCGTATCGGACGTCGGTGCCACGAGCGAAATGACGTGCAAGCCGTTTTGCTTCGCGGCAGCCACGGCAGGGCCGTTTTCTTCAATCGGCAAATCCGGAATGACGACGCCGTCTGCTCCATGCGCGGCCAGGTCGGCGAAAAAGCGTTCGATTCCGTATTGCAGCACGGGATTGAAGTAAGAAAACAGGACGATGCCCGCTTCTACGCCCGACTCTCGCAGGCGGGAGACGAGCTGCAAGGCGTCTGCGATCGACACGCCGTGTTGCAGCGCACGCTGCGAGGCGCGCTGGATCGTAGGGCCATCTGCCAGCGGATCGGAATACGGAACGCCAAGCTCGATCACGTCCGCTCCGGCCTCCACCATCGCAGTCACGAGTTGAAACGTCGCTTCCAAGGTCGGATCTCCTACCGTAATAAACGGGATAAAACGCTTGCGGCTGCGATCCGCAAACAAACGGTCAATTCGATTCGTTGCTGCCGTCATCATGCCACTCCCCCTTCTGTGCGTTCCGCCAGCGCTTCCTGGATGGTCAGCACGTCTTTGTCCCCGCGTCCCGACAGGCAAATGACGATGATCTTCTCCGGCGACATTTGCGGAGCGCGCTTGATGACCTCAGCAATCGCGTGGGCGCTCTCCAGTGCGGGAATAATCCCTTCCGTGCGGCACAAAAGCTCGACGGCCGCGAGCGCCTCCGCATCGGTTACGGACGTGTACGTCACTCTCCCGGTATCTTTTAAATACGCATGCTCAGGGCCGACGCCCGGGTAGTCCAGCCCCGCCGAGATCGAGTGCGCCTCTTGCACCTGTCCGTGCGCATCCTGCAGCAAGTAGGTGAGCGAGCCGTGAATCACGCCTGGCCGCCCAAGGGTCAATGTCGCGGCATGCTTGTCTGTCTCGATTCCTTTTCCTGCCGCTTCCACGCCGCGAAGCGCGACAGACTCATCCTGAATAAACGGGTAAAACATCCCGATCGCGTTGCTGCCGCCGCCTACGCAGGCGACTACCTCGTCGGGCAGCTTGCCGAGTTGCTGCAAAATTTGCTTACGCGTCTCCTCCCCGATAATTTTCTGGAACTCGCGCACCATGTACGGATACGGATGCGGGCCGACGACCGAGCCGATCACGTAAAACGTCTCCTCTACGTGCGAAACCCAGTGGCGAATCGCCTCGTTCGTCGCGTCCTTCAGCGTCCGCGAGCCGGACACGGCCGGAATGACTTCCGCTCCCAACAAGTTCATGCGAAAGACGTTCAACGATTGGCGGCGAATGTCTTCCTCGCCCATGAACACTTTGCAGGAAAGCCCGAGCTTCGCTGCGACCGTCGCGCTGGCAACGCCGTGCTGCCCCGCTCCCGTCTCTGCGATAATCGCCTTTTTGCCCATACGCTTTGCCAAAAGCGCCTGCCCGAGCGCATTGTTCAGCTTGTGCGCCCCGGTATGGTTGAGGTCTTCGCGCTTGAGGTAGATTTGCGCCCCGCCAAGCGCCTCCGTCAGCCGCTCCGCATGTGTCAGCGGCGTAGGGCGACCTGCGTATTTGCTGAGCAGCTCATTCAACTCGGCTACGAACTGTGGATCACGTCGCGCTTCCTCAAAAGCAGCCTCCAGCTCGTACAAAGCATTCATCAACGTCTCTGGCACGAATTTTCCGCCGAACGCTCCAAACCGTCCGTTCTCGTCAGGCACGACCCGCGTGGTTGTCTGTGTATTGCTTGGCATGCGCCTTCACCCTCTCCACCAGTTTTTTTATCTTTTCTCCGTCTTTCTCTCCATCCGTCTCTACTCCGCTGGACACGTCGATCACCGCAGCCTGGTACGTGCCAATCAGCTCGGCTACGTTTTCGGCATGAATCCCGCCTGCGATGATGCAATCCGCTTCCTTGCACTTCGCTTGCAGCAGCGGAATTTGCTCCCACGAAAACTTTTTCCCTGTTCCGCCTGCTTGCGCCGGATCGTACGTATCGAACAAAAAGGCGCTTACAATCCCCTGATACGCTTCCAGCGACGCGGAGGCATCCGCTTCGCCTCCAACAGCCAGTGCCTTCCATACCGGCACCGAAAACCGCTCTCGCACTTGGCGGCAAAATTCCGGCGTCTCCTGGCCGTGCAGTTGAATGACAGAAAGCGGCGCTTCCGCGAGCACTGCAGCCAGCTCATCCATCGTCGGATTGACAAACACGCCGACAGCCGGCGGGTGGCCGAAAACGGCAGCGAGCAGCCTCCCTGCCGTTTTCGCGTCTACCTTGCGCTTGCTTGGCGCAAACACCAGACCGACATAGTCGACGTCCAGCTCTTTTAGCAGCGCAAGCGTCTCCGGGCGTTTGATCCCGCAAATTTTCAACCGGGTCACAAGCTCACCCCCGCCTTGCTGCCTTTCGCTGGTCCGACCAGATCGAAAACCGCCTGTTTCACGTCTTGCTGGCGCATGAAGTGCTCGCCGACCAAAACCGCTCTCGCTCCCGCCCGTCTGACGTTTTCCACATCGGCCGCAGAAGAAATGCCGCTTTCGCTAACGACAGTCAGGGAAGCAGGCAGCTCCGCGAGCAGTTCGTGCGTCACCGCGAGATCGGTCTGAAACGTATGCAGGTTGCGGTTGTTGATCCCGAGCAGCTTCGGTTCGATCGCGCGGAAAACGAGCTCGCACTCCCGCTTGTCGTGGACTTCGACGAGGACGTCCATCCCGAGTTGTTCCGCCGTCTGCGACAAATGCCGCAGTTGCTCGTGCGTAAGGATCGCGGCGATGAGCAAAATGCAATCCGCTCCGGCTGCCCGCGCTTCCACTACCTGAATGTCTTCGATGAGAAAATCTTTTCGCAGCAAAGGACGGTCTACCGCTTCGCGAATGCCCTGCAAATAAGCGAGACTGCCCTGGAAAAACGACTCGTCGGTCAAGACGGACAGGCACTCGGCCTCAGCCGCCTGATACGCCCGCGCAATCGCGAGCGGGTCAAAATCCGGGCGAATCAGCCCTTTGGACGGCGAAGCCTTTTTCACTTCGGCAATTACGCTGACCGGGCGGCTGCTCTGTTCCAGCGCCTGGCGAAAGCCGCGCGGACGCTCCTGCGCTTTGGCTTGCTGCAGCAAGGCCGCTACGGTCGTCTCTTTTTGCAGGCGAGCGATTTCCTCGCGTTTTTTTTCCACGATTTTATGAAGCATGAATCATCCCTCCTGCAATTTGCCGAATGTGCTCCAGCTTGCGCATGACGAGTCCGTCGTCAATCAGCTCCGCTGCCCGGATCACGCCTGCTTCGATCGAGCGAACGCGATTCGCCAGGTAGAGGATCGCCCCTGCGTTTAACAGCACGATGTCGCGCGCCGCCCCGCGCTTGCCAGCGAACACCTCGCGAATGATCGTCGCGTTTTCGCATGCGTCTCCGCCGCGCAGCGCTTCTTTTTCATGGCGGCGCAATCCGAACTGTTCTGGGTCGATCTCATACGTGCGAATCTCGCCGTCACGCAGCTCCGCGATCTGGCTTGTTCCCGTCACGGTCAGCTCATCCAGCCCGTCAGAGCCAGCCACGACCAGCGCCCGCTCTACATGCAGCTCGCGCAGGACAGCCGCGACAGTCGGCAGCAGCTTCGCATCGTAGACGCCCATGAGCTGATGGCTGGCGTTTGCCGGATTCGTCAGCGGGCCAAGCAGGTTGAAAACGGTGCGCACGGCCAGCTCCTTGCGCGGACCTGCCGCATGCTTCATCGCCTGGTGGTAGAGCGGCGCGAACAAAAAGCACAGGTTGGTCGCACGCAGACAATCAGCGGCGGACTTGGGCGACAGGTTGACCGGAACGCCCAGCTCTTCGAGGACGTCTGCACTGCCGCTTTTGCTCGACACAGCCCGGTTGCCGTGCTTGGCGATCCGCACGCCGTCGCTCGCCGCCACAATCGCACTGGCTGTCGAGATATTGAACGTGTTGCTGCCGTCTCCGCCTGTGCCGCACGTATCGACCAGACCCGGCAGCTCGATCGGAAAACGCATCGCCCGGGCGCGCATCGCCTGCGCAAACCCGATGATTTCCTCTACTTGCTCGCCCTTGAGCCGCATACTCGCCAAAAAGGCTCCGATCTGGGCTGGCGTCGCTTTGCCGTCCATGATTTCTCCCATCGCTTCCTCTGCGATTGCCCGCGACAAATCGTTTCCTTGCAAAATTTGCTCCAATGCATGGGTCAGCATGGCAATACCTCCTTGCGCACAAATAGCTGTTCTGCCTTTTCCAAAGCTGAAATCATCGCGGCTGCCTTGTTTACCGTCTCCTGGTATTCGCTTGCGGGAACCGAGTCGGCGACGATGCCTGCTCCTGCCTGCACGTGCGCGTACCCATCCTGGAAAAACAACGTCCGGATCGTGATGCAACTGTCGAGCGAGCCGTCGAAGGAAATGTAGCCGATCGCTCCGGCGTACAGATGGCGGGCATCCGGTTCCAGCTCGGCGATAATCTCCATCGCCCGCAGCTTGGGCGAGCCGGAGACGGTCCCGGCCGGGAAGGCGCTGAGCAGGGCGTCAAAGGCGTGTAGCCCCTCGCGCAGCTTGCCCGTCACGTGCGACACCATGTGCATCACATGCGAGTAATTTTCGATGACGAGCGCCTCTTCCACGCTGACGCTGCCGTAAGCCGACACCTTGCCGACATCGTTGCGGCCCAGGTCCAGAAGCATGTAATGCTCCGCCCGTTCCTTTTTGTCGGCCAAAAGGTCTGCCGCCAGCTCCTCGTCCTCCTGCGGCGTCGCGCCTCTTTTTCTCGTTCCGGCGATCGGGCGCATCTCGACTTTTTCATCCTCGACCCGCACGAGCAGCTCGGGAGACGTACCGACGACCGTCTCGCCCTCGTATTCGAGGTAGTACATGTACGGCGAAGGATTCAGCGTGCGAAGCAGTCTGTACACGGCAAACGGATCAACGTCGGTCTTGACGGAAAAACGTTGCGAGAGCACTACCTGGAAAATATCGCCCGCTGCGATGTACTCTTTTGCCTGCTCGACCATCCGCTCGTACTGCTCGCGGCTCATGTTCGGCTCGACGTTGAGCGGGGCTGGTGACTGGGTTTCTACCTGGATGCGGCTGTCCACCTCCAGCGGAGCGGTTACCTTTGTAGCGAGCTGCTCCAGCCTTTCGCAGACTAGCTTGTATTTTTCGTCAATAACCTCGGCGGAATCTCCCGGCTCTACGTGCAAGTTGACGATCAACTGAATTTCCTGCTTCAAGTGATCGAAAGCGATCATTTCGTCGACGAAGAGGAAGCGCATGTCTGGCACGCGCACTGCCTCTTGGCGGTGCGCCGGCAAATTTTCAAAATAGCGCAGGGTGTTGTAGCCAAAAAAGCCTACGGCCCCGCCGCTCAAGCGGGGAAAGCCGGGCAGCTTCGGGCTCTTGAAGCGATCCGTCTCCTGGCGCAAAAAGTGGACGGGATTGCCTGTCAAAGCTTTTCGCTCTCCGCTGCGCGTCACTACGGAGATGTCTTCCCCTTTTGCTTCCACGATTTGAAAAGGGTTCATCCCGATGAACGAGAAACGGGCCCAACGCGCTCCGCCTTCCACGCTCTCCAGCAAAAACGAATCACTCGTACGAATCTTCTGATACAATCGGATGGGTGTCTCCTGGTCTGCCAAAAGCTTCAGGCTCACAGGAATCAGGGAATAGGTCGCCGAAAGGTTCTTGACCTCAGCAAGGGAGGGAAAATACATGAACTCTCATCTCCTTTTTAGTGGGAGCGAAAAGGGAGAACAACCGCCTTTTCACTGCCCGCTGCCTAGAGCGAGAGGTAGGGGGGAGAAAAAATATACAAAAAAACCCAGCGACAGAACTGGATTGGGTAGACAAATATGTACCCAGCCTGCTCTTCTCTCCTCAACCTAACTCATCTCAACTCTGCTCTACTCATTCTCAACTCAGCCGGTATTGGCTCTTCTTCTGCAAAAACGAGGCGCTCTCGTTTCACTTATGGTAAAAGAGAGCGCCCTGATTGTCAACTGCGATTTGTCAAATCCGGGCGAAGCTTGACTGCATCCCGCAAAAAGACGTGCTGAATCTCTTTTGCCGACTTCTCTGTGTTGACGTGCATCATGACGCGAATACAGAGGGGCAAGCTGCCCGGCACAGGAATTTCCCGCGCGCACATCAGCGGGACATACTGCCAGGCCTCCCCTTCCAACAGACGCGCCGCCTGGGCGGGAAACGTCGCACATAAATCCTCTGTCGTCGTGATGATGATGCTGCCGATCTCTTCCGGATTTACTTCATTGCGCGTGACCATTTCTTCCAGGAGCCACTTGGTGGAAGAGACAATCTCTTCCCGCGTATCGGCTTCTACCGTAACCGCGCCTCTGATTCCTCGCATTCCCATTACAAAGCCTCCGCTTCTTCACTCATTACTGTCAGGATGAGCTGTTCGTCTACGTGTTTCCCAATCTCCGCCTGCCCGATTGCGCTAGGCAATACGAGGGCAAGCTGGCCGCCGACCGTCTTTTTATCCCGCTTCATCGCCTCGAGGACGTCTTGCGGCTGCAGACCTTTTGGCCAAGCCGTTGGCAAATGGTACAGGCTGAGCAAATGCTTCGTGCGATCGTACACGCCTCTTTGCGCCAAGCCGATTCGCTCCGCTACTTTGGCGGCGATGCACATCCCGATGGAAATGGCTTCGCCGTGATTCAACGTCGCGTACGCCGACAGCGCCTCAAACGCATGGCCGAATGTGTGCCCCAAATTCAAAAGCGCACGCTGGCCCTGCTCGGTTTCGTCGGCAGAGACAACCGCAGCCTTGACGGCGCAGCCTCTTTCGATCGCTTTCCCTAACAATTCTGAATCAAGCTCCCACAGGCGTGCGGCGTTCTCCTCCAGCCAATCCACAAAGGAGGCGTCCGAAATAAGAGCGTGCTTGATGACTTCGGCAAAGCCTGCGGCCACTTCGCGCTTGGGCAAGGTGTGTAGCACCTTTGTGTCGTAGATCACGACGCGAGGCTGATGAAAAGCACCGATCAAGTTTTTCCCCAACGGGTGATTGATCGCCACTTTTCCTCCGACTGAGCTGTCGTGAGCGAGCAACGTCGTCGGCAACTGGACAAAGTCAATGCCGCGCATGAACGTAGCCGCCACAAAGCCAGCCAAATCCCCCACGACGCCGCCGCCCAGCGCGAGAATTGCGGATTTGCGGTCCAGTCCGCCCTGAATCGCTTCGGTCATCAACCGTTCGTAGACAGCGAGACTTTTCGATTGCTCGCCCGCTTCCACGACGCTCGCTATCGCATTGTATCCGGCAGCGCGCAGAGCATCGCGCAGCGGCTCTAAGTAACGAACCGCCACATGCTCATCTGTAATAATCATCAGTTTGCTTGTGGAGACAACTCCTGCCTCCGCAAGCAAATCAGGAACCTGCTGCAATAGAGAATCGCCGATCACAATCTCGTAAGAACGCTCTCCCAGCTCTACTGTCAGTCTGTTGGTCTTCATTAGAATTTCTCCGTGTACGCGCGGTATTCACGCACGTTTTCGATCATGTCGTCCATCGAATCGCTCGGGAACTTCTCGCACATCGCCTGCGCGATCTCCCACGCGACTACCGCTTCCGCTACGACGCTCGCAGCCGGAACCGCGCAACTGTCGGAGCGCTCGATGCTCGCGGAAAACGGCTCGCGGGAGTCGATATCCACGCTCATGAGCGGCTTGTACAGCGTCGGGATCGGCTTCATCACGCCGCGCACGACCACAGGCATCCCCGTCGTCATGCCGCCCTCCAAACCGCCTGCGCGATTCGTTTTGCGGCTGTAGCCGGTCTCTTCGTTCCAGATGATTTCGTCGTGGACTTGCGAGCCTTTCAAGCCTGCCGCCTCAAACCCGATGCCGATTTCCACGCCTTTGAACGCCTGAATGCTCATGATCGCCTGCGCCAGTCGTCCGTCGAGCTTGCGATCCCATTGCACGTGGCTGCCAAGGCCGATCGGCACGCCTTCCACGATTACTTCGACCACGCCGCCGAGGGAATCGCCGTCTTCTTTTGCCTTGTCGATCGCCGCCATCATGAGCGGCTCCGCTTCTTTATCCAGGCAACGAACCGGCGATTCTTCCGTCCGGGCAATCAGCTCTTCCAGGCTGACCTCCTGACGCTTCGCCACCACATCATTGATCTGCAAAACTTGTCCGCCGATCCGGATGCCGAAAGCCGCCAGCAATTGGCGAGCGACAGCCCCTACGGCCACGCGGATTGTCGTTTCGCGGGCGCTGGAACGTTCCAGAATATTTCGCATATCGCGCTGATGGTATTTAATCGCACCATTCAGGTCAGCGTGGCCTGGACGCGGGCGAGAGACGCGGCGCTTTTCCTCTGCGCCCTCTTCTACCGGCTCGGCACTCATGATCGTTTGCCAGTGAGTCCAATCCTTATTTTCAACGACCAGCGTGATCGGTGCCCCTGTCGTATAACCGTGGCGCACGCCGGACAAAATTTTCACCTGGTCTTTTTCAATCTGCATTCTGCGGCCACGTCCATGCCCTTTTTGACGACGTGCCAACTGTTCATTGATTGCCTCAACGGAAATCGGCAGGTTGCTCGGAACTCCCTCGATGATCGCCGTAAGCTGCGGGCCGTGAGATTCCCCTGCTGTCAAGTAACGCATCTCTTCCTTCCTCCATCCTCCAGGCAGCTCGTGTCCCCAATTCCTTCCGGTTCGGGTCGCTGTCCTTTATCACTTTTAAGCGCTATAATATCATACCTGTCTCGCTGTGGAAACACAAAAGTAGAAACCTGCGCGAAAACCTTTCGTTTGCAGAAAAAACGCCCCTCCGACGGGAGAAGCGCTTCGTTTGCAGATGGCGCTGATTAAAAAGGATCGACCATCAAAAAAGGATTGGGGCTAAGCGGCCTTCTGGAATGATCCACACGTATCAAATCATCCAGTTGAGTTTTTTCAGCCCCAAGTATTTGTCCGCATTCTTGCAACGTAATCAAACCCCGACGGTATGCTTCGATGACCTTGTGCTTATCCATCTGCTGCCTCCCTTGACAAAGTAAGTATTCCTAGTCTTGGGAAAAAAGAGCAGAGTTATACGAAAGGCCGAGGGGATTTATCCCATTTTTCGATAAAAGAACGTATCTTCCGTCTCCAACTGGTATTGCTGGGGCTGGAAAATTTGCTCCGTGCTGCCGACAAACAGCACGCCGCCCGGTTTGAGCGCCCGGCTGAACTTGTGGTACAGCTCGTGCTTCGCCTCTTCCGTGAAATAGATCATCACGTTGCGGCAGATGATGAGATCGAACTGCGTGTCAAACGCATCAGCGAGCAAGTTGTGCTTCTTGAACGTGACACGTCTCTTCACCTCGTCGGAAATCCGGTAGCTGAGCGCGTCCTTGACGAAGTACTTGTCCACCAGCTCCTTCGGACAATCCTGCAACGAACGGTCCGTATAAACGCCTTGCTTGGCCTTGGCCAGCGCGCCCTCATCAATATCGGATGCCAGTACAGTCGCGTCCAGACGCTTACGCAGCAAGATCAGCGAGAGCGTGTACGGCTCCTCGCCAGTGGAACAAGCGGCACTCCAGCATTTGATGCGCGACGATTGCTTGGCGAGCCGCGGCAAGATCTTGTTCTCAAGAACTTCCCAGCGCCCAGGGTTGCGGAAAAACTCCGAGACGTTGATCGTCATCCGATCGAGAAATTCGTAAAACAGTTCCTTGTCCTTTGCAATCGCATCGAAATATTGGACAAACGTGCCATAGCCCCGCTTTTGCCGCAACGAAGTCAGGCGCCGCTTCATCTGTGCTTCCTTGTAGAGGGCAAGATCAATTCCGGTCATTTTTTTCACACTAGCGATAAATTGGAGAAAGTCCTTATCTTCCATACAGAATTGTACCCCCTTGAAAACTCTTAACTCTTTGATTTCGCTAATATTCGCCAAAATCCTATCACTTCTCGGGGAGATTTTGACGAAAAAAAGAAAAAACCCCACGCATGGGGTTTTTTCGTCGTTGGATCGGCAAATTAGATCCAGCGTTGGATTGTTTTCTCGAAGGAGAGAACTTCATCAGCGGAGAACCAGAGGCCGATTTCACGCTCAGCGCTTTCTGGGGAATCGGAACCGTGGATGATGTTCATGCCAACGGAAGTCGCGAAATCGCCGCGGATTGTACCAGCAGCCGCATCAACCGGGTTTGTTTTGCCCATCATCGCACGAGCAGTGGAGATGACGTTGTTTCCTTGCCATACCATTGCGAATACAGGACCGGAAGTGATGAAGTCAACCAGTTCGCCGAAGAACGGGCGCTCTTTGTGCTCGGCGTAGTGTTGTTCAGCCAGTTCGCGGCTTACTACCATCAGTTTAGCACCAACGAGTTGGTAGCCTTTTTTCTCGAAACGGGATACGATTTCTCCGATCAGGTTACGTTGTACGCCGTCAGGTTTTACCATAAGGAACGTTTTTTCCATTGTAAGTATGCCTCCATCAAAGCTATGTATTGGTGTTTACAACACCAACGAAAATTTTATCAAAACTGGGGTGGCCAAGCAACAGGCAGACAGTCAAATTCTCATTAAAATTTGCGATCGATGATAAAGTTGGCAATTCCTGTCAATGATGTTTTCGCCTGCGTATTGGGCAAGTCGCTGAGAACCGCATGCGCGCGGGCGATATAGCGCTCGGCCAGCCGCTGGGAAAAGGCAATGCCTTCGTCCTGGCGCACCAGGCGAATCGCTTCGTCCGTATGCTCCCAAAACGTATTTTGCCTGATCCATTCCTGGAACTGTCCGCTCGCCTTGCCGTGGTAAGCGGTGTAGAGCGCCGGCAGCGTGATGTTGCCATGGAGAAGGTCGCTGCCCGCCGGTTTCCCCAACTGCTTTTCCGTTCCGGTAAAGTCGAGAATGTCGTC
The DNA here is from genome assembly GCF_057543335.1 of Brevibacillus sp. YAE8. NCBI lineage: Bacteria > Bacillati > Bacillota > Bacilli > Caryophanales > Paenibacillaceae > Brevibacillus > Brevibacillus sp. YAE8. The sequence continues at coordinate 117,281 of NZ_BAAIYG010000003.1, forward strand.
GGTAATTTGAAAAGCCATTCCGACGTTGTAGCCGTACCAGTACATTTTTCGCACCAACTCTTCGGTGGCTCCGCTCGCCACGGCACCCAACTGACAGCTAATCGCGATCAAAAGCGCCGTTTTCCGCTTGATTCTGCGCAAGTACGTGCGGAAGTTTTGATCCCAGTTGTTCAAATCTTTTACTTGCTCGATCTCGCCCTTGCACACCTCGACAATGGCGTTGGAGAGAATCTGGTGCAGCTTCGGATTCGGAAGCTGGGAAGCGATCGCCAGCGCGCGCGCGAAAATGTAATCGCCCGCGTACATCGCTATTTTGTTGTCCCATTTCATGCGCACCGTGTCTTTGCCCCGCCGCTTGTCCGCATCGTCAATCACGTCGTCGTGCACGAGCGAAGCCATATGAATCAACTCAAGCGGGACGGCGACGTGCTTCAAAACTTTTACATCGTAATGGCCCCACTTGCCTCCGAGCAGCACAAAGACCGGACGGATGCGCTTTCCTCCTGCTTTGAGCAAATGCGTCGAGGATTGATACAGCTCGCGAACGTCTGTATCGATCGATTTTTCCAGTTCATCCTCAATGTACTGGACGTCCTTTTTCATCTTGAAGTAAATATCGACTAGGTTCATCCGTTATCCGTTCCACCTATCTCGCAAGCGTAATATTGGTCTTGTGGCCATCCGCCTGCCACAACTCGACGGTCGCGGGCGCCGCTAGTAACCCCAGCTCCGCCGCGCATCGGTAATAATACTCCAGTCCTACCCGCTGCCCTTCGCCGAAATCGTGCTGCAGTCCCGCGAAGTAACGAATCCATTCCTCTTTTGTTCCGCCGAAGTGCGCGCATACATAGTCCACTAACGGACCGGGATCGGCTTTCGTCTTCTTTTTGCTCGCCAAAAACGAAGCGTGGACTTCCGCGATCAAATCGTAATGCTCGGCTATGACAGCGCGCCTGAGCGCCCAGATGGCAAACGTCATGGAATAGCCCGTAAATCGGTGCCACAGCTCCCCGAGATCATACACGTGCAAGTCTTTGGCCGTCCGCTCTGCGGCAATCGCGTCGTCGCCGATGAGCAGGGCAGCATCTGCGCCTTGCAGCATCTGCGCCAGATTCGGCTCTTGTGTAACGTAAGCGATCTCGTATTCGTAAAACTTGTGGAGCACGATTTTCAACAGGTTCACCGTCGTCGCTGACGTGTTGGTCAGGGCGATTTTCGCCCCGTTCAACTGCTCGATCGGCTTTTTGCTGAATAAGAAAAGGGAGCCTACTCTCCCTTTGGCACTGACAGACAGGTCTGCCAATGCCACGTACTGGGAGGCATGCTCAGCATAGCTAAACGAGGAGATCGGCCCCATGTCAATCTCGCCTTTTGCCATCGCCAGATTCAACTGGGCTGGCACCTGGCGGATGAACTCGATCCGGTCCTCGAATTTTGCTTGTTCAAAGTAGTAGTAAACAGGCAGTACGTTGGTGTACAAGATTTGTCCGATCCGCAAAGACTTTTGCATGCGTCTACTCCCCCCAACGCCGAAACAGCGAGTGTGGTACATCCAGTGCATCCAAAGCTTTCCCAACGACAAAGTTAATCAGGTCATCCATCGTTTGCGGCTTTTGGTAATAGCCGGGCATCGCCGGCAAAATCCGCACGCCCAGCCTGCTCAGCGTGAGCATGTTTTCCAGGTGGATCGCATTGAGCGGCGTCTCCCGGGGGACGATGACCAGCCGCCTGCCTTCCTTAATCATCACATCGGCGACGCGCTCCAGCAAATTGCCGGAGGCGCCATGGGCGATGCCGGATACGGTGCCCATCGAGCACGGAACGACGATCATGCCGTCGCAGCGATACGAACCGCTCGCAGCAGGGCAATTGAAGTCGCGCAGGCCCCAATAATGCAGCTCTCCGGGGAAATCCTGCTGGAGCTTCTCCCGCAATAGCCCTTCCCGATCATCTGCATGCCAGTCCAGCTCATCGTGAAAAACTTGCCAGCCTGCCTCGGTAATCATCAGATGGACGATATGCCCGGCGCGCAAAAGCTCGGTGACGACGCGGACGCCGTAAATCGCGCCGCTTGCTCCTGTAATCCCCACTACCCACTTTTGCCTGTTCATGCAATCACCAGATCAATCATAGTAAACACGAACATGACGACGCTCAAAATTCCGTTCATGTTGAAAAACGCCACGTCGACTTTGGACAGGTCGGTCGGCTTCACCAGCGTATGCTCGTAAATCAGGATCGCCCCGGAGATGAGCACGCCGAGCAGGAACCAGATCGACAAGTCCGCTACGACGTACAGCGACATCAAGCCGACAAAGGTAAGGATGTGGCACAGTCTCGCCACGAGCAGCGCATTCGCAATGCCAAAGCGGCTCGGCATCGAGAACAGCCCTTCTTTGCGGTCAAAATCGGCATCCTGGCACGCGTAAATAATATCGAAGCCCGCCGTCCAGAACAGCACGGACGCAAACAGGAGTAAGCCGATCGCGTCTACCTGGCCTGTCGTGGCTACCCAGCCTCCCAGCGGTCCGAACCCGATTGCTACTCCCAATACAAAATGGCAGAGCCATGTAAAGCGTTTGGTGTAGGAATACAGCACCAGTACGAAAACAGCAAGAGGCAGCAGCTTGACGGCCAGATCGTTCAACTGGAAAGCAGCGATGAACAACACAATGAACGAAACGACGATAAACAGGATGACTTCCAAAACGGAGATCAGCCCTGCCGGAATCGCGCGTGTTGCCGTTCGCGGGTTTTTGGCGTCAATGACGCGGTCGATGAGTCGATTCAGCGACATGGCTGCGCTGCGCGCCCCTACCATCGCAACGGTCACCCAAAAAATTTCCAGCCAGGTCGGCCATGCCTTCTCAATTACAATACTTCCCAAAACTGCGCCCATAAAAGCAAAGGGCAGAGCAAACAGGGAATGCTCGAATTTTATCATTTCCAAGATGATTTTCAATTTACGTAGACCCATCTATGACACTTCCTATCTACTGAAAAAATACCGCCCATGCCCGCTCACGCCGGGGCCAGACGCTGAGGCTACGGCTTTGTGCCGATATGCAGAGCGGATACCCCACCCATAAACAGCTTGACCTGGACCGGGGCCAGACCAGCCTGCTGAAACATCCCCGCCAGCTCGCGGCTGTCCGGGAAATTCGTCAGGGAGTGCGGGAGCCAAGCGTATTCCTCATACTTGTTCACGGTCATTTTCGCAATCAACGGCAAAATTTTATAGAAGTATAAGTAAAATAGCTTGCGATACGGAATGAATGGAGGCTTGGACACTTCCAGGGAAACGACTTTTCCTCCCGGCTTCACGACGCGGGCCATCTCATTTAGCACCTGCTGCACATCCGGTACGTTGCGCAAGGCGAAGCCGATGGTGGCAAAATCAAATGTATTATCCTCGTAAGGCAGATTCATCGCGTCGGCATTCACCAGCTTGACGGTATTGCCGACCCCGGCGTTCGCTACCTTGTACGCTCCGACATCCAACATGTTTTGGCTGAAGTCCAGCCCGACAACCCGCCCGTCTTTGCCCACGGCCTTTGCCAGCGCAATCGTCCAGTCAGCCGTTCCGCAGGCGACATCAAGCGCGCTGTCCCCTGGCTTGATGTTCATCTGCTTCATGGTGTAATTGCGCCAGGCCAGATGGCTGCCAAAGCTGATGACGTTGTTCATTTTGTCGTAGTCGCTTGCAATGCTCTCAAATACGGAGTGAACGTACTTTGCCTTCTCTTTCATTTGTGTCTGGTCCACTAGGCTACATCTCCTCAATAACTCGTTTCAGGCGATTCACTCGATGGGAGTAGCGAGCCGTTATGGAAGCGAGCACGTTGCGCGTTTCGGCAGGGTGCAGCGTGCGCACCATTTGCTCGCACAAGCTGAGCATTTCCATGGCTTTCATCTCGACGCCTGACAACACCTGGGCAAGCGTAGCGCCTGGTTTTTGCAGCAAAAAACGAGCAAAACCAAAAGGAACTTGTTCTTGCCACTTGATTTGCTCCCATTCTCCAATGACACTCTCTACCTTAGCCGTTTCTTTCATCAGGTTCACCCAGAAACGGCGGCGATCGTCCGAATCGGCATACTTCTCGACAATCGCTACATACAAGCCTGTATCAATCGCATTGCGCAGCTCCCAGTACTCTTCGTCTGACAAGCTTCTGGAATCGCGACCTGCCACGTACAGCTTCATTTTCGCTTCATTCACGCGCTGAACGGCTCCGGACAACACCTGGATCGCTTCGATCTCGCCTGTTTCAGACAGCAGGTGGTAGTAGCGGCTGCTGTAATAATCGCCGGCGAGCACCGTCAACTGCCGATTTCGTTCTGCGCTCAATGAATCTTCGTACTGATTTTTGACATGTTCGTGCATGTCCAGTCCCAACTGAACAAGTCCCGTCGCCGTGCAGAAAATGGATGCCCGTTCCTTCGTCATGCCTTGTTCCCGCAAAAACAGATACAAGAGTTCCAGGCGATTTTCCGCCATGGAAGGAACGTCCACGTAATACTCTACATAGGAATGGGTGGTTCGCTTGTAGATCTGCTCGATGATCGACCGAACCTCTTCTACATATGGGGTATGTTCTTTGCTCATGCGTCCTCCTCCACAAGCTGCGCAACCTAAAGATGTCTGCCTGTTCCGTACACTTCCGTCTACCTTTACCATCCGGTCAAAAGGCCGTCCTTACTATCATACCATACTTCTTCCATCAGGGACTAATTCTCTCGTAAAAATACGGCTCGATTCGCACGGGAAATGTGTTTTTGACAAAGGAATCGACGTCTTCCAGCTCCGCGATCGGTTTGGGATGCGCCAGCGAACTGGCTCCCGTCGTTTGAATGGCAATCAGTAGTTTCGACTCTTTCGGCTGGTCGCTTTCCTCCAGCAAGCGGAAATAGACCTGCCCGACATTATCCGTGAGCGTCAACAGCTCGTATGTCAACTGATAAAAATCGTGATACACATGACTGACATTCACCTTTTCCCCCGGTTTGATCACGAAATCGACATAAACTGACGGGTTTTCCCATTTTATACGCTTCATTTTATAGTGTGGCGTCATCAATGTAAACAAATCGAGGACATTTCGCTCGCTCAGTTGAATCGGGTGTGACGGCTGGAAGGTTGGAACATCCGTCCGCTGCCACCCGGCGCTCGGAACAAGCGACAGCATCAAGGCCAAAAAAGTGGAAACGACAATTGCCACGAGCAGTTGGCGCGGCATAGACATCCCTCCTCTCCACCATTGTACAAATAAAAAAAGCAGGCTATGCCTGCTTTCGCAAAATGGAACTCGTTATTCCGTCGTATCGATGACACCGTGCTGCGAGTAAATCACCGCTTTTCCTCGAACCTTGATGGCAGAAGTATGCTCTGTGAATTGGAAGATCATCACTTCGCCCTTGTCGAGCTTTTCCGTATGATGAAAACGGGTGTCGGAGCCGCGTGTAAGGCCGATGACATGCACGCCGTTTTCTTTTGCTTTGACTACAAAATAGTCCTGGTTAAATGGCTGTGACAAGTTGTTTCCTCCTGACCAGTGCGTGATGCGCCTTGTCTAGTATGATGTCCCGTCGGGCTGCAAACGGCTCATGATTTTTGCTACATAACGCTGTGTTTCCTGAGGCAACTGATTGTACTTCGCCTCCAGCTCCTCATCGCTGTCGATGCCCAGTCGGCCTACGCGACCCGGGCCTGCATTGTACGCTGCCAGCGCCACTTTGACGTTTCCATTATAGCGGTCGAGAAGCGATTTCAAGTATTTGGTTCCACCCGCCAAGTTTTCGTCCGGGTCGTATGCATTGCGGACGCGCATCGCCTGTGCAGTCTTGTCCATAAGCTGCATCAAGCCTTTTGCCCCCGCTTTGGAAACGACGTTCGGGTTGAAGTTGGACTCTGCCCTCACGACTTCCCTGACGAGGTCAGGGTCGACGCCGAGCGCTTTGGCGGTCCGTTCGATTTTCTCCAAAATAGCTCCGGGAGCAACCGTTGCTACTTTTGCCGCCGTCGTATTCAACTCTGCCTCGTAGTCTGCGGCCAGCTTCCACTCCTTGCTGCCGTCGAGCTTGGCCAAAATCTCTTGCGAGGAAATGACGCGCTGGCCTGACGCCAACTGCGTCTGCAAGATATCAGAAAAGAGATCCTGCTCTCCGTATGGGGAAGAAGCTGCTTGATCGGTCAAATAAGATTGCGGCATTGATTGTAAATACGGCTGAAGCGATACAGGCACCTTCATGGCATGGAACAACCCTTCCCTTGCTTGTCTCCCCTCTATTATAAAAAAGAAAGATCAGGAAGCCAATAGCAAAAATGGCAACTGTCAAGAACAAAAAAAGAAGCCTGTTCAGAGGCTTCCTCGCTTTTTATTCAGATGGTCGGAATGCAGGGATTCGAACCCTGGACCTCACCCACCCCAAGGGTGCGCGCTACCGGGCTGCGCCACATCCCGACTGTACATCTGTACTTTACAATATTTTACCTACAGTGTCAATAGAAAATGCCGTAATTTTCATCTTCGCACGCGTTGACTGCATACCAGCGGGACGCTAGGAACGGATGAGGCTGAACACTTCCGCACGAGCGGCTGCGTCTTTTTCAAACATGCCGCGCACCGCAGAGGTGACGGTTTTCGAGCCAGGCTTCTTCACGCCGCGCATCGTCATGCACATGTGCTCTGCCTCCACCACGACGATCACGCCGTGCGGATCGAGCTTGCGAACGATGGAGTCGGCAATCGTTGTCGTAATTCGCTCCTGAAGCTGCGGACGCTTCGCCACGGTGTCGACCGCGCGCGCCAGCTTGCTCAAGCCTACGACACGCCCGCCGCGCGGAACGTAGGCGACATGCGCCTTGCCGAAAAACGGAACCAGATGGTGTTCGCACATCGAGTAGAACGGGATGTCCTTGACCAGAACCATTTCTTCGTGATCTTCGCTAAACACCGTCTCGAAGTACTGCTCTTCGTTTATGTGCATGCCCTCGAATACTTCGGCATACATTTTCGCAACGCGCTTGGGAGTATCCAGCAGCCCTTCCCGGTCGGGATTATCGCCTACCGCCTCCAGAATCATGCGGACAGCCTGTTGAATTTTATCCAAATCAACGTTCATACATTCGTACCTCCTACATAGCGGCCTCTTTCCCTAGAAGCGACAGCTTCTCTGGCTGGCCTTATCCTGATCCGATTGTCATGCTTCCGTGCGCACAAACAAGCCAAGCCAATCTTACCATACCCGCTTCAAAAAAACAAAAACATCTGACAAGACAACTGTATGTATGGGGCTCAAGCGCCGATAAACATTTTGATTGAAGCCTGCTCCCGGGAGGTGATCGCGTCGGGTCATCCCCAGACGTTAAAAAAAATCCACATTGCAATCAATGTGGATTTTTTTATGTAAGTGCTTCGTTCTCAAAAGAAACAACTACTTGATGGAGTCTTTGAGTTGTTTACCTGGTTTAAACGCAGGTACTTTGCTGGAAGCGATTTCGATCTCTTCACCTGTTTGTGGGTTACGACCTTTACGAGCCGCGCGCTCACGAACTTCGAAGTTACCAAAGCCGATCAGTTGGACTTTATCACCAGTTTTCAATGCATCAGCAATTGCATCGAGAACAGCGTCAACTGCTTTTGTTGCATCTTTCTTGGTGAGTTCAGTGGTTTCCGCCACTTTTGCAATCAATTCTGTTTTGTTCATTTTATTCACCTCCCCTCAAAGAACACCAAGTCCTAGCTATTATTTTTCTTAACCGAAACGAAGCGTTTTATACACGATTGGTGGTATTTACCGATCTGACAAGCTTATAGTAATACACCGATTTCTTAAATTCAAGCCCCTCCTGTCGAAATTGAACGAAATACAAGAAAAAAAGGCATCCCGTCACACCGGGTGCCCCCTTTTAGAATCAATTGTCTAGGTCTATTTACCTAGTCCTTAAAGTATGATCGCAATCAGACCGCCAGAGCCTTCGTTGATGATTCGGCCCAATGTTTCCTGCAGTTTGTAGCGGGCATTGTCCGGCATCATGGTGATCTTCGCCTGGATGCCCTCTCTCACGATGGAGTGCAGCGAACGGCCGAAAATGTCCGAATTCCAGATCGACAGCGGGTCTTTGTCGAAGTCCTGCATCAAGTAGCGGACGAGCTCTTCGCTCTGCTTCTCGGTTCCGATAATCGGCGCAAACTCGGATTCGACGTCCACGCGGATCATGTGGATCGACGGCGCGGTCGCTTTCAGCCTGACCCCGAAGCGCGGTCCCTGGCGAATCAGCTCAGGTTCGTCCAAGGTCATCTCATGCAGCGACGGAGCAGCGATTCCGTAGCCCGTACTGCGCACCATATGCAAGGCTTCCGCTACCTGATCGTACTCGCGCTTGGCGTGGGCGAACTCCTGCATGATTTTCAGCAAATGATCTTTGCCGTTGATCTCGACACCGACGATCTCCATCAGGATGCGATCATACAGTTCATCCGGCGCGAACAGGTCGATTTCGGCGATCCCTTGGCCCATATGCATGCCTGCCAGAGACGCCCGCTCCACGAAGTCATAGTCATTGAAGAAACCGACGACGCGGTCCACGTCGCGCAACCGGCGAATATCCTGCACGGTTTCACGTACGGCTTCTTCATAGTTCTGACGGAGCCAGTGACCGTTTTCCAGCACCATGACCCAGCTAGGCAGATTGACGTTTACTTCGTGCACAGGGAACTCGAACAGCACTTCTCGCATCAGGAGGAGAATTTCCTGCTCCGTCATGTGGTCGACGGACAAGGCCACGACGGGCACGTCGTACTTTTCCTGAAGCTGCACGCGCAAGTTTTGCGCTTCGTCCGAGCGCGGGCGCGTCGAGTTGACCACGATGACAAACGGTTTGCCCACTTCCTTCAGCTCATTGACGACCCGTTCCTCCGCGTCGATGTATCCTACACGCGGGATTTCCGCGATGCTGCCATCTGTCGTGACGACGATCCCGATGGTCGAGTGCTCCTGGATGACTTTGCGCGTTCCGACTTCTGCTGCTTCCTCGAAAGGAACCGGCTCCTCATACCACGGAGTGTTCACCATCCGGGGACCGTTATCATCCTCGAAGCCTTTTGCCCCCTGAACCGTATAGCCAACGCAGTCAACGAGGCGGACGTTAATGCTGAGTCCTTCTGTTACATGTACGTTTACGGCCTGGTTCGGAACAAATTTAGGCTCTGTCGTCATAATTGTTCGGCCGGAAGCGCTCTGCGGCAGTTCATCTGTAGCGCGAATCCGCTCTGCTTCTGACTGGATATTCGGGATGACGACCTGCTCCATAAACCGTTTAATAAAGGTCGACTTTCCCGTACGAACAGGGCCCACTACCCCGAGGTAGATGTCTCCGCCCGTCCGTTCGGCAATGTCTTTAAAGATGTCGACTCGTTCCACCATCGATGACCTCCTTCTATTTGTCTATTTTTACACTATGACCGATTTTCCGAATTATCCCTGACCGTCAGTATTTTCGTAGGGAATCTCGTACTAGTTTCGTGGACAGTACAAGTATATGTGCGGCTGGACCAACTAGAACAAAAAAACAACTCCGGCAAGAGTTGTTTTTTGTGTCCGCTATTTGATTTTGAGCAGCCTCGGCTCGCCGTCTACCAGCTCGTACGGGAACGATTTGGCCGGCACAAACATCGAGGCGCGCGCGAGGACGTATCTCGGGTCTGTATTGGGCGTGACAGTCGCTTTGTTTTCGCGCAGCATCGTCGCGATATCTGCCGCGTAGTCGATCCCGACCTGCCCGTCTGCGTTCATGACCAGCGGCAGCAAATAATTGCCCATGGTGGACGGCACCTGCCATGTTTTCACGCCGATTTCGGCATGGTCGATCGAGTAGTAGCCATTGCCCAGATCGGCCTGAACAGGCAGCTTGTTGAAGTAGCCGCGGTAGCGGTCCACCGCGCTTTGCACGTCGGCAACCGTGCTGACGGCCCCCAGATGGATCAGCTTGACAGTCGGCTTCGTCTCCACGTCAATCAGGACGTATTTGTAAATCCCGCCCTTTTCAAAAGCGTTTCCGGGAACATCCGGGATGTATTTCGGAATCATTTTGCGAAAATCAATCTCGTATTTCTCAAAAATGGGAGTATCCAGCGGCTTCGTCACGATCGGCAGCACAGACGTATCTTTTTGGAATTGTTCGATTCCTTTTTGCGCCGCTTCGAGAAAAAACGCGCTGGGTACCTGGTTTTCCGCCTTTCGCTCTTCCGGATACAAACATCCGGACAGCAGAACGGAAAGGATGCTCAAGCTCATCGTCAGCTTGAAGGTTTTACGCCATGATTGCCACATCTTATGTACACCTCAAACCCTCATTCTTCATTTTCCATGCGTTGCCGCTCCAGCGCGGCAGCCACGACCGATTTCAAGCGGCTCTCCGGTATGCGGACCGTACAGTCGCCGTGCGTCGTCTTCGCCTGACAGGCCAGGCGTATCCCCTGCCGCAAGTCCTGCTCCGGCATTTTTCGCAGCTCCAGCGCGGTCGGAGCCACCAGCTCGCCGCTCTCCACGACGACGCGGCACATCAGACAGGATGCGTGGCCGCCGCACCTTTGCGGGATCACGATCCGGGCATTGCCAGCCACGCTGACAAGCGTCTGTCCTGCCCTGGCCTTCACGCTTTTGTTACTGGGAAGAAAAGTTACCTTCCCCATGTCGTCACTCCTTTTTAATACGGTCGATGGGCAAGCTTCACATCTCCTTGCCCGACGATCCTGATTTGGCAGCCGAGTCTGAATCCTTCTGCCCGCTCGGCTTTGCGCAGGCGCAGTTTTTCTTCGCTGGTGATCTCGTTGAGGAACGAAGCTCCCTCCACAACCAGCGTGCGGCATTGGGCGCATACGCCTCTCTGGCAGGCATGTCCCCACGTCACCTTGTGCTTTTTGGCCATCGCGACCACCGTTTCGTTCAGCTCCACCGGCAGTTCGTGGGTTCCTGCACGCGTAATCAGCGTCAACTGCGACATCCTTTCTCCTCCTTAGACAAAAATCACGATCAAAATCATGACAAACACTGCGATCAGTAACAAGAAAGCGCAAGTCTTCACGAGAAACCTGACAAGCGCATTTGTCATTTTTCTGGCAAAGATCATCAGCAAATTGCAGACGAACATCAGCCCAATCGCCAGCAGCGAAATGTTCATCTTGGTCATAGGATCAATATACATCTTTCTTGCAGCATCCTTTGCATTTTTTGCTTCATTATACCATACTTCCCAGCTCTCGTCTGACGTTGTGAACCTCCATCTGGACGTTCGCATAGACTATTCTGATGAATTCGCCCATGGGAGGGATGAATGTTGAACAGCAAAGTAAATGGACGCAAGTGGCGGAACCCGTACGCTCCCATACCGAGCAGAAAACTGAGCGACCAAGCGGCCGACGTATCATTGGCCATCAGCCCGAAAAAAATCATTCCCGCCGTCGACCTGCGATCGTCTGTGTCCAAAATGCGCAGCAACATCAAAGGGATCAGCAGCACGATTCGCCAGGTAGAGGAAACGATGGATACGCTGTACGGAGCAATGGAGATCATCGAGAACCTGGGCAAGCGCACAGCCGAACCTGAAGCGGCCGCAGAAAAGCCCGTCTCGACCAGACGAAAAGGCAATGCCGGCGCAGCGAAGGAGAGCGCAAAAGGCAGGGAAGCGGTCCGCGCAGAAGAGGCTCCACAGGAATCCAGTGCAGCGGCAGGAAGCGGCGGAGGCAATCCGCTGGGCAACATCGACATCGGGCAAATCCTGGGCCTCTTGCAATCGCCCTTGGTGCAAAACCTGCTGACGCAAACGGTGAGCGGCACGAGCAAGCAACGAAAAAAAGAGGGATGAGATCCCTCTTTTTTTCTTGGTATCTGTAGGTCAGCCATGTCCCTGTAGAGCCATGATTGTTCCTAGTTTTACTGTATGATGCTTTTAACAGCAGGTAACGGGCATAATCGCCCATTTCTCTCATTTGAGCAGCTTGGACAAGGAAGACATGTCATTCAAATTGATTTCTTTGTTGCGGAACATCTCGATGATCTTGTCTTCCTTTTCGGCGTTGAGCTTTTTCCCGCTCATGGTCGCGAGCGTCTGGAGGATTTGCCGCAGCTTTGCCTCATCCTCGAAGTCGCTGCGCTTTACCTGGCTGGCAAGGGAACGCAGTTTCCCCTCGTCGACCTTTTCTGCAGCTTTTCCTTGCAAACGCTCCAAAAAACGCTTAGAAAGATTGTTGTTCATCCTTTGATCTCCTCCTGCACCTGGGCTTTCACCCTATCGTATGTGCAGGAGCCTACATGTGTGAAAAGCTTCGCCTATGCTTCTATGCTTCCGTCCGGGTTCAGGTAGCCCATCTCGAACGTCTTCCCTCGGCCCATCAGCTCTTCTACCCCTTGGCGCGGCTCTTTTCCTTCGAACAAAATGCCGTACAGCACCGACGTAATCGGCATCTCGACCTGTTCGCGCTGTGCCAGGGCGTGTGCCGCGTGAGTCGTGCGCACGCCCTCGACGACCATCCCCATCTGCTCCAGAGCGTCGTCGAGCTTTTTGCCTTGACCCAGCATGAAGCCTGCCCGCCAGTTGCGGCTATGGCGGCTGGTGCACGTCACGATCAGGTCGCCGACGCCCGCAAGCCCCGAGAACGTAAGCGGCAAGGCGCCCAGTTTGATGCCGAGGCGGCTGATTTCCGCAAGTCCGCGGGTCAAAAGCGCCGCTTTCGCGTTGTCGCCAAATCCGAGGCCGTCTGACATGCCCGCTCCGAGCGCAATGATGTTTTTCAGCGCGCCGGCAATTTCCGCCCCGATCAGATCATGGTTGGTGTAGACGCGAAAATTGGCGTTCATCAACAGGTCCTGCGCGCGGAGCATGCTCTCCTCCGCTTCTGACGCAACCACCACTGTCGTCGGCTGCCTGCGGACTACTTCTTCCGCGTGGCTCGGTCCGGACAGGACAGCGAGCTTGCCGGAAATTTCGGGCGGGATTTCTTCCACGATGACCTCTGACATTCGCTTCAGGCTTTCCAGCTCAAAGCCTTTGGTCGCATGGATCAAAAGCACATCCTTATGTAAAAACGGAGCCAACTGCCTGCAAATTTGCCGCATCGCGTGCGACGGAACGGCCAGCAGCACGATCGGTTTGTCGGAAACGGCCGCCTGGATATCCGTCGTGGCGACAATGCTCTCGGCCAGCTTGGCCTCAGGCAAATATTTGGCGTTCGTATGCTTGCTGTTCACTTCATCTGCCAGCTTGGGATCGCGTACCCACAGCGTAACCTGATGGCCGTTTTCCGCCAGAACGGAAGCGAGCGCCGTTCCCCAGCTACCCGCACCGACTACTGTAACCTCTTTTCTCAATAGATCCCCCTCCATCATTCCAGTCTTTTTCGTAAGAACGATTCAGACCTATCCCAGCTTGCGATTGGACTTATCTCCCAATTTCCGTTCGTTTCCTGCGAGAAGATTGCGGATATTATTATAATGGCGAACATACGCAAACACAGCGATTACCAAACTTGTCCAAAAAAAGGAAATCGGTTTGTCCAACAGATAAAGGGAAACAGGAATAGCCGTAACCAGCACAAGCGATCCGAGCGAGACGTATCGGGTAATCGCAATGACCAGCACAGCCAGTACCGCTGCAATCAAAAAGGCCAGGGGAGAGAAGCCGAGCACCACGCCGAGCGTGGTCGCAATGCCCTTTCCCCCGCGAAAGCCAAAGTAGATCGGCCAGTTGTGCCCTGCGATGACAAACAGGCCCGCCACTGCATAGGCAGCGGGATCACCTGTCATGAGGTGTGTTATTCCCATCGCCGCCAATCCTTTTAATGCATCAAGAATCAGCACGGCGATACCCGGACCTTTTCCCAGCACGCGAAGCGTATTGGTCGCCCCTGCGTTCCCGCTGCCATGTGAGCGAATGTCAATTCCTGCAACTTTTTTGGCGATCAGATAGCTGAAGCTAATTGAACCGATCAAATAGCTGAGCACCCAGGCTACTAACACCATGGCGGTTTCCTCTCCCTACGTTTTTTTCCGCGTCCATATGCGAACAGGCGTACCTTCAAAGACAAACGCTTCACGGATCTTGTTCTCTATATAACGCTCATAGGAGAAATGCATAAGCTCCGGATCGTTCACGAACAAAATGAACGTGGGAGGCTTGACTGTCGCTTGTGTCGCGTAGTTGATTTTCAGTCGCTTTCCTCTGTCAGACGGCGGCGGTGTGCGAATCGTCGCATCCGTTACGATATCGTTGAGGACGGAGGTCGGAATGCGCATGGCGTGTGCTTGCGCGACCTCGTTGACTTTCGGCAGGATCGTGTGAACACGCTGCTTCGACTTCGCCGAGACGTACAGAATCGGCGCGTAGTCCAGATATTTGAACTCCTCGCGAATCAGCTCTGTGAAGCGCCGCATCGTCTTGTCGTCTTTTTCAACGGCATCCCACTTGTTGACGATAATAATTACGCCGCGGCCTGCCTCGTGCGCATAGCCGGCAATTTTTTTGTCTTGCTCGATGATGCCTTCTTCCCCGTTGATGACGACGAGCACGACATCGCTGTCCTCGATGGAACGCATCGCGCGCATGACGCTGTATTTTTCCGTCGTCTCGTACACTTTCCCGCGCTTGCGCATCCCGGCGGTATCGACGAGAACGTAGCTCTGTCCATCCCGCTCAAACGGCGTGTCGATCGCATCCCGCGTAGTGCCCGCGACGTCGCTCACAATGACGCGCTCTTCGCCGAGCAGCGCATTCGTCAAGGACGACTTCCCGACGTTCGGACGGCCGATAATGGACACGCGAATGACGTCCTCTTTCCGCTCCTCGTCGTCTTCGGCAGGAAAATGCCGAACCACTTCCTCCAGCATGTCTCCCAGGCCAAGGCCATGGCTGCCTGAGATCGGGAACGGTTCACCCAAGCCAAGCGAATAAAAATCGTAAATATCGGCACGCATGTCCGGGTTGTCCGCTTTGTTTACTGCGAGCACGACTGGCTTTCCGGTGCGGTTCAGCATCCGGGCCAGCTCCACGTCAGCGTCTGTCACGCCTGTCCGGCTGTCGGCGATCATGATGATGACGTTAGCCTCATCAATCGCCAGCTCCGCCTGGTAACGCATTTGCGTGAGAATTTCATCGGTCTCGCCAAACTCAATCCCGCCCGTATCAATCACGTGGAAGGTATGGGTCAGCCATTCTCCTTTTCCGTACAGGCGGTCACGGGTTACTCCCGGCATATCCTCCACGATCGCGATGCGCTCGCCGACCAGTCTGTTAAAAATCGTGGACTTGCCCACGTTGGGTCTCCCCACAATGGCTACCACAGGTAATCCCATAATCAACAACACTCTCTCTCATTTACGTTTTGACTAGCTAATCATACCATACACTACTTGTGGCGAACAACGATAAGGGTATCAGGGCTTACCTCGTGCACCATGGCGTCCAAAATCTTTTCCAGCGTGAAAGCCGTCTGCTGCATCTTCTCATGTGTCGGCTCGATGAAAATCGGCGCGCCGCCCGCGATGCCTTCCCTGTTCACGGTAATCACGGCCAAAATCGTCCCGGTCATGATCTACATCTCCTTTTTGACTAATTTCGTCTTCTGCGGCATCCGGAAGACGCTCTCTAAAATCGGCACCGCATCAATGACGGCTTTGCCCCGCTCGGCATCCTTTTCCTGCGGCAAAAGGAAGACGCCGAGCCTGCCGGATTGCAGGTCGCGTTTTACTAGTGGCGTCAAGGAAGGCTCCCCTGTATCGGTGTACACGCCGAGCTGGGTCGCTACATCATGCAAAATCGCCTGGCGCTGGCCGGGATGGGCGATCGTCACTTTGGCGTTGGCATCCTTCGGGGTCAAAATAAAGCCGACTCCGTGCTCGCGGATGACCTTTTGCGCGTCTTCCAGACCGACGTTCATGATGTAAATGTCGCCTACGTACAAGTCTTTTCCGTCCACTCTCACCTCTGCCGGACTCGTGTCTGCGATCAGCGACAGCGTCTTCCCGGAGCGCAGCTTGCGCGAAATGACAAGGGCGATCACCCCCGCGATGATGCCGCCCCACCAGTTGAACAAAATCGTCGCTGTCGCGGCGACGAGGGAGGTGAAAATGACCATGTAGTTGCGCCCTTCGAACACCATGGCGATCCCTTCGATGTACGGCCCGCCGCGCGGTACCAGCTCCAGCTTGTCAATCTCCGTCAAGGTCGTCCGCTCCATGTTGCGCACGTCGCGGAACTGCTGGGCGGCCACGGTCAAAAACGTCACGGCCGTATAGTTTTCCTTCAACAGTGCCGGCACAGCCAAAGCGCCCAGGGCCGAGGCGATTACCCCGAGCGACACATGAATGATTTTTCCGTGCGGATACGTCGGATATTGGCGATAATCCGTCCGCAGCAGATGGATTCGGCACATGATCCCGAAGACGAACCCGATCGTCAACGGAACGACAAACTCATTGGCCAACAACTCTTTAAACAAACGCGATCACCTACCAGTATCGGAATGGGAAGGCTCTGCCTCCCTCCGTCCGAAAAGCCGACGAATGGCAGTCCAGAGCATACTGATAAGCCCCAGCAACGAAATGCCGCTCCACAACAGGTCTTGCGCGTAATCCGTTCCCAGGCTGCACGCTCCGGACGCCCGCCAAAAATAGAGCGCGTAGAGCGCATCCGCCAGCGGCAGCGCCAGCATGAGCAGAAACAGCCGGACGGCCATAAGCCTGCTCGTCGCAAGCGCGATCGCGACGCTAATTCCCGGCACGATCACCCGCTCGTCCCAAATCAACAGGATCGGGTCGGAAAAAAACAGCCAGCGCAGCCAGAAAACCATGACGGCAACCCCCGTCGCGCCGAGCACATACAGTCTTCGGCCTGCTTTGGGGAGCCGTGCATAAAAGATCGCGCTTGCGAAAAAGGGCAGCAACGTTCCGCTGAGACTTACCTGAATCGGGGCGAAAAACAATGTCCAACTGACAAAGGAGCAAATCAGAAACGCACAAAGAACGGCGAGCACGCGCCTTCTCTCCATGCCCATTTCCCGCAGTTGCGAGTCAAAGCTCCCCATCCAGACAAGACAAAGCAAAGACCACTGGATGAGGATCGCAATGGTTCCCTCGTTCATGTTCATCTCCTCAAAATGATGGTTGTCTCCCCAAAGTATGCCTCAAGCGTCCGCCTTTCATGAATGGCTCGTCCGTTAGTCAGCGCCGCTCTGCCCATTCCTCCACTGCTCTCCCGCGCAGACGGGCGCGCTCCGCTGTTTTGCCTGTTATCAACAGCGGGGTGTTGACGCCATCTGCGAGCTGCACAAGCCCGAGCGCCGTCATCGCCACGCGAATCTGGTGATGCCAGCCGTCTACTTCCGCCAGGCATTCTTCGATCGGGTGCGCGTGCACGACGCGCAATAGCGCACCCGCCACGCCGACAGCCGAAGCTCCCAGGCAGACCGCTTTTATCACGTCCAGTCCGTGCCGCACTCCTCCCGTCGCCATGACAGATGCTTGCGCGTGTATATCGCGGTCTGCTTCCAGCAGGCTCTCGACGGTCGTAAAGCCCCAATCCTCAAACATGGACAGCGGGTGAGCGCTCCTTTTGTTTTCCACTTTGGCAAAATTCGTTCCGCCTCTGCCGCCCACGTCGATGCTTTTGATCCCGGCTGCGGTCAGCTTGAGCATCGTTTCCTTCGCCATCCCGAATCCGACCTCTTTGACGATCACCGGGACGTCGACGCTCTCCTGGATGCGCTGGATCCGCTCCAAATAGCCGCTGAAATCGCGATCTCCTTCGGGCATCAACAGCTCCTGCATCACATTCAGGTGAATTTGCAAGCCGTCTGCCGCAAGCATTTCTACCGCTGCCTGCGCTTGCTCCACTGTCGCTTCCGCCCCGACATTCGCCCAGACGATGCCGCGCGGATTTTCTTTGCGCACAATCTGGTAGCTCGCGGCGACAGACGGGTCGCGCAGCGCGGCCATCTGCGAACCGACGGCCATCGCCAGTTGGCGCTCCCTGGCAATGATCGCAAGCTTCTGATTAATCTGCGTTGTCGCTTCCGCTCCGCCTGTCATCGCGTTGATAATGAGCGGAGACGGCAGGCGAAAAGAAGCAAACTCCGTATCGAGCCTTGTCTGTTCGTAGCCGATATTCGGCAGGCTATTCGGCACAAAGCTGACGTCATCAAAGCTGTTTGTACCGGTTTCGGCCGTTGCCAGTGCATGGCGAATATGGTCAAGCTTTCGTTGCGAACGATCCACGCGTCTTCCCTCCCGACAAACCTTTTATCCCCTTGTAGCTTTGGCCACAGCCAAGTAAAAAGGGATACGCAAGAGCGTACCCCCTTATTTTTCCCGTCTGTCTCGCTTACTTGAACTTGTCTTTCAGATCCGCGAACAGTTCACCAAGCGTTACACCCATTGGCTGATTGTTTTCTTGCGTGAATTGTTGCTGTTCACGCTTGCTTGCGCGCTCTGCCTGCTCGGCGCGATCTTCTTCTACCGCGCGGATGCTCAAGCTGATGCGCTGCTCTTGTGGAACCACATCGAGAATTTTCACTTGCACTTCCTGGCCTTCCTTGAGCACTTCGCCAGGCGTGTTCACGCGACGATTCGCGATTTGCGAGATGTGCACAAGCCCTTCAATTCCAGGTGCCACTTCGACAAAAGCACCGAAGGAAACGAGGCGTTTCACTGTACCCGTTGTGATCGAGCCTGCTTTAAACTCTTCGGCAACCTTTGCCCAAGGACCTGCCTGGGTTTCTTTGATGCTGAGGCCGATGCGCTCGTTTTCGCGGTCGATTTTGAGCACTTTCACTTGTACCTTGTCGCCTTCTTTTACGACGTCAGATGGCTTTTCTACGCGGTTCCAAGCCAGCTCGGATACGTGCACCAGGCCGTCTACCCCGCCGATGTCCACGAATACGCCGAAGTCGGTCATGCGTTGCACAGTGCCTTCCAGCACTTGACCCACCTGGATTTGATCCAGTACGGACTGTTTTTTCGCTTTTGCTTCTTCTTCCAGAACCGCTTTGTGGGAGAGGATCACTTTGTTTTTCTCTTTGTCCATCTCTACTACTTTCAATGTCAAGGATTTGCCTTTGTAATCGGAGAAATCCTCCACGAAATGACGCTCGACCATAGAAGCAGGGATGAAGCCGCGAACCCCTACATCTACGACCAGACCGCCTTTGACGACTTCCTTGACTGTCGCCTCGATGATCTCGCCTGACTGCATTTTTTGCTCCAGTTCAGCCCAGGAAGATTCCATCGCAACCGCTTTTTTGGAAACGACAAGCTCTTCTTTTTCATCGTTGAGCTTGATTACTTTTACTTCAAACGTGTCGCCAACCGCAACGACGTCAGACACTTTTTCCACATGCAGAGGAGACAGTTCGCTGATCGGGATCAGGCCATCGTATTTGTAGCCTACATCCACGAGAGCCTGTTTGTCTTCGACTTTGGTTACAGTCGCTTTTACGACATCCCCCACAGAAATCGTTGTTGCATCCGTCAAGCTTACGTTTGTTTCATCCATCATCCAAAAAACCTCCTTGAATACCATCGAGTCCCAGACCATCTATGTACAGGTTGTGTACAACCATATTACACGAAGCGGGAGCAAGTATATTTTTTACTGTCGCCCGAAGGCTGGCAGTTAGCACTGACGTAGCCAGTAAGTTCCAGCAAATGTAGTATTTGTCCCTTTGTCGATTCTATACCGGACTTAGGGAAGATGCTGGTCGCGCAATTCCTTGATGCGGGCCATGATTAAATCGCTCGTCTCCTTCAGCACATCGGAGCCGGACTTGGCTTCGCGCAAGCTGGTGAGATCGATCGGCTTGCCGTAGACGATCTTGATCGGACGAAACGCCCGATACGGCCCGATAATCGCTACCGGAATGACCGCTGCCTGCGATTTGAGGGCAAACATCGCCACCCCTGGCATCGCTTCTCCCGGTTCGCCGGTTTTGCTGCGGGTTCCCTCGGGAAAAATTCCAAAGATTTTTCCATCTTCAAGCAGTTTGAGCGTCGTGCGGATCGCCGCCCGATCACCCGCGCCCCGCTTGACAGGGAAAGCGCCGAATTTCGTAATAAGAAAAGATAAGAGCGGAATTTTAAACAGCTCTTCCTTGGCCATGAAGTGCACCTGGCGCTCGATTCCAGAACCGAGCAGCGGCGGGTCCCAGAGCGAAATGTGATTGGCGCACAAAATCACCGGGCCTTCCTTAGGTATATGTTCACGCCCAATCACTTGCCAACGGAAGACAAGCGAAAATATGATGCGGAATATTCCGCGGAATAAACGGTAATAGGTCACTTGGCCGACTCTCCCGTTCGTTCGCAGATTTGCAGGATGTGGTCTACGACCTGGTCGATGGTCATCCCCGTAGTGTCGACCAGCACGGCATCGTCCGCCTGGCGCAAGGGAGCCACCTCTCTTTGCGTGTCCCGGCGATCTCGCTCCTCTATTTCTTTTTCCAGCTCAGCCAGGTCTGTCTCGGTTCCTTTTTCCCGCAGTTCTTTCCATCTGCGTTCTGCTCGCTCGCGGATGGAGGCCGTCAGAAAAATTTTCACCTCGGCGTCAGGCAGGACATGCGTTCCGATATCTCTGCCGTCCATGACCACGTTTCCTTGCTTCGCCAGCTCTCGCTGCAACACCAGCATCTGCTCGCGAACGGAACCGTAGCTCGCGACAATCGAGGCGTACTGACTGACCTCTGGCGAACGAATCAGGTCCGTCACATCGAGCTCGTTCCAGAACACACGCTGCTGTCCAGCTTGCCGAACCAGACCAATCTTGTTGTTTTTCAAAAGTTCGGAAACAGCAGGCTCGTCGCCGATCGGAATCTGTCCGGAAGAAACAGCCCAAGCGAGAGCGCGGTACATGGCCCCGGTGTCGATGTAGACGTATTCCAGTTGCCTTGCTACCTTCTGTGCAACCGTGCTTTTCCCTGCTCCCGCAGGTCCATCAATCGCTATGTTCATTACTTCTCACCTGCTATGTACAGTAGTTCAGAAAGGGAGTAAAACAAGAAAAGCTTCTGCCCGAAGCCCTTTCCCATTCATGTGGTGAAAAACACGTGGCGACCGCGCGCGGTCTACGAAAACGCCCCTGACCGTTTTCTATGTTATTTATAATAGTACCATAGTATGGAAGCATGCGCAAACCTTTAGGGCTTGTCTGACACGCCTTCCAAGCGTTCTGTCTCGATCAGGAAAACGCGAGCCGGAACGTATTGAATCAGAATCTCTCCGGCTGTCAGCGCGATGGCGCAAGCCGCAATTCCAATCAAGATGCCTTTCTCTACCCGTCTGGAAAATCGGCGAAAACGCTCGTCGTACTGACTGGTCACTGGGGTCACTTCCTTTTCGGAAAAGCGTCAATCCTCGACGCCTTTTTTGCGAAGCTCTAGTTGTCTTTCGTAACACGCCCGAACCACTTTTACCCGATCCTGTTCGCTAATATTCGTAAATTTTCCCGATATCCACTGGTGCAAGCCCTTCTCTTCCGGCGCCTTTTGTCTGACGACCTCCAGCTCGGCGAAGGCGTGCTGGACCTGTCCGTTTTTGCTCGGCAGTGCGATCCAGACTTGCAGCACGTCTTTTTCGCGCAGACGATAAGACTCATCGCAAGTGAAAGACAAGCCGCCACCGCTGATGTCGATGGTTCTCGCCAAAAAATGATAGCGTCGCATCGGGTCCTGATGCTTGACAGCGATGTCCAGCGCGGTTTCGATTCGCAAGTAGTTGCGCCGTTGCGTCCGCACGATCTCTTCTTTTTTCGGCAGTTGCAACAGCAAGACAGGGATGTGCCCGCTCTCCCTGCTGACGATGGAAGACTGAAATTCATAGCGGGACCCGTCTTCGCCTACATACCAGACCAGACAGCTTGTCCCAGGCCGGAACACGCCAGTCCGCCCCGTGCTTTCACTGGTTGGCAACTCAATGGAAGCCAGCTCTTCTGTCATGTCGGTTATGCGGCTTTTAAAGGCCTCCATGCCCTGCTCGTCTTCAGAGGAACCCGTGAACTGAAGTCGTATGGTTTGTCCTACTCGTGGAAGCATCATAATAGCAATGTTCCTCCTTTTCCCTCTCACCCACCCATTATATACTCTTTTCTTTCCAATCAGCAAATAGGGAAAGCCGTCAAATTCAGCTTTCCCCTTGATTTTTTCGCGTGCCTATTGCTGATTGTCCTGGTCTTCGCCCGTCTCCATTTTCACGACTTCTTCCTCGTCGCCATTCATCGCGTTGATGTACACCATGTACGAATTTCCTTCAAAGCTGCCGGTCAGCTCCCAGGTCAAAACTTCCTTGCCGTCGTTTTTCCCTTCGATCAGCGCCAGTCGTTCGTTCGTAACCTTCACGCTCGGATTCACTTTTTTGCGCGCTTCTTCTTTGGAGATGCGCGGCTTGGACAGGATGCGTCGTTTGTGGTTAAACAAGTATTCGGTCGAGTTGAACGCTGTTACTTCCCCGTTGTCCAGCGCAATCTCAATCGTCACCGAATCCGGGTAAATGCGGACGCCGTCCTGGACGGGCACGAACGTAAAGAGGGCATTGCGGTCGTAGCTGTCAATCTCGGAGACGATCATGTTTTCAAAGCCATGCTTGCGCAAAAATTCCTCGCCCCGCTCCTGCGCCTGCTTCATGTCGAGCTTCTCTTCCCCAATCTCGCGCTCGCTCATCATCCAGACGACTTTGCCGCCGCGCTTTGTCACATCGAGGTTAATCGCGGCCTTTTGCCCATTGGGAGTGACGCGGACGCTGTACGCCGTGTAGGTTTGGCCTTTGCCGTTTTCATCTACCTCCACCTTGGCGTCCTGCGCGTTCAGGCGCAAAAATTCCAGTGCGCTTTTCTTCGCGTCCTCCGGAGTGGCTGGCTTGCCGTCGATCCCCTGGATTCGCTGCTGCTTTTTCTTGTCTAGGCTCTGGATGCCGACTCCCCAATCCAAATCGGGAAACTCCTGCACTTTTTTCTCGATCGTCTGAAACCCGTCGACAATCGTGTTGTCCGATTTTTTGTCGTCGGAAGCGAGCGCCGTCTCCACATCCATCCAGCGAAGCTGTTTGTCGATGACGTTGGCCTGGACGTTGCGAAGCTGGTCCTGGATGTCCTTGGCCTGCTTGTGCAAGCTTTTCAACGTGCCGTATTCCTTGTCGCTAAGCGGCTCCTTGTCCAGATCGCGCACAGCGACCCGATACGAAAAATCAGCGACCCGTGACAGCATCTCCTCTGTATTGTTGAAAGGCATCAAGGTCAACGGAAGCTGGCCCACGTCCGACTGCGCCGCATAGGCGAGCCGCCATACATTGGTCAAGGTCGGCGTCATTTGCCGCCGGGAGTTGACCACCAAAGATTTTCCGAGTTCGTCATGCAATTTGTCTATGTGATAGGTCAGATCGTGAAAAGCCCGCTGATACGAGTTCTCTGCCTTAATCAAAACCGAGTTTTTTTCGTTGTGCTCCTGGTAGCCCCACATCCCCGCGCCTACCAAGGCAACCAGAGCGATGGGAAACAAGACACGCGCCGTTGCTCCATATACCATCCCTTGCCACTCCTTTTCTTCTTTTTAAATAGCCGTTACCTGCAGAAGATGTGCTTCCCGATTTTTTTGACTTGCGGCCTGCTCCAAATCCATTTGGATGTCGCCGTTTCCGGATTGAAATAGTAGGTGCAGCCTCCCGACGGGTCCCACCCGTTCAGGGCGTTTTTCACAGCCTTGCGCGCACTTTCATTGGGGGTCAGCCAAATCTGGCCGTCCGCTACAGCCGTAAACGCGCGCGGCTCGAAAATGACCGCAGATGGCGTGTCAGGAAAAGATGGGCTTTTGACGCGGTTTAAAATGACGGCCGCGATCGCCACCTGGCCTTCGAACGGCTCGCCCCTGGCCTCTCCATACACTGCATTGGCCATCAGCTTCAGGTCATTCTCCGATATGCGCGAAGGATGAAAGCTCGCTTTTGCCTTTGACTGCTTCTCGTTTGCCGGTGCAGCTATCTGTACTTCCCGTGCGGCCGCAGCGCTTTTTTTGCTGGAGAAAAGCTCGTACCCGCCAAAGCCTGCCACTCCAAACAAGATCAACAAACTTGCGATCCAGATTTTTTGCACGGCGAAAATCCTCCTTGGCATGAATTGAAATCTTTGCATAGTGTTAGTGGAGGAAGAATGGATTATGCATGCAAATCCGCCAGAAGGCGCAAGCCCCAGAGGCTTCCAGCACAAAAAGACCGATGCGGCTTGGCATCGGTCTTTTTGTACCGTTTGTTATTCGTTTGTTTACGATTCGTCAATGCGAAAATGCTGGTCGTTGTCGCACAAGCATTGCTTGAATCCCGTTTCCACTTGCCCGCCCGGTTCCCTGCGGCCACGGAGGGTAAATTTTTCTCCACATACATTACATTGAATGGTCACTTTTGCTCGTTCGGATTTCAGCACGTCTCGTCTCCTCCTTATCGTCTATTGTGGACGCGAAGAAAGATTTTTAGAACCGTAATCATGAGCGCGCTGCACCTTTTTCAAGCCTTGCCACCAGAGGACAAGCATGAATGGCACGATGACTACGAGCCAGTTTTGAATGGAGAGAAAAATCGCGTTGTAGAGGGCGTGCAGCCCGATCGGCAACGAGATGGACAGCCAGAGAAAAAGCTTCTCCTGCTCTTTCTTTTGCGAGAACTTCGCTCGCCCCAAATAATAGCCCATCCAGACGGCGAACAGCGCGTGACTGGAGACGGGCAAAAGCGCGCGCCAAAAGGCGATGTTCAAGCCGTTGATAATCAAATAAAACAGGTTTTCCAGAGTGGCAAAACCGAGCGACACGGCGACCGCATAAACAATCCCATCGTAAGGCTCATCGAACTCCACGTGCTTGTAGGCGGTGAAGAAGATGACCATCCATTTGAAAAACTCTTCTACTACAGCGGACTGGATGATTTCCGCGACAACTCCGCTCCGCCAGTTCCATTCTGTCTGCATGATGTACTGGAGCACCATAATCGGAATCACCAGCAGCATCCCAAAGATAAACGACCGGATGACCATAGAGATCGGCTCCGGCTCGAGACTGTCACGCAGGTAAAAATAACTCATGATGGCGATACCGGGGGCTATTGCCGCGCCGATCATTGCAATCATCTTTTATTGCTCCTTTACACAAGGCTGTTATTCATCGTACCATGAATATTGGTTGATGAAAACCCGCTACAGGAGAGAGAGCATGACAAAAAAAATATTGGTAGTCAACACTGGCGGCACCATCGCCATGTCTGTAGATGACACAGAAGGCGTAAAACCGCTGGATGACCAGGCTGTGAACAAAATTCTTCCTTTTTTAGAGCGTTATGCGGACGTCACCATGAAAAATGTACTGAATCTGCCAAGTCCTCACATGACTCCCAAGATCATGAACGACCTGCGCCTGCAAATCGAAGAAGCTTTTCGTCAGGAGCAATACGACGGTGTGGTCATTACGCACGGAACCGATACGCTGGAAGAGACGGCGTATTTTCTCGACCTGACGCTGTCTGTCGACGTGCCGATCGTCGTGACGGGCGCCATGCGCAGCAGCAACGAGCTGGGCGCGGACGGTCCGGTCAACCTGATCTCCTCCGTGCGCACGGCCGCTGATCCCGGAAGCCTGAACAAAGGCGTGCTCGTCGTGTTCAACGATGAGATTCATGCGGCGTGCCACGTCACCAAGACACATACGAGTAATGTCGCCACTTTCCAATCGCCGCAATACGGCCCAATCGGCACCATCGCCAAAAAAAGCGTGCAGTACCACCACGCGCCTTTGGCGCGGGAGCATTACACGATTTCCCATGCCGACGGAAACGTCCCGCTGATTAAAGCAGTCGCTGGCATGGATCCGTCCTGGCTCCAGTTTTTGCTCGACCAGCCGATTGACGGGCTCGTGATTGAAGCGTTCGGCCTCGGCAATTTGCCGCCAGCGATCATCCCGACCTTGCAGCAGTTGCTGGATCGCGGAATCCCGATCGTGCTCGTGTCCCGCTGCTACAACGGGCAAGTACAGGACGTGTACGACTACGAAGGCGGAGGCCGCAAGCTGAAGGAAATGGGCATCATTTTCTCCAACGGGCTCAACGGTCAAAAAGCGCGAATCAAGCTGATCGTCACCCTGCAAAAAACACGCGACTTCCAGGAACTGCAAAAACTATTCGATCAGTAACACGACCGGACAAACCCTCCTCGACCCTTCCAGGAGGGTTTTCCTGTTTCTGTTTCCTGTACGTTCCCGCCCAAACAAAAAGGCTTCGCCACATAAGCGGCGAAGCCCGGTTTTTCTCATATCGGGAAGGTCGTCTGTTTTGCTTATACCCAGCCGCGGAAGCGAGAAGCTTCTGCCATTTTGCGCGCACCGACCATGTAAGCGGAGAGGCGCATGTCCACACGGCGTGTTTGGGACAGGGAGTAAACATTTTCAAACGAGCGAACCATTACTTTTTCCAGTTTCTCTTCTACTTCTTCCTCTGTCCAGTAGTAGCCCTGGTTGTTTTGTACCCATTCGAAGTAGGAAACCGTTACGCCACCGGCACTTGCCAGTACGTCCGGTACGAGCAGGATGCCGCGCTCGGTCAGGATCTTGGTCGCTTCGAGCGTAGTTGGGCCGTTAGCCGCTTCTACGACGATTTGCGCCTTGATGCTGTGAGCGTTTGCAGCAGTGATTTGGTTTTCGATCGCTGCAGGAACGAGAATGTCGCAATCCAGCTCCAGCAGTTCTTTGTTCGTGATCGTGTTGTTGAACAGCTTGGTTACCGTACCGAAGGAGTCGCGACGATCGAGCAAGTAGTCGATATCCAGACCGTTCGGATCGTGCAGAGCGCCGTAAGCATCGGAAATCCCGACGACTTTTGCTCCTGCATCGTGCATGAATTTCGCCAGGTAGCTGCCTGCGTTACCGAAGCCTTGCACGACAACGCGCGCGCCTTTCACGTCAATGTTGCGGCGTTTTGCAGCTTCGCGAATGCAAATGGTAACCCCTTTGGCTGTCGCTGTCTCGCGTCCATGCGAACCGCCAAGTGCAATCGGTTTACCGGTAATGAAACCAGGTGAGTCAAATTCACGGATACGGCTATATTCGTCCATCATCCAAGCCATGATTTGCGAGTTTGTAAAGACGTCCGGAGCCGGAATGTCTTTTGTCGGCCCCACAAGTTGGCTGATTGCGCGAACGTAACCGCGGCTCAGTCTTTCCAGTTCACGGAAGGACATTTCACGCGGGTCGCAAATGATACCGCCTTTACCACCGCCATAAGGCAGGTCGACGATACCGGCTTTGAGGCTCATCCAGATAGAAAGTGCTTTAACTTCATCCTCAGTAACTTCCGGGTGGAAACGAATGCCCCCCTTGGTCGGACCAACCGCATCGTTGTGCTGAGCACGATAGCCCGTAAACACCTTTACTTCGCCGTTATCCATGCGAACCGGAATGCGTACGGTCAAAACGCGTAGCGGCTCCTTCAAGAGTTCAAACATCGATTCTTGGTAACCTAGTTTGTCCAGTGCTTCCTTGATCACCGTTTGAGTCGAATGCAGCAAGTTCATTGTTTCTTGCTTTTCTTTCCCTTCGGTGCTTTCGGTTACCACGTCTTGATT
The DNA here is from genome assembly GCF_057543335.1 of Brevibacillus sp. YAE8. Taxonomy (NCBI): domain Bacteria; kingdom Bacillati; phylum Bacillota; class Bacilli; order Caryophanales; family Paenibacillaceae; genus Brevibacillus; species Brevibacillus sp. YAE8. The sequence continues at coordinate 144,906 of NZ_BAAIYG010000003.1, forward strand.
ACCCATTACTTACCACCTCAAAAATGTTATCGGTCAATGCAGCCTTTAGTATACACGCTTGTATCAGGGTTGAGAAGCGAAAAAAAGTTTTTTTTCCATTTCGAAAACGTTTTCTCCGGCTCATCTGCATATAAATACAACGATTTCCCCGCCAGTCGCAACTGGAAACGAAAAGCGCCCATGCACCTTGACATGGCGTAAAACGTACATCCCTTGGTTGTTGTAGTGTACCCAACGCGCATTCTTTCATGACGGGGCAAGTGAAATTATGCCATAATGGAAACAGTAATTCTGGAAGTTTATTCACGGAGGCGTTTTTATGAAAAAAAATAAGATTTTGTTCGTTTTCGCTCATCCTGACGACGAAACCTTCGCGTCCGGCATTACGATTTCCAAATATACCCAAGAAAACATAGCAGAATGCCACCTGCTCTGCGCCACCAGGGGCCAAGCAGGCAAACCCGGCAATCCGCCGCTCTGCACCATCGAGCAACTGCCCGCGTATCGCGAGCAGGAATTGAGAGAGGCGGCTTCCATCCTCGGGCTTGCGAGCGTGGACATATGGGACTACCAGGATAAGCTGCTGAACACCGTGCCCGTCCAGGAACTGGTGGAACGCATCCACCAGGCGGTCGCAAAAATCGAGCCTCATGTACTCGTCACTTTTGCCCCGCATGGCATTTCCGGTCATCCGGACCACCAGGCGATCTCTCTCGCAACGACCCAGGCTGTCCAGTCCTTGGGCACGGCGACGAGCGTTCGCAAGCTGTACTACGCAACCCGCGCCTCCAACGGGCCATTCGGGGCCGTACAGCCGCCGTTTTCCGATCCGATCGAAAGCATTACCACCATCGTTGACGGGCCGGCGTACAAGCCGCAGGTAGCTGCTGCTCTGAGCGCCCACCGCACCCAGCATCTGTCCGTAGAGCGCGTGTTCCCTGGCGTCACTGCCGGCGGCTTTGAATCGGTGCCTCCGAGCAATCACTACATTCTGGCCTGGCACAACCTTCCCGGCTACACGATCGCAGGCAAGGAAGCCGACTTTTTCGCCGGCCTCGACAGCCCCGAGTAACCTGAGACAGCAAAAGCACCTAGTTGATGGACTAGGTGCTGTTTATTCTCCCAGGCATTTCATCCTTTTGCTTACGTGAAATGTCTGCATATTTCCTTGACAGCATCGTCGGCAACGACAACTTTGCCATATTCCTCCAGTACATAAATCGTTGTCGGCGTCGCTTCCCCGTACTCAGAGAGGATCGCAATCAACTTGTGGTATCGCTCCTGATCCAATTCCACCTCTTCCAAGACCAGGTGGTATTTCCCCTGGTAGAAGTAGGCCGACCCTCCATTGGTCAGCAAGGCATTGATACGATGGGCAGCTTCAACCATATGCTCAAAGTCACGGAAGGCGTAGATAATCAGGTCGCTTTCCTCTAGGGTGACTTCTAATTCGTACACTTCTTCGTCCTCAAATTCTTCTTCTTTTCCGTCCTTTGAGCCTGTTTTGCCGCGAGTTACGATCACGACCATTCCCTGAGCTGGCAAGGCGAACACTTCAACTGCAACAGGCCCTGACACTTCGAATCCCAATTCGTGATAAGCCTGCTCCATCATGTCGTTGAACAGTTCATGAACTTTAGGAATGTCACGCCACATGTCTTCTTTTTCTATCCCGCGCTCTGTTAGGTCGTCAAACGTTAAAAAGATTCGTATTTTGTCTTGACCAAGGCGTTCAACACGCATGACTGTCCCTCCTCGCCATCCAGTCGTACTACAAAATATGATGCTAAGCCTGTAAGAGTTCTCCGCATTTTCCGACGAATGCCCGTGCTGCATTCAACCATTTTTTCGCAGATGGGAAAATCCGGGGTAGTCCTATCATATCACATTTAGTAGCAGGAACATAGCACCTGACACTCTCCAAGGCTCTTCGCGCACTTTCGCACGCACGTGTCGATTCGGACGCTTGAAAAGCTGACTTTGTAGCAGCTTGTCGCTTCCTGCGCTTTCCCAGGAAAAGCTGCTCGTTTATCGCCATCCAATCATGAGCGCGACTGCGGCCGCCAGGAAGGTGGGAACGGGCATTTTGACAAATTGGATCAGCAGAACAAAAAAGGAGAAGAAGCACAATGGGGCGTGAACCCATCCTGTCTGCAGCATTCGGCCGTACAAAAACTGGCTGACATGAAAATGCAGCAGGCCGAACAACAAGAGGCAAGCCCCGCTGAACAACAGCAGTGACAGCAAAATCTCCACGGGCGAAAACAGAAACATCGACACCCAGTCTCCGAATCGCTCCAGATGCATATGTTTGGCGGGAAAAACGTGCTGGGCAGCACTTCCCAATAGCCATGCCAGAAGTCCGACAAACAGGCTTCTTCCCATTACCAGCATGATTCTAGGGCCTCCCGATTGTTTCTTCCCCCCATATATATTGATTCCGGCTAGTTCGGGTTCCGCGTCCATTTGCTCAAGCAAGAAAAAAACGCCGCACGCTTCGGCGTTTGCTTTTTTCCCAAAACGTCCGCCCTGCTCCCCCTGCAAAGGGGCTATTTCTGTTCAAACGGCAGCTCGCCATCCAGCTCGCGAAGTCGCTTCTGAATCCAGATCGCCGCCTGTGCGCCATCCCCCATCGCGATCGCGACCTGCTGGGAATGAACGGCGATGTCACCGACTGCCCACAGATTGCGATGATCGGTTTCTTTTGTGCGCGGATCGGTGCGCACGTGTCCTTTTTCATTGATATGTACGGAAAAAGCTTGCAACAGCCCGGTCTGGGCCTGCGCCCCGGGAAAGGCCAAAAAGGCGCGGGTCACGGTCAACTTTTCCCCTGAGGAAAGCTCTAATCGCTGCAAGAGGCCATCTGCTTGCACGAGCTTTTCCACACGCGCAGCGCGATAGCCAATCCCCAGCCTGTCCAGCAGCGCCTGCTCCTCTTCGTCGATTTCGCTGCCGCCGTGATTGACGACGACCAGCTTTTTCGTGTAGAAAAACAGCTCGCCTGCCATCTGGACAGCGTGTGGGCCATCGCCAATCACCGCCGTTGTCTGTCCGACGCTCTCGTACCCGTCGCAATCCGGGCAAATAAAAACAGACAGCCCGAGACAGTCGCGCAGTTCGGCAATCGCCGGAAAAGGGTCCGCCATCCCCGTCGCCATGACGAGCGTTTTCGCCTGCAACGCCTGTGCGCCCGCTCTCGTTTTCGTGGTTACCCGGAAGCTTCCCTCCGGATTTGCGACAAGCCCTGTCACTTCATCCGCAATGAACTCGGCGCCGTATTGCGCGGCCTGCTTCCGCCCTTCTTGGCGAAAAAAATCGCCGCTGACCCCTTCCGAGAATCCGAGGATGTTCCGGTAGTTTTTGGCGACCGCCGACCGTCCTCCCGGCACGTCGATGACCGCCACGCGGCGACGGCTTCTGGCGAGCTGGATCGCCGTCTGCAAGCCCGCTATTCCCCCGCCTACAATGATCGTATCGTACATCGCTAGCCCTCCACTGATCCGTCTACTGCCTTTAGCATAACCGCAGGCGGCGGGAACGATTACGGAGAGAGCGGCACGAAGACCACCTTTCCTTCTGCCAGTTGCGTTTCCGCGTTCAGCCCGTTGTATTTGGCAATGCGGGCGACGTTGGAATTGTTGCCGTAATATTTGCGGGACAGCATGAACAGCGTCTCTCCCTTTTGTACGACGTGCTTGACGACTTTTGGCTTCTGGGCTGGTTGTACCGGCTTCTGTTCAGGAGCTGGCTGTGCCGGAGCAGGAGCAGCAGATGCGCTCTCGGTTTTTTGCTGGACGGGCTTGCTCTCGGTTTGCGGAGCTACTGCCGCGCTTGTGCTGGCCGGAGCGCTGCTTGCGGCAGTAGCAGGCGGCGAAGCGGCAACAGACGCAGATTCAGTCTGGTCGGCTGGCTGCGCAGTCTCTGCGGGAGTAGACGGGAGCGCCACCGATGTTGGCTCGCTGGCGGCTGTTTCCGTTTCCGCTCCCGTTTCTGCTTCGGCTGCCGCCGTCTTCGCTTCGCCTGCCTCTGGCGGCGTCAAGATCATGTCGACGGCTTCTGCCTGTTCCCGGGCTACATTCGCCTTGTACAGCTCCAGGCCGATCAGCCCGAAAAAAACAAGTCCAAATACCAAGAGTCCCGACCGAACCCATGTTTTCAATCCCACTGACGCTTTTGGGCGGGTATGACGGGAGCGTCGAGGCGGCAATTGGTTCGTCTGCAAATTCACTCTTCCTCCCCCTTTTCCTTTTTCAAAGTCTTTTGCAGATAAAAGGCCAATGAAACATCAATGGCAATATGCGCGACGATGGGCGGCCACAAAGAGCCGTGCCAATCCATCAGCAGCCCCAACAGCCAGCTCGTGCCATACACGCTCGCGATTAACAGCGGCTTTTTCAAATAGCGCACATGTACGAGCGTAAAGATGAGGCTCGTCCAGGCATTCCCGGCAAACGGCTGGATCACGCCGCGAAACAGCCATTCCTCGCCAATACCGACGATGACGCATACGAGCACCGTCAGGCTGGAAGACATGGCTCCAAACACTTTTTCGTTGATGCTGCCGTCGTCCTGCCAGCGTCTGGGTAAATAGGTTTCCATGGCAATGCTGAAGAGCACAATCCCCGCTGCCACACCGCACGCAAGGCCGATTCCCTTCCACCCCGGGAAGCTGAACAAGCCAAGCGTCCCTTGCCATCCGTGGACCCAGAAGCTGCTTGCCGCTGCCGCCGCCAAAACCAACGCCTGGGTCAGCCACAGATTCAGCCGCAGCGTCGCTTCATCCACCTCTAGCCCACTTTCTTTCACGTAATCGTTCTCTCCTTTTATTTTTTCGGCAAAAGCTTGTCCAATGCCTGCCGCAAACTCCAACTGTTTTGTGCTTCCGGCTGCATCAGCGCGGGCTGCTGCCCTTCGTAAGCTTGCCGCTGCAATCCGCAGCGCGAGCAGCAAAAACGGTCATAGCCGTGGTCTGCTTCGCCAAAGTATTGATTCAAATGCTTGCGCAGACAACTGTCAGCGAGCACGTACGATACCATTTCGGACAACTTTTTTCGCTTGACGGCCTTTCGCTTTTCCGTCTCCTGCCAAATATCATGGACGGGATTGGCTATTTCGTGTGTGCTGCTCACCTGCGCCCGGGACAGGGCACGCTCTGTATAAAAGGTGAGCATGGCCGCCATTTCCTCGGACATGTCGATCATGGCCAATGCCTGGGCATCCAGGGCCGCTCCCCCGCGGTAATACTGGATAAACTGCTGGATTTGCACAGGAGTCGGGTATTCCTTGTCCAGCATGTACTGATGAATCTGGATGTCCTCCTGGGCGTACAGCAGCATGGCATAGCCGGGCCGTCCATCGCGGCCGATCCTGCCGATCTCCTGCGAGTACGCCTCCAGGCTTGCTGGCATCTGGTAGTGAATGACGTAGCGAATATCCGGCTTGTCGATGCCCATGCCAAATGCGTTCGTCGCGATGATGACGTCCAGTTCGCCCGCCAGAAACTGCGTCTGGATCAGCATCCGCTCTATGCTGTTCATGCCTCCGTGGTAACCGTCCACGCGCCTTTTCCCGTCGAGCTGATACGCAGCCACGAGCACATCGACGGCCTGCCGCGTGCTGCAATAGACGATTCCCGGCCCTTCCAGCCTGTCCATCAGCTCGAACGTCAGTTGGCGCCGCTCGCTTTCCCCGTTCACTTCCGCCAGATCAAACGCGATGTTTGCCCGATTGAGCGATTGCACGACGACATGTTCCTGCGCAATCCCGAACAGGGAGCAGATTTCATTGCGCACCGCTGTCGTCGCCGTCGCGGTCACAGCCAGCACGGGCGGATTGCCGAGCTGTTTTAGCGTGTCCGGCAGCCGCAAGTAATCGGTGCGAAAATCGTGTCCCCACGCGGAGATGCAGTGGGCTTCGTCAATCGCCAGAAGCGACACCCGCGCGCGGCCCAGCACTTGCTGGACGTAGGGCTGCTGCAGCTTTTCCGGCGAAATGTACAGCAGCTTGCAGGCGCCAGCCGCGATCTTCTGCAACACTTCCCGCGCCTCTGCCGGGTCTTGCGTGCTGTTTAAATAGGCGGCAGGTATGCGCCTTTTCGTGCGCAGTTGCTGAACCTGATCGACCATGAGCGAAATGAGCGGGGAAACCACCACCGTGATACCCGGCAACAGCAAGGCAGGAAGCTGATAGGTGACCGATTTCCCGCCGCCCGTTGCCATCAGGCCGAGGACGCTCTGTCCGCCTAGCACTCGTTTTATGATAGCCGCTTGGCCCGGCCGGAATGCCTCGTAGCCGAAATACTCCTTCAAATAGTCGTGCAACTCTTTATCCATTCGTCTCCCCCTGCCTGCGGGCCAACGCCAGACGGATTTGCAAATAGCTGACGGCAGGCCCGACGTGGTCCTTGATGAGCCGCAGTCTGCTCGTTTGCAACGCTTCGCTTGCGGCGACGATCACGCTGCGCGTCTCGGGGGACAAATAGGCCGATTCATCCCACTCCGGACAGCGCAGGGCAATTTCCACGAGATGATCTTCGACCGTGCTTTCTTTCATTTGCCGTCTGACGGCGATCTCCGCCTTGCTCCAGCCGCGCTGCACCATGGCATACGTCCGGGCCGCGCTGTCGCTCAACCGCGGATCGAGCTTGTTTTCCCGGGTGACCAGCCGGGAAAGCAGCGGAAACGCCTCTGCTTCCTTCATCAGCCGTTGCATCGAGGCAGCCAGCCCATAGCGGAACAACAGCGTCAGATAGACGCGCGTCACCTGCTGTTGCTTCGCCAGTTGTCCAAGCGTTTTTCCCACCTGCGAGATGCCGGATAGTTGAGTGACCAGCAGCTTTTGCACCTCGGGCGCAAGCGGCTCCCACAGCCGGTACAGCTCCTCGGCCAGCCCGTCTGTCCATACCGCTCTCGCCTCTTTCGGCTGCAACTGCTCCTTGACCCAAAGCTGGACGGATTTGTCGGTCACGACAGGCGTAAACCCAAGGTCTTTTCCCAGCATTTGCGACACCGTTTGCACCAGAAGGTGAAGCCGCTGCCAAAACGTCTCGATGCGCGAAGCGAAATCAAACTGCGTAAAGGGCGCAAACCAGACGGCGAAGCGGTATTTCTCATACGCCTCCCGGGCAGACTGGCAGCCTGTTTCGGTGACCCAAAACGTCGGCTTGGGGCTTGCCCCTTCCCCTTCCCGCTGTTGCAAATGCCCTTTTTGAAACAAAGTTGCAACAATTTTATCCCAATCCTCTTTTGAAAAACCGGGAAACATCCGATAATACGGATAAAGGTTGTACAAATGCACATCCTGCAGGGTCTGATTCGCTTTTCTGCCGCGCAGTATGTAGTAGGCTGACTGAAGCGTTCTCTCGTTCGCCAGAGGAATCATCGCATTCAGGGCGACAGCGCATAGAAGCTCAAGTTCCTCTGCCACACTGTTTTGACTGTTCATTGGTACTCCTTGCACTTTTCCTTTTTATTTTTGGCGGGCATGGCAGCCTGCACCATTTTTGCTGGATTGGATTTGGAGGATTTCTTTATGACAAAACGATTGAAAAAGTCAGAATTTATGATGGCGTACATGATCATCATAACACTTGCATGCGGGGTTGGTGGATTTTTTTTCGGCGCCCATTATATGAAGTCATCGATTGAAGCCGAGCAGGCGGCTGCGCTGGAAGCCAAACAAAAAGAAGCGGAAAAGGAAAAGCTCCTGCGCGAGCAAAAGCTGTACAGCGAGCAGGACTTCATCCGCTTTTACTACGCCGTGTACGCGCCGGCGCTTGAACTGAAACAGGCGCATTTCGATGCGATGGCAAATTGGGGAAGCCTCGATCAGAAAGGCCGCTCTGACGCGTTGAAGCAGTTGGAAAAGCTCGCCGAGCAGACGCTGAAGGAGTTGGAAAAAAAGGTGCCGCTCCCGACCTCTCCGCTGCTGACACAAGCACACGCCAATTTTACGAACAGTGTACGGGCTTATTTGGATAGTATGGAGAGAATCCGTTCCGATCAGAATAGTAATGCCGCAACGCCTGCTGCCATCGCTTCCAACTTGACTTTATCCCAGAACAGTTGGTTGACGGCCCAGGAAATGGTCTATCATTCCGTCGCGGCTTGGGAATCGGCGTATGTCGAGAAAAAACCGATGCCACAAACAGCGCCTGCAACCGTTACGGCAGCGCAGTGGAAGCAGTACCCTTTTCACTACCGGACTTATTTGGCCGCCCTGTTCATGTCTGCGAACAAGCATTGGGACAGCTACAATCCGGAAGATTTGACCGCCCGCCTCGACCTGCTGCTTGCTTCCAGCGAGTCGCAAACGTTGGGAATCACGGATGTGGCAGCGGCAGTGAAGGTGTTGCATGCAACCGATGCCGTCCACTTTGGCGATTTCAAGAAGTTGAATGGCAAGCTTTACTCCGTACTGAACACCCCTGAAATCCCGCTTTACAAGTAGTCGTACATTTTTAGACTGATTCAATCTTGAAATCTTGTGAACAAGAGCATACAATTGTCTATGACAGTGGACGTACCACTTGTAACGGGAGGTGAAACCACAATGACTACATGGGTAGATAAAGATACTTGTATTGCTTGCGGTGCCTGTGGCGCCACGGCCCCTGACGTTTTTGACTACGACGATGAGGGCCTTGCGTTCAACAAGTTGGATGACAACTCTAACAGTGTTGAAATCCCGGATATCCTGCAAGACGACGTTCGCGACGCTGCGGAAGGATGCCCGACCGACTCTATCAAAGTGGAATAGGATTCCAAGAACAAAACCTCTTACGTACTTTGTATGTAAGAGGTTTTTCAGTTTTCTCCCCTGAACGGCTGATCGGCATTTTCCCGTTTCTTATTTTTTGATTTTTCGGTAAGATAAAATCACGCAGAAAAACCGAACATTCCGGCGCATTTTTCCCATTTTTTGTGAGACCAATATCTTAACGTTCGGTTTTTGGTTGTTTTCTAGCTCTTACCCACTCCCTGATCGCTATTATTCACGAACGATAAATCTATTTTTTTTGACATTGTTCATTTTTTCTTGTTTTTGTTCTTGACGGTGTCATTTTGCCGTGATATCTTTAGTACAAATCTTACGAAACACCACATCACCAACAGCGATGACGAAGAAATGCTGTGGCCCCGGAAATCCTCAGAGAGCCGATGATTGCTGCGAATCGGCGGTTTCTACCACAGATAAGCACTTCCGAGCTGCTGCGCTGAACGGACGATTTTTCCCGTCCCAGTAGGTGCGAACGGTAGATCCGTTATCTCTACAGGTCATGTACCTGCCAAGGCTCCTTTTTGAGAAAAAGGGAGCGAATGAGGGTGGCACCGCGAAGCAAAGCCTCTCGTCCCTCACTGTTCTGTAATAGGAGCAGTGTGAGAACGGGAGGTTTTTTTATTGATTTATTTAGGAGGAGAGAGACATGTTCACTGACAAACTGATTTTGCGCATTCCCGGCCCTACCCCGATCCCCCCTCGCGTGCAGTTGGCGATGAGCCAGCCGATGATCGGACATCGCAGCGGCAAATTTTCCGCTCTGTTCGCTCGCACGGCGGAACGACTGAAGCCTTACTTCGGTACGACCCAGGACGTGTACATCCTGGCTGGCAGCGGAACCGCCGCGCTGGAAACAGGCGTCGTGAACACTCTGCAGCCTGGAGATGAGGCAGCGATTCTCGTCAGCGGCGCTTTCGGCGAGCGTTTCGCCAAAATTTGCGAGCGCTACGGCGTGGTTGCCCACCGTCTGGAGGTTCCTTGGGGGCAGGCCGTTACACCAGAGCTGCTGGAAGCTTTCCTCAAGGAAAAACCGCAAGTAAAAGCGGTATTCGCGACCTACTGTGAAACATCTACCGGGGTGCAAAACCCGATTGCCGAGCTTGCCAAAACGATCCGTACCCATTCGGACGCGCTGTTCATCGTAGACGCGGTTAGCTGCCTGGGCGCTGTCCCTTGCGAAATGGACGCCTGGGGTGTCGACATCGTCGTGACCGGCTCGCAAAAAGCGTTTATGCTGCCAACCGGCCTTGCTTTTCTGGCGGCGAGCGAACGCGCCTGGAAAGTCATCGAAGCGAACAAGCCGCTCGCTTTTTATCTCGACCTGAAGGCGTACAAAAAAAGCCTCGCCGAGCAAACAACGCCGTACACCCCTGCCGTCTCGCTCATTTTCGGTCTGGCCGAGGTGCTCGATATGCTCGACGAGGAAGGCTTGCCTGCGATCATCAAACGCCATGAGCTGATGCGCGACATGACCCGCGCAGCCATGCGGGCGTTGAACGTCAACCTGATGGCCGACGACGCTTACGCCGCTCTGACCGTCACTTCCTGCGATCCTCAAGGGGCGTTTGACGCAGAAGCGCTGCGCAAGGTGCTGACGAAGCAGTACAACGTCACCATCGCCGGCGGCCAACAGCATTTGAAGGGGAAAATTTTCCGCATCGGGCACATGGGCTATTGCGAGCCGCTCGATGTCCTGCAAGTGATTTCCGCGATTGAAATGTCGCTCCACCAGATCGGTGCTCCAGTCGAGCTGGGTGCCGGTGTCAAAGCTGCTCAGGAGGTGCTCATTGCACATGTATAAAGTTCTCATTACTGACCCACTTAGCGAATTTGGTATCCAGCAACTGCTGGACGCAGAAGATGTCGAAGTCGTCCGCAAAACCAACCTCTCTCCTGCTGAGCTGATCGAAGTCATCGGCGACTACGACGCCTTGCTCGTCCGCAGCCAAACACAGGTGACAGCCGAGGTGCTCGCCGCCGGGAAGAACCTGAAAGCAGTCGGCCGCGCTGGCGTAGGCGTGGACAATATCGACATCGCCGCAGCGACTCAGGCGGGTATCCCGGTCATCAATGCGCCGGACGGCAATACGATTTCCACCGCCGAGCATTCCTTCGCCATGCTGATGGCAGTCGCTCGCAACATCCCGCAGGCGCACAAAAAGCTGGTCGACGGCACTTGGGACCGCAAAAGCTTCCAAGGAGTGGAGTTGAACAAAAAAGTGCTCGGCGTCATCGGCATGGGCCGGATCGGCTCCGAGGTCGCCAAACGGGCCAAAGCGTTTGGGATGAGCGTCATGGGCTACGACCCGTTCATGACGGAAGAACGCGCGCAAAAAATGGGCGTCATCCACGCGACTGTCGATGAGATTTGCCGTCAGGCCGATTTCATCACCGTTCACACCCCGCTGACAAAAGAAACACGCCACATCATCAGCACGCGTGAATTTGCCAAGATGAAGGAAGGCGTGCGTCTCATCAACTGCGCGCGCGGCGGCATCATCGACGAGAAAGCGTTGTACGAAGCCATCACAAGCGGCAAAGTCGCCGGAGCCGCTCTGGACGTATTCGAGGAAGAGCCGCCTGTCGACAACCCCCTGGTCGGCCTGCCGCAAGTGGTCACGACCCCTCACCTGGGCGCTTCGACAGTGGAAGCGCAGGAAAACGTCGCGGTCGACGTTTCCGAGGAGATTTTGAAGGTACTGCGCGGCGAGCCGTTCAAAAACGCCGTAAACCTGCCGTCCATCCCTGCACATGTGATGGAAAAGGTGCAGCCGTACTTCCAGCTCGGTGAGAAGCTGGGCCATTTCCTCGCCCAAGTGACTGTCGGTTCGATCTCCGAGGTGGCAATCAAATACAGCGGCGAGCTGACCGACGTGGATACGTCGCCACTGACCCGTACCGTCCTGAAGGGCGTCTTGTCCTTCCGCCTCGGCGAAGTCGCGAACTACGTGAATGCGCCGCTGCTGGCAAAAGTGCGCGACATCACCGTTACCGAGCAAAAGGCGGCGCAAAACAAAGGCTTTACCAACCTGCTGACGGTAACCCTGAAGACGACGCAAGAAACTCGCACCGTTGCGGGTACGCGTCTCAACGGCTACGGCGCGCGGATTGTGAAAATTGACGACTTCGCCATCGACGTGGCGCCAGAAGGCTATCTGCTCTATATTCACCACAACGACCGCCCCGGTGTCATCGGACGCGTCGGTTCCATCCTTGGCGAAAACAGCGTCAACATCGCGACGATGCAAGTAGGGCGCCGCGATGTCGGCGGAGACGCGATCATGATGCTGTCTGTAGACAAACCGCTGACCCCCGAGCTGCTCGATACGATGGGCGAGCTGGCCGAAGTGAAAAGCGTCACGCAAATTGAACTGTAGGCGGTTTTTCCCGCTTCATGTTTCGCCGAAAAGACCTGGCTGCGCGCCGGGTCTTTTGCTTTACCCTCCATTTTGTTAGCGCTATAATGGGACAAGATGATTTTACACCAAGAAAGGAGTTTCTTATGACGAACCAGGCGCTGTTCGCCATTGGCATCTTTTTAGTTACTTACGCATTTATTATTAGCGAAAAATTGCACAGAACGATCGTCGCCATGTGCGGCGGGATTCTCATGGTGCTGTTTGGCATCGTCACCCAGGAGCAGGCGATTCATCACATCGACTTCAACACGCTCGGCCTCTTGATCGGGATGATGATTCTCGTAGCTGTGACAGCGCAAACCGGCGTGTTCAAATACGTCGCGATTCGCGCCGCCAAGCTGGCAAAAGGCAAGCCAGTCCGCATTCTCGTCTACTTGAGCATCATCACCGCGCTCGCTTCTGCTTTTCTGGACAACGTCACGACGGTGCTCCTGATCGTCCCCGTTACGTTCAGCATCGCCAGACAGCTTGAGCTGAATCCGATTCCTTTTTTAATCAGCGAAATTATTGCCTCCAATGCAGGCGGTACCGCAACCTTGATCGGCGACCCGCCCAATATCATGATTGGCAGCTCCGTGCCCGAGCTTGATTTTATGGCGTTTTTGCTGAATTTGAGTCCGGTTATTGCCATCATCATGGCGCTGACCATCTTGTGCCTCGTTTTCATTTATCGGAAACAACTGCATACTTCTCCGGAGCTGAGCGCGAAGATCATGCAGTTGAACGAACGCGACGAAATTACCGATACGACCTTGCTGAAAAAATCATTGACCGTCATGGCTTTGACGATTATCGGCTTCATGCTGCACGGGGCCCTGCATCTGGAATCCGCGACCATCGCGCTCACTGGCGCTTTTCTGCTTCTCCTCATCACCGGAGAGCATTACCTGGAGGACGCGATCAGCAAAGTCGAGTGGAACACGATTTTCTTTTTCATCGGCTTGTTTGTCCTTGTATCGGGTCTGGTCGAAACAGGCGTCATCGCGAAGCTGGCGAGCCAGGCGATCAACCTGACAGGGGCCGATCCGTTGAAAACGTCGCTGCTCATTCTGTGGATGAGTGCGATTGCTTCGGCGTTTGTGGACAACATCCCGTTCGTCGCGACGATGATCCCGATGATTAAAGAGATGGGGGCACTGGGCATTACCAACCTGGAGCCGCTTTGGTGGAGCCTCGCTCTCGGCGCCTGCCTGGGCGGAAACGGCACGCTCATCGGTGCCAGTGCCAACGTCATCGTCGCCGGTCTCGCCGCCAAGGAAGGGCACCATATCGGCTTTGTCAGCTTTATGAAGGTGGCTTTCCCGCTGATGATTATGTCGATTGTCGTCTCCCATCTGTACGTTTACTTACGCTATTTTGTCTGGTAAGGAGGAAACCGTTTGCTCCACTACACATTTGCTGAGAATGAAATCGAGATCACGGAGAAAAGCGCAGCGCAGGACACTACTTTTACGATTGCGGTCAAGTCCGAGGAAATGAGAACGCGGCTGAAGCAGGTTCGCCATTTTTTTGAGGAAAACAAAGATTACACCGATGTGCTGTTTTACTCGCGCCAGGACGGAACCTACGAAGTGATCGTCCGCCACGATCAAAAGCACGCGTTTCTCATTCACGCCTTCCGCTGCAAATGTTTGACCTCCTTGCGCTGGGCTTGAGCTTGCACACACGTTTGGACAAAATCACAAAGACTCCGCCGCTTTTCATTGCGATGGAGTCTTTTTCGTACGCCGTGCGCTTGGCTTCACTTCAAGATATCCAAAAGGCCGCGAACATCATCCAAAATGTAGTCGGCTTGCACTTCTTCAAATTTGCTGCGGGCCTCCTGGCCTGACAATCCGGTCAGTGTCGCCGCAAACCGGCAGCCGATGGAGCGAGCCGCGAGGAAATCGGCCAAGGAATCTCCCACGACCAGCACTTCGGCGCCGTTCGCGATCGGCAGCGGGTATTGCAGCACGTCACGGTCCGGTGTGGACAAGCCGAGCAAACCTTTTACATACGAAAAAGGATGCGGCTTGGACAAGGGCACGTAGTTCGGGCAGTTCGCTTCTGCTTCGAGCACATGAGTGGCGGTCACTACACGCTCAGGGTCAAACCAATCCAACAGGCCCATCTCGCGCAAAGGAACGTGTGTCTCGATGCTCGGACGGCCTGTTCCAATGCCCAATGTGTACCCGCGTTCTGTTAACGTGCGGAACAGCTCGACCATGTCTTTCGTCGGCACAATCGGGATTTCGTCAGTCAGGAAGCCTTTTTTGCCTGGCTGCATCGTTTCCCGTCCGATAGAGGCAGCCACTCGCTCATCGCCCAAGTACCATTCCTGAAACGTCTCCTGCACCAACTGCCACAGGGCGCAGTTCGGCGAAAACATGTCGGTTTCCACTCCGCAACGTTCGCGGGCCAGCTCGTTCAAATACAACAGCAGGTCGGCCTTTTGCGCCGAGCTTCGCGCAAAGTCAGGGAGAAAAGCAGCGTAGTCGACCTGAAAATCAGGAGCGTAGACGGTTGCCCAGTCGCGCAGCCGGGCGAGCTCTTGCCGCTCAAGTGGAGCGGTGAGCAGGCTTGCCGCCTCCGGCACGTGCGGCTTGAGGGCTTCGATCAAACGAATCAACTGGTAGGAAAACGCGAGGAAAACCATATCCCAGTTGGAATTGATGCCGCGGGATTTGATGAAATCCAGCACTTCATCATGCGCGAACACTTGCTCACGGACGCGCCGAATCAGCGCTTCCTCGGGAGCCGGAGTAAACGTATCCCCTTGCAAACCGACGTACCCCGGACTGAACAAAAGCTCCCAGACTGTCAGCGCGGAAGCATCGAAGTAGCGTTCTTCGCTGAGCATAACCCCATCCACATCAAACAAGATCGTTTTTATCATCTCTCTCTACACTCCTATTTGTTTTTCGCCTGTACGGTCATCGCGATCGTAAAGGTCGTACCCTCTCCCAGCTTGCTTTGCACGCCGATTGTCCCGCCGTGCGCTTCGACGATGTTGCGCGCGATGGCAAGACCCAGTCCGGTCCCGCCTACGCGCCCGCGTGTCCGGGCCTTGTCGGCCTTGTAGAAGCGCTCGAACACAAACGGCAAATCCTCCTGCGGAATCCCGCTGCCTGTATCGCTGATCTCGATCAGCAAAGTCTTGTCGCCGCGCGCGCGGATGGTGACGCTGCCCCCGCTCGGCGTGTGCCTGAGCGCGTTGTCGATCAGGTTGGTCAACACCTGCTCCATCCGGTCCGGGTCGATGTAGACCTCGCTGTGCGACGTCGTCACATCCAAAAGCAGTGTAATCCCGCGCTCCCGGGCCAGGTTCGTGAACTTGCGCTGGATTCGCTCCAGGTACGGGCGCAGCTCCACAATCTCCTGAAACAGCTCCACATGCCCGGCTTCCATCCGCGCCAGGCTGAGCAGCTCGTTGACCAGCTTGGTCATGCGCACCGACTCGTCGTAAATGATTTGCGCAAGTTCTTTGTGCTCTTCCGGCGTCGTCGCGATATCGTCGACTATCGCCTCGCTGTAGCCTTGCAACATGGACAACGGTGTGCGCAGCTCGTGCGACACATTCGCCACGAAATCGTTGCGCATTTTGTCCAGCTTTCGCTCCTGGGTGATGTCGCGCAGGACGGCTACAGCCCCGCGAATTTGCTCGCGGTCATTGAGCGGCACCATGACAAGCGCCCAGATGCGGCCCTGTACCGGAATGTCCTCCGTGACCTCCTGCCCGGTTTGCACGACCTGCTGGTAAAAGGCGAACAGCGGAACCTGCTCGTCCTTGTGCTCGAACTCCCAATCGCGCAAAAAGCGCTCTGCGGGCGGATTCGTGACGGCAATTTTCCCGTTGACGTCGATCATGACCACCCCGTCCACCATCGAGCGCAAGACGCTTGCGAGCTGCTCCTTTTCTTTGGACAAGGCGTCGACAAGCTGATTCAGCTTGCTCGCCATCGTGTTGAACGAGGCCGCCAGCTCGCCGGTTTCGTCCGTTGTTTTGATCGGAACTTCCGCGTGAAAATCGCCTTCCGCGATCCGGTGCGCCGTCTCCTTCATTTGCCTGAGCGGAATCGTGATCCGCGACGACAGGAAAAAGGCAAACACCGTGGTAGAAACGAATGCAATCACGCCGACGACAAAAATTAAAAACCGCACTTCGTTTACGGTATCGTCAAAATCCTCAATCGCCTGGTACATCACCACAGCGCCCTGCTTGCCCGGCGCGACCTCCAACGGCACCGCCACCGCGAGCATTTGCACGCTGCTCATATGGTCGTTCGGATTGTTCGAGGCCACCTGCAAGTATATTCGCTGCGGGGCGGGATGCTTTCCGGCCAGTGCCTCGGACAGATGCAACGCCTGGTCTTTCAGCAACTGCTCGACGGGAATGTCTGGCAAGCCGTTGCCTTCGCTTTTTCCGATGACCTGGCTGTTCTCATCCAGCACCACCATCCCGGTGTGGTGGACAAGGCCAAAGGTCGAAGCCATCTCCAATGCTTCCCGCTTGTCCGCGCTCGCTGCCAGCCCCTTGGACAATCCCTCTGCCAGCTCCTGCAAATTTTTCGTCTGCCGATTGCTGTAAAAGCTGTCAAACGACTGCACGAGCAGCAGGCTGAAGATCGTCAAAACGAGCGCAAACAGCGCAATAATCGTCATCCATAGCTTTCCGACAACGCTGCGAAAAATAACGTCCACTTATTTCGGCACCTCAAGCTTGTAGCCGACTCCCCAGACGGTCGCAATCATGTTGGCCGCCTGCGGAGAAACCCGGTTCAGTTTTTCGCGCAGCCGCTTGATGTGCGTATCTACCGTGCGCAAATCTCCGAAAAACTCGTAATGCCAAACGTCTTTGAGCAGCTCCTCGCGCGTAAACACTTTGTCCGGCGACAGGGCGAGGTAGTGCAGCAGCTCGTACTCTTTCGGCGTGAGGCTCACTTCCTGGCCGCTCGCGATGACTTTGTGCGCGTCGTGGTCGATCGTCAGCTCGGGGAAAACAAGCACGGAGTGGCTGTTGAACGTCTCCGTCTTCAAGTAAGCGGTAGCGGAGGAACGGCGCAGAATCGCTTTGACCCGGTACATGACCTCGCGCGGGCTGAACGGCTTGACAACGTAGTCATCCACCCCTGCCTCGAAGCCGTGCACGCGGTTTGTCTCCTCGCCTTTTGCCGTGAGCATGATGATCGGGGTTGCCTTGAACTCGCGAATGCGCTGGCATACTTCGATCCCGTCCATCCCGGGAAGCATCAGGTCGAGCAAAATAATATCGTAATCGCTGCCGACAGCCATCTCGACAGCCTGTTCGCCATTGTCAGCCTCGTCGATGAGGAAGTTTTCCCTTTCCAGGTACATTTTCAGCAGGCGGCGAATGCGCTCCTCATCATCTACTACGAGAATACGTGCCATTTTTTCCATGTTTAACACCTCTTGGCCTCATGATATCGTACAACGGTTTGAAGATAGTCCAAAAAGCTGGCAAAATTACCAGCTTTTTGAAGGGGTATGCTACACGCCTGCGTAGGAGTGCAGACCGGCAATGACCAGATTGACCACGACCAGTGTAATTAAAATGATAACGAATCCGATGACGGACATCCAGGCTGATTTCGCACCGATCCAGCCGCGGGACAGGCGCAGGTGCAAATACGCACTGTAAAACAGCCAGACGATGAGCGCCCATACTTCTTTCGGGTCCCAGCCCCAGAATCGTCCCCAAGCTTCCTGCGCCCAAATCATCGCAAAAATCAAGGCGCCCAGGGTGAACACAGGATAACCGATACTGATGGCCCGGTAGCTGATTTCATCCAGCAGGTCGGGTTCGATGCCTTCCAGCGAAGGCTGGATCACAGCACCGAGACGCTTGCGGAAAATCAGGCGCAGCCCGCCGTACAGGATGATCCCGGTGATGATCGACCAGAGCATCGTGTTCAGTTTACGCGCGGCGTCCTTCCCTTCCATCCAGCTCGGCGCTTCGAACCACGGGTTCATCGGCCCGGCCTGAACGATTTTCGAATCGGCTGGGGCGACGATCGCGGGCATCGTGTACTCCACCTGTACTTTTTCCATCTGCCCGGCCGCGTTCATCTGCTCCATGTTCATTTCAAAAACGGTCTTTTGTTCCATTCTGGCAAACGTGGATTCCATCAAAATGAACCCGACGAGCATGAGAACGACAGCAAGCACGAACTCCAGCCACTTGGTGCTGCGCGTAGAAATATGTTGCGGCACCGTGCGAATCAAATACATCAGCCCTGCTGCGAAACCGACTGCGAGAATCCCTTCCCCGAGCGCCGCTGTCGTCACGTGAATGTGCAGCCAGTAGCTTTGCAGCGATGGAATCAGCGGCGTCACTTCTTTGGGGAACACGTACGAATACGCCAGCATGATGACCCCGAGCGGAAGCACAAACGCCCCGATTACCGTCAGCTTGTAGATGCGGTAAATAATCAGATAGGCCAGGATAATACAGTAATCCAAAAAGGCCATAAACTCAAACATGTTGCTCGTCGGGCTGTGTCCTCCGCCAATCCAGCGGGCAATCACATACCCTGTCTGCGCCAGAAAGCCAATGACCGCAAGCCAATAGGCAATCCGTCCATAGCGTTCCTCATGTTGCTTCGGATCGCGTCCCGCCCAGTTTTTCCCCGTCATCGCCACCACAAACACAACCGACGAGATCACGTACAGCAAAAACGCGATATCCAGTAACCAGTCACTCAATTGTATGAGCTGCACGTCGAGAGTACCCCCTTGGAGCTTTTACGCCTTCGTTTTTTCTTCGATGGTTACAGGGAGCTGCAACTGCTCAACCAAACCGTCCACTTCCCTGCGAAGCCCGAACCAGTTTTTGTTCGTATGCGCTGCCAGCAAAATCGTTCCATCCTGTGTCTGCACCCAGATGCGGCGATGCTGCCAGAAGAAGCCCATCGCGACACCGATCATAAAGATAAACGCCCCGAAGTAAATGAGCGGCACGGCCTTGTCGATCCGCACGTTCAAGCCGGAGATGTCGACCAGATCGGGCTTGTGGAAAGTCAGGCCGAAGCGGGCATCCGTTTTTTGCGTCAAAACAGAGCCTTGCAAATAGACCAGCTTCTCGCTTTGCTGTGTAGCTTCATCCACAATCTCCAGCGCGACCATCGGATTTTTCGGCAGGTTCGTTTTCGTAGCAGGCTTGCCGTCATTGCCCATGATGAAATCCGGGAAGTAATCCAGGACTCGCACCTTGATTCCGGCGGCGACTTCTTGCTCTGCTGCCGGATTGTACAGATCGACCTTGAACGCCCCCAGCTCCTTGTCTCCGTTTTTCACGTCGACCAGCACAAAGTTGAGAGCGCCGAGCTGCATCTCCTGTACCCCTGACTGATAAATCGCAATATCTCCTTCGATCATCGGGTGGTTGACGATAATCGGGCCTTTTTGCACTTCGACCAGATCGGGTTTCTTGCCCGGTACGTCCGCGTTTTTGTTCAAGTACAGGACGGCATCGGTCTGGAAGCTTTTCGGGATCACTCCCCCGTTCAACTCCAGCTTCTCCGGCATTTCTTCCTCTGACCAGTACGTCGTCTGGTAGTTCTCGCTTTTTATGTAGTAGGGCGTCTCCGGGATCGCAACGGTTTGTCCCTCGCGCACCCAGACGAACTCGTCCAAGTAGAAGCCAGGGATATTGCGCATGAGCACACCGATCAGAAACAGGATCAAACCGATGTGGTTGATGTATGGGCCCCAGCGACTGAAGCGGCCTTTTTCAGCCATGATCGCCCGCTCTGCCCGGAAAATCCGGTAGCCTTTTTTCTTCAGGACGGCGGCCGAGCGCTCCAGAAGCTCCGCCTGATCTGCGTCCGGCGCAAGCTCTCCTTCGCCAAACAGCTTCTGCCCCTTCAAAAACGACTTGTGCTGATTGAGCCGCGGCTTGCTGAGCGCCTTGTAGAGCGGAACGACCCGGTCGAGACTACAGATGACCAGCGAAGTTCCCAAGAGCACGAGCAGCGTCACGAACCACCAGGAGGAGTACAGATTGTGAAAGCCCAGCCCGTAGTAAACGGTTCCGAGGGTCCCGTACGTATCGGTATAGAAGCGCGCCACATCGGCTTCTGTCGGCACCGGAACAGGTATGTATTGTTGCTGCGGAAACACCGTTCCGACGGCAGAGGCAACCAGAATAACGATAATGATACCGATTGCAATTTTGACCGAGGAAAAAGTATTCCAGATTCGGTCGATCCACTTTTTCGTGTACGTCTGGGAACGCCGTGCCATCCCTTCGTAGCGCATGTCGGGAAACTGTATCTGCTCGAACACTTCCACATTCAACGGCTTCCCGCACGATTCACAGAGCAGCGTTCCGACGGGATTCGTATGTCCACATTCACATTTTCGCTGATCCATATTGCTCCTCGCTTACGGCAAGATTTTGGACAGTTTGTCCGCAATCATCGCTTCATTTAGTTGTCCGATAAAAATTTCCTTCACTTCTCCATCAGGCGCGATGAAAAAGGTCGTCGGAATCGGACCGATCCGGTACAGCTTCGTAATTTGCGACTGGCGGTCCAGCAAAATCGGAAACTCGACGCCGAACTGCTTCACAAATGGCTCTACGGCAACCGGCGACTCGCCGATGTTCACGCCGAGTACAACCAGTCCTTTGTCCTTGAGCTTGCTGTATTGTTCCTGCAAGGCGGGCATTTCCTTTTTACAGGGCTCACACCACGTCCCCCAAAAGTTGAGCACGACGCCCTTCCCTTTCAAATCGTCAAGGGCCAATTCTGGTCCATTGAGCTGCTCCAGGCTGAAATTCGGAGCGTCTCTCCCTACTTTTACCGCATTCGGGTCCTTCACGAAGCTGGAGTAGAGTGCAAAAACCAGGGCGACAAGCAGCAGACCCAATACCGCGATCCTGACATATGTACGATTGCTTTTGTTCATGTTGCCCATACTCCCATCTACTACAAATAAATTGCAGGCATTATCCATTCTATTATAGCGTTCCTAGATTTTCCGCCAGCGCATAACTTATGAACAGATTTTGAACGAATCACAGTTTTGCCCCTCGGCTCCGCCTGTTTTGAATCAGTCCCTGCCTGAGCTTGTCTACTTCCTGCCGCGACAGCGGACGATACTGGCCTGGCCGCAAGCCTTCCAGCGTCAAAAAGCCGAGGCGAATGCGCTCCAGCGTCAAAACGGGATGGCCAATCGCGTCGCACATCCGCCGGACTTGCCGATTCCGTCCTTCGTGGATGGTCAGCTCGATAAGCGCCTTCGCATTGCCTGGCTCTGCCTTCACCAGTCTGGATGCCCCCGGCGAAGTCATGCCGTCCTCCAGGCGAATCCCGGTCGCGAGCTTTTTCAGCTTTTCCTGGCTTGGCACGCCTTTTACCCAGGCGCGGTACACCTTGTCGATTTCATAGCTCGGATGGGCAAGCTTGTTGGCGAGATCGCCGTCGTTCGTCAGGAGCAGCAAGCCTGACGTATCATAGTCGAGACGTCCTACCGGATAGACGCGCTCTTTTACTCCTGTCAGCAAGTCGGTCACTACCCGCCGTCCGCGGGGGTCGGTGACGCTCGTGATGACGCCTGTCGGCTTGTACAGCAAATAGTAGACGTGCTCTTCCAGCGCGATTTCCCGGCCTTTTACCGTAATCCGGTCAGTCGCCGGATCGACCTTCATCCCTTGCTCGCGAACGACCTGTCCATTCACCTGCACATGTCCTTGTGCGATCAGTTCCTCACAATGACGGCGAGAGGCGACTCCAGCATGCGCCAATACCTTTTGCAAACGTTCCATTGTTGGATCACCTCTACAACATCATACCCATTCTTACCAGTGTGGACAAGAAAAAGGGAAAAACTTCCCCGGCGTTCGAGGAAGTTTTTTCATCCGACATGTCTGTTTTCGATTCAAGAGAACACATACGAGACGATCAGCAAGGAAAAAATGACCCCTGCCAGGTCAGACCACAAACCTACTTTCAGCGCGTAGCTCGAATTGCGAATCCCGACAGCGCCGAAGTAGACGGTCAAGACATACAGCGTCGTGTCCGTGCTGCCTTGCATCGTGGCAGCCAACCGGCCGAAAAACGAATCCGGCCCGTACTGGGCGATCAGATCGGTCGCAATCGCAAGCGAGCCCGTCCCGGTCAGCGGACGCAGCAGGGCGAGCGGCACGAGTTCCTCGGGAAAATGCAGCATGTCGAGCACAGGCTTGATTCCCCGCAAGAGCAAGTCCAGCGCCCCCGACTCGCGGAACATGCTGACTGCGACCATCATCGCGATCAAATGGGGCAAGATGCGAATGGTCGTGGTCAGCCCCCCTTTTGCCCCTTCGACGAATGTTTCGTAAACCGGGACCTCTCTCTTCCACCCGTATAAAAGGACAAACGCGATCGTAACGGGAATCGCCCATAGCGAGAGCAGGGACACCCATTGGTACATACGGTTTCCCCCTAACTGTGACGTCGTAAGTGACGATAGCGATACCAGCGGTCGATGAAAAGCGCCACGATCGTTGCGGCAAAGGAAGAGACAAGCGTCGTGCCGACAATCTCCACCGGATTGACCGAGCCGTACTGCATCCGGATGGCAATCATCGTAGTAGGGATGATCGTGATGCTCGCGGTGTTGATCGCAAGTAGCGTGCACATCGCCGGGGAGGCGTGCTGCTTATCCGGGTTGAGCTTTTGCAGCTCTTCCATGGCTTTCAGTCCCATCGGCGTCGCCGCGTTGCCAAGTCCGAGCAGGTTGGCGCTCATGTTCGACAAAATATAGCCCATGGCAGGGTGCCCTTTTGGCACGTCGGGAAACAGCAGTTGGATGATCGGCGCCAAGACTTTGGACAACAGCGCGAGCAGCCCTGATTTTTCTGCGACTTTCATGATGCCCATCCAGAAGGCAAGCACGCTCAGCAGGCCAAAGCATACCGTGACGCCCGTTTTTGCTCCTTCAAAGGCAGCGGCGTTGACCGCTTCCATCCGCCCGGTGACGGCTGCCACCACGATGCTAATGACAATCAGTCCGAGCCATATGACATTAAGCACTCCACAGCCCCCCTGCCACGATGTCCCAGAGTTGCTTCCAAAACGCATGCGCGCCCGTCAGCGGCTGGCTGCTCGTCGGGGCGTCCGCGCGAACGAGCAGCGGAACCTGCCCGATCATCTGTTCCTTCAAATAAAGCTGCAAAAAGCCGACAAGCTGCCCATCCATCTTCGGGGTAATCGTCGATTGGCCCACTACCACGCGCTGCTTAATCCCCGCCTCCTCCGCAGTCTGGAGCGGATAGCGAAACGCGTTTTGTGTCACCAGATGGGTCCCTGCTTCCATCGTGAGCGGCATCTCCGGCTGGACGTCCTGCCCTTCCCCGACCAGTTGCTTCAGCGGGAACTGGGCAAATCCGTAGTCCAACAGCTTCGCCGAATCGTTCCAGTCATCCGAAGCGTTCAACGTAATCGTCGCCAACTGTCGCCCGTCGCGCGTGGCCGATGCTGCGAGGCAACGCTTCGCCAGCTTCGTATAGCCTGTTTTGACGCCGTCCGCTCCGTTGTACAGGTGCAGCATCTTGTTTTTGTTCAAAAGCCGTCTGTCCCACTCTTCCCCTTCCCAGGAGATATCCTTGACTTTGGTGGACACGATCTGGCGAAAGACGGGATTGCGCAACGCATAGGCGGACAGCTTCGCCATATCTTCCGGCGTGGAGTAATGCTGGTTGCTGTCATCGAGCCCGTGCGGATTGGTAAAATTCGTATGCTCCATCCCGATCAAGGCGGCTTTTTCATTCATCAAATACGTAAAGCCGGGGACAGAGCCGCCGATATGGGTGGCAATCGTGACGGCAGCGTCGTTTCCGGAGCGCAGCATCAGACCGTAGAGCAGCTCTTCCAGCGTCAGCTTCTCGGAGCGCTTCAGGTAGATGGACGAGCCTTCTACGCCTACCGCTTCCGGTGGTACGGTCACCACATCGTCCAGCTTCCCGGTCTCAATCGCGACAATCGCCGTCATCGTCTTCGTCAGGCTGGCGATCCGCATTTTTTTCGTGCCGTTTTTCGAGTAGAGAATCCGCCCGCTGGCAACGTCAATCAGGGCCGCCCCCTCGGCAGACAGGCTCGGCGGCGCTTGGGCTTCTGCGATTGATACCGGAGCCAATAGGAGCTGTATAAAAAGAAAAACGACGAGTCCGCCGGACAGAAGTTTTCGCACGTTCATAAACGTCCTCCCCATCCCAAAAGTACAACGATACACAGGTTTGTACATATATATGGGGACGAGTCGGGAGGTAGTACGAAAAACTGTCCGAACTGACTAATCGTTTGTCTTTTCTTCCTGCTTGCCAAATAGCGCGGATGCTTCCATGCGGATTTCCTCGATATCCAGATTGACGGGCGGCTCCGGCAGATCGGAAATTTCGCGCAGGCCAAAATGCTCGAGAAACTCTTTGGTCGTGGCGTACAAAATCGGGCGTCCGATCCCCTCGGCTCTGCCCGCTTCGCGAATGAGCTGTTTCGACAAAAGCGTATTAAGTGCCTTTTCGCACTTCACGCCGCGGATTTCTTCGATTTCCGAGCGCGTCAAAGGCTGCTTGTAGGCAATGATGGCGAGCGTCTCCAATGCGGCCTGGGACAGCGTCGACTGTCCCGGCGAGGTTGCCAGTCGTTCGAAATACGGAACATGCTCGGGCAAGGTGGTCAATTGATACGCCTTGGCCACTTCCACGATTTGCACGCCGCGCCCTGCCCGGCGAAAGTCCGCTTTCATGTCCTCGATCAAATCAACGACCTCTTCTTCCGACACCTCGACGATTTCACTGATCTCCTTGGCATCAATGCCTTCATCCCCCGAGATGAACAGCAAGCCTTCGATCACGCCTTTCAGCTTGTCATAGTCCATCGTTTTGGGCTCCTTCCGCATCACATATCATGATGTCCTGAAACAGTTGATTTTGAATACATGTAATGTGCTTTTCCTTCATCAACTCCAGCAAAGCGAGAAATGTCGTCACGATTTCCGAACGGGTCGCCCCTTTGGAAAAAAGCTGGGAAAAGCGCACCATTCCGCCGCCGACACGCACTAGCTGGCGAATTTGCGTCATCCTGTCCTTGATCGAGATTTCGTCACGGGAAACCTTTGTCATCGGCTCCTTGTCTTTTGCTTTTTGCACCAGCTTTTCCAGAGCGTTAATCAGATCGTACAAGGTCACGTTTTTGACCGTGTGATCTTCCTCGCGCACGTACGGCGCCAGACTTTCCGCAGGCCGGGTAAACACCTGGTTGCGGCCGATTTCCATCTCGCGCAACTGCTCGGCCAATAGCTTGTAGCGCTTGTACTCCAACAGCCGCGCCACCAGTTCCTCGCGCGGGTCCACTTCCTCGACATCCATATCGAGAAACGGCTGAAACACGTGCTCCTCTTTTCTTGGCAACAGCATCTTGCTCTTGATCGAGAGAAGCGTCGCCGCCATGACGACAAACTCGCTGGCGACGTCCAATTGCAGCTCTTGCATTTGATCGATCGTCGCAAGGTATTGCTCGGTAATTTCCGCTATCGGGATGTCGTAGATGTCCACTTCCGCCTTGTCGATCAGGTGCAGCAAAAGGTCAAGGGGCCCTTCAAAGGAATCAAGTTTGATGCTGTATGCCAAAAGACGTCCCCTCGTTTCCTTTAAATGAACACGCTCACGATGCCCGCTGCAATCTGTTGCACAAAGTTCAGCATCATGCCCATAGGAACTCCGAAGATCATGGAGCTAACCCCCGGGATAAAGATCAAGAGCAGCAAAAGCCACGGGCCGTAAATTTCAAAGTTGTAAAAAGCGCCATCCCAGCGTCTCGGCGACAGGAAACGCACGATCTTGTACCCGTCGAGCGGTGGAACCGGCAGCAGGTTGAACACAAACAGACCGATATTGATGATGATACAGAATCGGAGCGTCGTCTCCAGCGCAAACGCCGCTTTGTCGCTCATGCCGTCCATCACGCCGAAAAGGCTTACGAGTATGTAAATGACGCAGAAAAGAATCGCCAGCACCAGGTTAATCAGTGGCCCCGCCGCTGACACGTACACAATGCCCAACCGCTTGTTCCCGCGAAAATGCAGCGGGTTGATCGGCACAGGCTTGGCCCAGCCGAACGGTCCAAACAGAATGAGGATCAAACCGAACGGATCGATATGCGGGATTGGATTTATCGTTAAACGGCCCTCATTTTTGGCGGTATCGTCGCCCAACTTCCAGGCGACAAAGGCGTGCGCCCATTCGTGCAAACTGAAAGCGATAACGAATGCAATCATGCGAAACGGTACCGTTTTCCAATCAAAGTGAAAAAGATCCATTGGTTCCCCCTTAACAGCCTCTAAGGCAAAGCCGTTCCCCCCAAGCCAGCATATCATGCTATGTCGAGGCAGCTTGTTTACGCAGCTTGTGAAAAGTCCATCGGCTTTGCTCGGCAAAAAATCGTCTACCCTATAGGATACCAGCAGATGGATAGGCTTACAAGTGTATTCGCGGCGCAATAAAAAGCACCGGCAAGCCTGTGCCCGCCGGTGCTGCAAAACGCTGATTATTCGGCTCCGACTTTTACGGTTGCCATTTTGTCGCCTTGCTTGATCGCGTCGACATGCTCCATGCCGGAAGTCACGCGGCCAAACACAGTATGTACGCCATCGAGGTGCGGGAAGGAATCGTAGCAGATGAAGAACTGGCTGCCGCCTGTGTCTTTGCCTGCATGCGCCATGGAGAGCGCACCGCGCAGATGCTTGTGCGGGTTTCCTTTTGTTTCACATTTGATGGTGTAGCCAGGCCCGCCTGTTCCTGTTCCATACGGGCACCCGCCTTGAGCTACGAAGCCAGGAATGACACGGTGGAACGAAAGACCGTTGTAGAAGCCTTCGTTTGCCAGTTTTTCAAAGTTCGCAACGGTTCCCGGAGCTTCCTGATCGAACAGCTCCAGCTCGATTTGACTACCATTTTCCATGGTGATGTGCGCTTTTTTCATGGATGAGCCTCCAGACCTTGTAAAGTTAACGTTCCTATTTTACCACGCGCAAAGGTCCCCGTCCAATTTATACCTCCACACCCGTCTGCTCCTCGCATTCGCGGTCGTGGACAAACACCGTGCCGGGATGCGATTTGGCCGTTTTTTTCACATCTGCCGCCCGCCGCGCCACTGCTTCCGCGCTCGCGTACAGGTCAGGGCCGAGATCCACTCCGGCCATCGACATGGACAGTTGCACCTCATCGCCCATCCGGCACTTTTCATAAATGTCCGCGAAGTACGACGAAAACGAATCAATCAGAAAAGCAATGAGCGCATCCACCCCGTGCGCCGACGTGATGAGAATAAAATCGTCGCCGCCGATATGGCCGATAAAATCGTTTCCGATCCCGAACCGCCGGGACGCTTCACGCAGCAAATTCGCCGTCCGGACGATAATTTGGTCCCCGACCTCAAAGCCGTAGCGGTCATTGAACCATTTGAACCGATCGAGGTCGCAATAGATGACCATCTGCGCCTCGCGCTGCTTGATTCGCAAGTTCAGCTCGCGCTCAATCTGCACATTTCCGGGAAGTCCCGTCAGCGGATTGGCGGAGCTGGCCATTTCCAGCTTGATCGACGCCATCTTGTCGAGCAGGTTTTGCACGGTCACGATGCCGAGGTATTCATTTTGCTCGCCGACGATGATGACGACGTCGTACAGATGGTAGGCGTCCCGCGCCATGGCCCGCTTGGCTACCTCGTCCAGCCTGTCGGTTTTGCCGGCTTTGAGCGGATTCGTGTTCATGATGTGCGAAACAGGCCGCTCGTAGTAGAGCGCAATCCCGTACTGGCCGCCGAGAATTTGATAGAGGGAAAAGCGCATGACCAGCCCGATCGGCCGCCCCTCCTCCAGCACGACGACGCTTTCGATTCGCTGGTTTTGCTCGAAAATTTCGTGCACCCGGCGGACGCGGACGTGCTTTTCCACACAGATCGTCTTCGCCAAAATCTCCGTCATGTCCGGCGTTACAATCAGCGCCTCGCGCTCGCCGTTCCTTCGTTTTTCCTGCATGTAGCGCAAAAAGTTCATCGCCTGGCCAGACACTTGCGCCATCCCCTTGTCCGGCTTGCCCAAGTAATAGCCTTGGCCGTAGACGACGCCTACGTCCATCAGCGTTTCCAGCTCGCGCTCTGTTTCGATGCCTTCCGCAATAATTTTGCAGTTGACCTTCTCGGCAAACGACACGAACGTCTCCAGAAGCGCCTGCTTGATCGGGTCGACATCAATGTTGCGGATGAGCGACATGTCCAGCTTGATGAAGTCGGGGTAAATCTCCGCAATGGATTCCAGGCTGGAATACCCCGCTCCGGCGTCGTCTACCGCGATCAAATAGCCTTTTTTGCGATATTCCTCGATAATTTTGCGAAAAACGGCATAGTTGGTGATCGCGTGGCGCTCGGTAATTTCGAAGACGATGTTGTGCGGGTTGAGTCCGTAGTTGGCAAGCAGGCTCTGGACTTTGCCGCGCAGCAAAAACGGATCGTCAATCGCCCGCGGGTCCAGGTTGATAAACAGCTTTTCGTTCGGATTCAGGTAGCGCAGTTGCTCCAGCGCCCGTTTGCGGCAAATGTGCTCCAGGCGAAAAACCGTATCCGTCTCTTCCGCATAGCTGAACAACGTCGCAGGCGTGGCAAACGGGCTGTTTTGCGGGCCGCGAGCCAGCGCCTCCCAGCCCAGGGCGTGACCGTCGGGCAGATGAACGATCGGCATGAAATGCATGTGTACATTTTCTTCGGCAAGCAGCTTGTGAAACTGCGTCATGTGCGTATATTTTTCCGAGGTGATCCCGTACTTCGCCATGTGGACGGCGTGTTTGACAGAGGTGTACATCTCGCGCACGATATCGTGACCTGCAATCGGGGCGTACCCGATATGGACGCGCAAGTCCTCCCGATTGACGAAGCTGACCTGGCGATTGAGCTGCCGCTCCGCCACTTCCTGAAAATGAATGGAGAGCATGCGGCAATCTTCGTCGCTCACTTGCCCGCCAAACGAAACGTAAATGGCGAAATCGTCGCCCCACAGCTTTTGAATCGCCAAAATCCTCCCCTTGATTTCAAACGCCTGGCGGGCCACCGCCGGCAGTATGCCTTCAAAAATGTGCAGCACCCGCTTGGCGCTCGTATCGCCATAGCGCTGCTCCACTTCGGTCATTTTTACGATGTCTACGTAAAACAAGACGACATTGCGGCCTTTGTCAATTTCCTGCCGAATGACGGTCTTCATCCATTGACGCTTATCTAAGGAAAAATAAGGAAAGCACCGAAATCGTCTGATGAGAGTCGACAGCATGCTGGATCCTCCTCGCCACCTCCATTATGGCAGGGAAGGTTTAATTTTTCGTGAATGCGGAGTGAAGGTAATATAAAAACCCTTCCGCAGCATGGTCGGAAGGGTTTGGTCTATTGATTCGCTTAGCGTTGCAACTGCGCCCGTTTTGGCAAAAGGTCGTGGCCGACTACATCCGCGTACGTCTCGCGTTTGACGACCAGCTCGGCCTCTCCGTCCTTCACGAACACAACAGCCGGACGAGCGATGCGGTTGTAGTTGTTGGACATGGAATAGCCGTAAGCCCCTGTGCTGGTCACAGCCAAAATATCGCCCGCAACCGCTGGCGGCAGCTTCACGTCCCAAATCAGCATGTCGCCAGACTCGCAGCATTTGCCTGCAATCGAAACGACTTCGCTGGCAGGCTGGTTCATCTTGTTGGCAATCGCCGCTTCATACTGCGCATTGTACAGGGCAGGACGCAAGTTGTCCGTCATGCCTCCGTCCACCGCGACGTATTTGCGGACGTTCGGAATTTCTTTTTGGGAGCCGATTCGGTACAAAGTAGTGCCCGCGTCGCCCACGATGCTGCGGCCTGGCTCGATCCACAGCTCAGGGAGCGGAATTGCGCGCGCAGTCAGCTCTTCGCGAACGACATCGGTAATCGCCTTGATGTACGTTTCGGCTGGCTGCGGCGTGTCGCCCTCCACATAGCGGATTCCGAAGCCTCCGCCCACGTTCAATACTTCTGGCAGGAAGCCGTACTGTTCTTTTGCTTCGCCCAAAAGCTCTGTCAACCGCCTTACCGCGACGAGGAAGCCGTCTGTTTCAAAAATTTGCGAGCCGATATGGCTATGAACGCCCAATAAGTGCAGATGATTGCTCTCGTGTGCATAGCGGATCGCTTCCAGCGCCTGACCGTTTTGCACGTCAAAGCCAAACTTGGAGTCGATTTGCCCCGTGGAAATGTATTCGTGCGTATGAGCTTCCACACCTGGCGTCACGCGCAGGAGAACCGCAATCTTTTCGCCGCGCTCCTCGGCCAGATCGGCAAGCACGTGAAGCTCATAAAAATTGTCTACCACAAAACAGCCGATTTTCGCATCCAGCGCCATCTTGATTTCGTCTATCGACTTGTTGTTGCCGTGGAAGTGAATGCGCTCTGCCGGAAAGCCTGCCTGCAGCGCTGTGTACAGCTCACCGCCCGATACGACATCGAGAGAAAGCCCTTCTTCCTCTACCAGTTTGCACATCGCCATCGTGCAAAACGCTTTGCTGGCGTACGCGACCTGAAACGAGAAGCCCGTTTGCCTGAACGCCTCTACAAAGCTGCGGCACTTTGCGCGAATGTGTGCCTCGTCATATACGTACAGCGGCGTGCCGTACGTAGCTGCCAGGCTGGTCGTATCACAGCCCCCGATTTCCAGATGTCCCTGCTCGTTCACTCGACTTGTCCCGTGTAAAAACATAATTGGCTCCTCCCAGTCTAAACCCGCCGATTCTAACAGCCCAGATCCTATAGAGAAAGGCAACCGACCCCAATGCGTCAGTTGCCATACATAACAAGCATCGTAAGGCTTCCCCATCAATTTACTACAAGCCTGTGCTTTTGACAATGGGTGATGACATCCGTTTTCTGAATATTATTGACGAGAGGAATTTTGGGAGCGAACGATACTCGGACGCCGGTTTTTGCTTGGAACCGCCAGGCGGACGACGACATCCTTCATCGCCTTGTAGTTAAAAGGAATGAGCGGCCACAAATAAGGCGTGTTGAGCGAGCGCGTCGCAGCCAGGCCGACCAGGACAGCGAGGAAGCCGATCATCAGGCCCGGCGTCGAGAAGAAGCCGACCATCAAGATCAGGAAAATGCGCACCAGCCGATTCGCTAGGCTCAGCTCGTAGCTTGGCGTCGCAAACATGCCGATTGCCGCCACGGCGAGGTACAAAATGACCTCCGGCGCAAACAGCCCGACTTTGATCGCGACATCCCCCACGAGAATCGCCGCCAAAAGCCCCATCGCGACCGAAAGCGGTGTGGGGGTATGAATCGCGGCCATTCTCATCAAATCTAGCCCCAGCTCCGCCATAATAAATTGCGCCAGCAGTGGAATGCTGCCTTTATCCTTAATGCCGATGAAATGAAGCGGCTCCGGAATCATCGACGGATGCATTACCAGAAGCAGCCAGATCGGCAAAACGAACACCGAAACCAAAATTCCGAAGAAACGCACCCAGCGCAAGTACGCTCCCACGACAGGAGTCTGGCGGTATTCCTCTGCGTGCTGGACGTGGTGAAAATAAGTCGCAGGAGTAATCATGACGCTCGGCGATGTGTCTACGTAAATCAGCACATGTCCTTCCAAAAGGTGTACCGCCGCCACGTCGGGACGCTCGGTATAGCGGACCAGCGGAAACGGATTCAGCGTCTTCCCGATGATGAACTCCTCAATCGTCTTCTCCGCCATCGGAATCCCGTCGATCTGGATATTTTGCAGCCGTTCTTTCAA
This sequence comes from Brevibacillus sp. YAE8, assembly GCF_057543335.1. Lineage (NCBI taxonomy): Bacteria > Bacillati > Bacillota > Bacilli > Caryophanales > Paenibacillaceae > Brevibacillus > Brevibacillus sp. YAE8. The sequence continues at coordinate 176,884 of NZ_BAAIYG010000003.1, forward strand.
TTCGTCCACCAGATCCGGGTTCGCTACATCTTGCAGGTACGCGACGGCGACATCCGTTTTGGTGCGCTCGCCAATCTGCATGATCTCGAATCGCAACCGCTCGTCGCGTATCCGCCTGCGCGTCAGCACCGTATTCGTCACGATCGCCTCGGTGAAGCCATCGTGCGCCCCGCGAACAATCCGCTCCGTGTCCGGCTCCTGCGGCGTACGCGTGGGCAACACTTTCGCATCCATAATGATCGCATGGGGAGAGTGGTCGATAATCAGCCCGACCTGCCCGACCAGCAGCTTGTCCATAAACTCGTCTGTCGTATCGACTTTGACGAGCTGAAAAAACGGAATGAACTTGTAAAACAGCGTATCAAACAAATTGTCCGCGACGTCCCTGCCGCGCAAGTCGTTGATCTCCCGCATGATTTGCGTGACGAGCTGACTCTCCACAAACCCGTTTATGTAGTACATAAGCAGCTTCGTGTTGCCCACAAAAAACTCGTGGACGCCGATGTCAAAGCTTTTTCCTACCCCGAGCCTGTCGTTTAGATACTCCTTGTTTTCCTCAATTCGGTCCGAGATGGGGCGTCTTTTCTCCGTCACTGTCGCCATAGGCACCGCTCCTTTCCATGATCCATTGCACCGCCCTTTTGGTGATCGGGCAGCCGTTTTGCAAGCTGTCGCGCCCGTCCATTTTCCCGATGTCTCCGATGCCGATGACATTGGGCAGCTTCAAGGTGTTCAAAATATCGACGGTGTCGCCGTAAATATGATGCTGCAGCTCTTGATCCGCATATCCGTCCTTGTCGACCGCTCCCTCTACGATCTGCCCCTGGTTGTCGACGGAATAGGCAACCGTCACACCGTGTACCCAGTTCGTATGGGAGGCGACTGCGAGCGCGCCAATCACTTCGATGTCCGGGTGGCTGGCGACGTATTCAATCGCCCGCTCCCCGCGCCCTTTGCCAAAATCGCCGTTGTCATCGAACATGACGATGACCGGATCGTGGGGCGCCATCTTGATGAGCTCCACCACCTGCTTGCCGGAAACAGGAGTCGGATTTCCCGCAGACAGCGAAATGCACCTGCCTCCCAGCTCTTTCGCGACGCTCTCCACTGCTTTTTGCGCGATATGGTCGCCGTCTGTCACCAGGATGACCTTGCGCCGCTGATCCTCCCTCATTTGCTCACCGTCCCTGCTGCGTCAGCCTTTCGGTTTGAAGACGAGCGAAGCCAAAAAGCCGAACGCAATCGCAGCCGATATCCCTGCACTGGTGACTTCAAAAATGCCGGTAGCGACCCCGATCAGGCCGTTTTGCTCCGCTTCGCTGATCGCTCCGTGATACAGCGCATGTCCGAAGCTCGTAATCGGCACCGTGGCGCCTGCTCCGGCAAAATCAATGAACTTGTCGTACACGCCGATAAAATCGAGCACAACCCCTGACACTACCAACGTACTCATCACGTGAGCCGGGGTGAGCTTGCCGACATCGAGAAGCAGTTGCCCGATGACGCAGACAAGCCCTCCGACGACAAATGCAATTACATATTCCATCATTGTCCTCCTTCGAGCGCAACCGCATGGGCGATGCACGGAATCGAATTGCCTTGCTGCGTGCTGACCGGACTGAGCAGAGCCCCCGTCGCGCATACCAGCACTTTTTTCAGCAAGCCGCGGTTCAACTGGTCCATAATGTAGCTGTAGGTCACAACGGCGCTGCTGGCGCAGCCGCTGCCGCCTGCGAATACGTCCTGATCCGGCGTGTAGATCATCAGGCCGCAGTCGTTGTACACCCCGTCCATATCGTAGCCTTCTGCGAGCATCAGCTCTTTGACGATCGGATAGCCGACAGACGCCAAATCGCCTGTCACGATCAGATCGTAGTCTTTCGGCTCTCGTCCCGTATCCTGAAAATGGGTCAAAAAGGTCGATACCGCCGCAGGTGCCATGGCTGAGCCCATGTCAAACGGGTCTTTTATGCCCATGTCCACCACTTTTCCCAGCGTCGCATACGTAATCCGCGGCCCCGTCCCCCCAATTCCAATCAGCCCGGCTCCCGCTCCCGTCACGGTCCATTGCGCGCTCGGCGGCTTTTGCCCGCCGTATTCGGTCGGATAGCGATACTGTCGCTCTGCCGTGGCGTTATGGCTGCTGCAGGCAGCTACTGCCCTGTCTGCGTAGCCTGCGTTTACCAGAGCCGTCGCCGTAGCCAGTGTCAGCATCGAGGTCGAGCACGCCCCGTACATCCCCAACAGCGGAATCTCCAGCTTTTCGGCCGTGAAGTTGGTCGTGATGTTCTGATTCAGCAGATCGCCTGCCAAAATGACATCGACGTCCTGGCCCGTCACGCCCGCTTTTTTCAGCGCGGTGGAGACGGCGTCCTCCATCAGCTTCCGCTCCGCATTCTCCCACGTATCCTGGCTTGCGTACATGTCGTCGTGAATCACGTCAAACAAGGAGGCCAGTGGCCCTTCGCCTTCCTTCGGCCCTACTGCGACCGCCGAGCTTTGCAGGCGGACGTTTTGGTCGAAGCGCCAGGTCTGGCGGCTCACGCGTTTCTGTTGTGGATTGCTTGACACAGACAGCCCTCCCGTCAAAAGAACATGTGATACAGGCTTTTTAAAACGCCCGCAACAAAGGCCGCCACCACCCCGAACACAATGACGGAGCCTGCGAGCTTGAACATGTTGCCGCCCACTCCGAGAACCAGTCCCTCGCTGCGATGCTCGATAGCGGCCGACGCGATGGAGTTGGCGAAGCCCGTTACCGGAACGGCAGAGCCCGCCCCGGCGTACTGGCCGATGTTGTCATAGACGCCGAGCCCCGTCAGCAGCACAGACAAAAAGATCAGCGTGGCAACTGTCGGATTGCTCGCGGTCTTCTCGGTAAAGCCGAAAAAATGGATATACATATTTTGAATAGCCTGTCCCAAAAGACAAATCGTTCCCCCGACCCAAAACGCCCGCAACGAGTTCAAGAGGACATTGCGCTTCGGCTGATACTTGGAAGCCTGCTGCTGGTAAAGCTGCTTCGTCATCTGCATCGATCCGAGCGATTTCGATTTCGTTTTGGTTGCCATGCCCTTTCACTCCTTTGTAAGTCCATAGATCCTGCCAGGTCCCCTACCTCTATCTTTCCTTCTTCAAACTTTGCCTATGAATAGCGGTATTTACCAATTCACAGATGCAAGAGCCATTGCAGAAGCGAGCCGGTGACTTTGCCGAACACGACCGCCATCAACAGAAACAGCAGACTGCCATCCATGCTGATCCGCTTCGCCAAAATCGGAAAGACGTTCAGCACCTCGGTCAAGCCGGCAGCCAGTGTGCCGACAAATACGCCCGCAAACAGCCCGTAAAGCGAGGTAACGACGACTGGCATATGAGCTTTGACGTGAAAAAAGTCAATCAGCGTAAAAAAAAGCGCCCCCATCACCAAGGCCCATTCCAGTGCGCGAATATGACGGTGAGCGTTGGTCAGTTGCGTCAGCCTCGGGATAATGTCCAGTACGGTAATGAAGGCGACAAGCCCGCTCCCCACCGCAAGCCCGCCGCCCAGTCCAATCAAGACCAGCAAGCCGCATGCCCATACGCTCATAGCTTCGTTCGCTGGTTTTCTTTGTTCTCGTTCTGGATGTAGTACTGGTCGAGGCTTTGCTGGTACATGAACAGCTCCACTTCCAGGGGGCTTGGCTCTTCGTTGATTTTTTTCTCGAAAATATGGTTGAAAAACAAAATCATCCCCATGCCGATCCCGATCGAATACGGAATCTGCAGCCAGAGCGGCTGCTTGCTCTGCTCACCCGTGATGAGATAAAAAATGCGCTCGTGCACCTCGCGCATGCTGACGTCCGTGTGGAAGTTCATAATCGCCAGGCCCGAGCCGATGAACAAAAGCAGCCAGACGAGCGCAACCAGCACAGGGTTCGCTTTTTTCCGCGGGTTCAGCACTTCCACAATGATTTGCGGCGCTCCCTGGATTTCCAGCTCGACTTCCGGATAGACGGAGCGGACTCTCTGGATGACCTGCATGATGTCGATGACGATCAAGTTGCCGTCCGTCGGCTTGACCTGATAGATTGGCATTCGCTTTAACGCATCCTCGCGTTTCCCATCCCAAAAAAGCTGGCAAATATCCCCTAGCGTAATCATCGCCTCCGGCTTGACTGCCAGACGCTTTCTCAGACGGAGAAACAGCGCGTCTTTCATGAAAACTCCTCCCTGCCTAAAACGTGCTCATTTATCCCGTAGTATGTGCCCGCAGCCAAAAGCCATACCCTAAAAAAGGCTGCGGCTGCCATGTACAGGCAAACAAAAAACACCCAAGCGCCAGGCTTCGGTGTTTTCCATCCTTCTATTCGGCTATCAGTGTTCGATCTGATCCTTGATCGTTTGCAAAATGCGCTTCTCCAGACGGGACACCTGAACCTGGGAGATTCCGAGCCGCTCCGCCACCTCAGACTGGGTCTGGTCTTTGTAGTAGCGCAAATAGACAATGAGCTGCTCGCGCTCGCTCAACCGACTGATCGCATCCTTCAGCGCGATTTTTTCAAACCACTTGTTCACGCCTTCGTCGGCGATCTGGTCGATCAGCGTAATCGGGTCTCCGTCATTCTCAAAGACTGTCTCGTGAATCGAGGAAGGCGCCCGATTCGCTTCCTGGGCAAACACCACTTCCTCCGGCGTGATTCCGACGGCGTCTGCCACCTCGGCAATCGTGGGTGCGCGGCCAAATTGCTTGTACAGCTCATCCTTTGTTCGTCGCACCTTGTTCGCGGTCTCCTTGAGCGATCGACTAACCTTGACTGTGCCGTCATCACGCAAAAACCGTTGGATTTCGCCAATAATCATCGGCACGGCATACGTCGAGAACCTGACGTCATAGGAAAGGTCGAATTTGTCCACAGCTTTCAAGAGGCCAATACAACCAATTTGAAACAAATCATCCGCTTCGTACCCTCGGTTGATAAAGCGCTGGACGACGGACCAGACCAACCGGATATTGCTGTTCACAAGAAGCTCGCGCGCTTCGGTGTCTCCAGCCTGGCTTTTGGCGATTAGCTCTTTCACTTGGTCATTGGTCAGAAATGGTTGACTCGCATTTTTGATATCGGCACCCATTGGCACTACCCCTAATTTTGCAAGGCTTTGGCAAACGACAGGCGTTTGGTCAGACGAACGGTTGTCCCTTTACCAACAGCCGTCGCGACTTCCAAAGAATCCATGAAATTCTCCATAATGGTAAAGCCCATTCCCGAGCGCTCCAGCTCAGGCTTGGTCGTATAAAGCGGCTGCATCGCCTGCTCCACATCCTCGATTCCTTTTCCGTTGTCCTCCACGACCAGCTCCACAGCTCCCTCGTCGATTCGCACAGAGATATGTACCACGCCCTCTGGATTTTCGTCGTAGCCGTGAATGATGGCGTTCGTGACAGCCTCGGATACAACCGTCTTGATCTCCTCCAGCTCATCCATCGTGATGTCGAGCTGCGAGATAAACGAAGCGACCGCAATCCGCGCAAACGCCTCATTTTGGCTCAGTGCAGCAAACGATACGGACATAAAATTGCGCTGTACCTTCATTTACGCCACCCCCAGAACAAGCAGAGCATCTGCTTCATTTTCGCGGAACTTGATTACCTTGAACAGGCCAGACATTTCAAAGATCCGGTAAATGGTGGGGTTGATCGAGCATACGTACATTTCCCCCGAGCGGGCGGATATTTGCTTGTAGCGCCCCAAAATCACGCCGATACCGGAGCTGTCCATGAAAGCCAAATCAGCCAGGCTCAGTACGATATGACGAATGTTGGGTGTACGCAAAATATCATCCACTTTGCTGCGCAGCTCTTCGGCTGTATGATGGTCCAGCTCTCCCTGCAAGCGGATCACCAGCACGTCCTGCCGGGTCTCCATCGCAATCCGTAAACTCATGGCTGACTCACTCCTTCTCCCTTGAATAATCCTCTCTTTCTGCTTCGCCCAAACCAATTCCTGCCAGGCGACAAAAGAACAAAAAAATCGAGCAGCCGCGCCATCGCATTCGAGGCAACTCGATTCTTTTCGCGCTTCTTTGCTGTCTGTCAGTAACTAATCAAAACGCCCTTGGTGGTTCGCTTGAGAATCTCCCACATGCTTGCTTTATTCACTTGTTGCTCCGGGAACAGGTCAATCCGGTTTACTTCGCGGCCGTCTTTCGTGCGGATGAAAATATGGCCGACGACCTGGTCCTTCGAGAGTGGAGCGTTGACGGAGCGGTTCATGACGACTTCTTTCGTGTACGTGTCCGCCGACTCGCCTTTTTTCATCAGCAGGCTGACGGCTTGTGGCGTCACCACGTTGACTTTGGGCGTCTGCCCTTTATCCACCGTGAGCGACTCCACCGTCTCGCCTTTTTTGTACATCGGCATCACCTGGAAATGGGTGAAAGCGTAGTTGAACATCGTGGACACTTCGTTGTTGCGCGTCTTGACGTCAGGCTCGCCCATGACGACAGCGATGATGCGCATATTGTTGCGTTTGGCGGTAGCGGTCAGGCAGTACTTGGCCTCGCCTGTAAAGCCGGTCTTCAAACCGTCTACGCCTTCGTAAAAACGGACGAGCCGGTTCGTATTGACCAGCCAGAACGGACTTGCCGAGTCTTTGCGCAAATAATCCTGGTACGTCCCGGTAAACTTCGTAATCCCTTCGTGCTTCAGCAGCTCGCGCGACATGATCGCGATGTCTGCCGCAGAGGAGTAGTGATTTTCCGCAGGCAAGCCGTTAGAGTTGACAAAATGCGTGTTTTTCATCCCCAACTGCTTCGCCCGCTCGTTCATCCGGTTGACAAAGCTCTCTTCCGTTCCGGCGAGATGCTCTGCCATGGCGACTGAAGCGTCGTTGCCCGAGGCGATCGCGATGCCTTTTATCATGTCCTCTACCGTCATTTCCTCGCCCGGCTGCAAAAAGATTTGCGAGCCGCCCATCGACGCTGCTCGTTCGCTGGTTCTAACCTTATCGGTAAATTTAAGCTCTCCCCGCTCCACCGCCTCCATAATCAAGAGCATCGTCATCACCTTGGTGATGCTGGCGGGTGGCATTTTTTCGTTTGCATTTTTTTCGTACAACACCGTTCCCGTGTCTGCTTCAATCATGATCGCAGACGAGGCGTGCGGGGCAAAATTCATCTCGCTGTTTGGCGGAGCTGCTTTTTCTTTTGCCAACGCACCCATCGGAGAAAAGATGGTCACACACATGATGAAGCAAGAAGCCAAGTATCCTATCCGTTTCATAGCAGTCCCTTCCCTCCATTCATGGTTTTATTCTCACCAAGGGGGTAGGAAAATATTCACAAAAAAAATCCCTTCCGCATTTCGCAGAAGGGATTCGTTTTAGATCACAAAACGGCTGACATTTTCCGTCAATTCGTCTGCCATCTTTTTCAGTTGTTCCACATTTTCGTTGATGCGCGCAATCGAATTCAACTGCTCGTCTACCGTCTCGACAACCCCGGAGATCGACTCGCTGATTTCGTCGGACATGCTGGCCAGACGCTGCATCGAATTGGTTACAACCTGATTGCCCGCAGCCATTTCCTCGGAGGTCGCCGTCATGGACTCGCTCTGCTCCGCAGCCGACTGAATCTCCGCCACGATGTTTTGGAACGTCGTGCCCACAGACTCGACAGACTTCAAGCCGCCGCCTACCATCGTGACGATTTCGTCCATATGCTTGCTCATATCCATCGCTTCATCGTTAATCGAGTGAGCGATAGCGGCAATGCGCTCGGAGAAGGAGCTGCTCTCTTCTGCCAGCTTGCGCACCTCGCTCGCCACGACCGAGAAGCCGCGTCCTGCTTCGCCTGCGCGCGCCGCCTCAATCGCCGCGTTCAACGCGAGCAAATTTGTCTGTGAGGCGATGCTCGTAATCATTTCGACGATACTGGTAATCTCGCGGGCCCGCTCGCGCAAGCTGTGCATTTGCGCGGCTGTGCGTTCCACCTCGCCTGTCGCGCGGCGTACCGTGTCAATGACGTCCTCGACCAGTTGCATACCGCCCTGGGCGCGCTCAAACGTCCGCGTCGTCGCAATCGAAGTGGACTCCGCCGCGATCGCTACCTGCTCGACGCCTTGCGAGATTTCCGAGACGGTCGTCGCCGTCGCCTGCACCTCGTTCGTCTGCGTGGAAACCCGTTGCGCGATCGTCGAGATGTTGTCAGTGATGACGCTGATCGCCCCTTTGTTGTCCTGGGCGAACTGCGTCAGCTCGTCTGTCGCCACGTTCAACTGGGTTGCTTGTCCTTGCACGAGCGCAATCAGCTTGCGCAGCTCGGCAGCCATCTCGTTCATCTTGCGGCCTACCATCGCCAGCTCGTCATTGCCGTTTACGTTGACATGGACGTCGAAGTGGCCTGAGCCGATGCGATCCATGTCTCTGGCAATCGCAAACAGCGAGAGGCGAATCCGCTTGGCGAACCACCAGATCGCCCATACCGACAGCGCAATAATCGGCAGGCTGAACAGGACAAAGTACAGCCACATGCCATTCACTTCGCCGTACACTTCATCGCTGCCCGTAGACAGGACGACGTTCCATTTCAACAGGTGGATCGGCGCAAAGGCAGCGAAGGAATCTTTGCCGTGATCGGAGTACAACAGGCTGTTGCTCATGTCATGCTTCATCAACTCCAGCATTTCCTCGTAGTCCGACTGCCCTGCGAGCACCAGCTTGTTGTTGTTTTGCGGGTTTTGGTGAGCAACGACCAGCCCGTCCTGCCGAACGACAAACGCATATCCGTTTTGCATGAAGGAGATTTCCGGAATTTTTTCCGTCATCTGGTCAATCGTAAATCCGACGACGAACATGCGGCTCGTATCGCTGTTTTTCTCCCCGACAGGTGTCGCAATATAAAGAAAACTCTTATTAATGCCCTCAACAATTTCCTCGTCTGAAATGACCGTTTTCCCGGTACTCATGACCCGTTGGTAATACTGCTTTTGCTTGAAGTCAATCTCGTTTTTCCCGGTTAGGGAGTAGAGCGACCTCCCGCTGCTGCTGTCTATCAAATAAATTTTGGATATTTCTTTATGCGATTGCCGCATCAGCGTGAACTGCTCCATAATCAACGGCTCCAGCTCTGTCATCATGACGCGCTTGGCGGCAGCCGATTCTGTCGACTTCACGATTGTTTGAATCCAGTCTTCCATGCTGGCCGCGTGCTGCTCCGCCAGCATTTTCGCTTGCTTGGAAGTAATGGAGAGCAAAGTAGATTTTGAAAAAGAAAGCGCTATGTATTGCAACGAGCCAATAATGATAAGTACGAGAATCAAGCCAAAGACAATCATCTTTGTTGCCAGGGAGCCCCGCAGTTTTTCTGTGGCGAGCAGGCTCTTGATGTTTCCTTTTCCAGAAAACGAAAACCCAGCCCCTTTCTTTTTCCATTTCGGCGACAAAAATCGGCTCATGATGCTGCCTCCTTTTCATACCCTACATTTTCTAGTGATGGTTTTGAAAAAAATACCCTTGAAAAAGGTTATCAACTGTACTTATACCCTGTTTTCCAAGTGGTAAAACCTCCCTTTATGAAAGGAGCGAGTTCCGGGTCTGATGCATCCGAGAACTCGCTTTCTTCATGAAAAGATTAATTGTACAAGTGACAAGCAGCGAAGTGTCCGGGCTCGACTTCTTTCCATACTGGTACAGATGCAGCGCACTCCGGCATTGCTTTCGGGCAACGCGTGCGGAAATGACAGCCGCTTGGCGGGTTCATTGGGCTAGGTACATCACCTTGCAGCACGATGCGCTCGCGGTTGCGCTCCACCTCTGGGTCTGGGATCGGAATCGCAGACAACAGGGCTTGCGTATAAGGATGGAGCGGTTTTTCATACAAAGCGTCGCTTTCGGCCAGCTCGACCATTTTGCCCAGGTACATAACGGCAACGCGGTCGGAGATGTATTTCACCATCGACAGGTCATGGGCAATGAACATGTAGGTCAGGCCCATTCTTTCCTGAAGCTGCTCAAGCAGGTTGACAACCTGTGCCTGAACGGATACGTCGAGAGCGGAAATCGGCTCGTCACAAACAATAAACTTAGGTTCTACAGCCAGCGCACGGGCAATCCCGATACGTTGGCGCTGACCGCCCGAAAACTCGTGCGGGAAGCGGTTCATGTGCTCAGGGTTCAAGCTGACCAAAGAAAGCAGCTCCTGGATGCGTTCCTTGCGCTTTTGCCCGGTAGCAAGGCCGTGAATGTCAAGCGCCTCGCCGATGATATCCCCAACAGTCATACGCGGGTTCAAGGAAGCGTACGGGTCCTGGAAAATCATCTGCATGTTGCGGCGCATGGCCTTCATTTCCTGATGATTCAAATTCATGATGCTTTTGCCTTCAAAGAGGACGTCCCCGCCAGTCGCGTCATATAAACGAAGAATCGTACGACCCGCGGTGGACTTCCCACAGCCGGACTCCCCTACTACCCCGAGAGTTTCCCCCCGTTTGATTTCAAACGAGATATCATTCACAGCTTTCAGAGTATTATCGCCAATGGAAAAGAACTTTTTCAAGTTACGTACTTCAATGAGTGTCTCACGGTTATCCACTGTTTACCCTCCTCCTACGATCCTGCGCGGTTCTGAGCGAGCGGGTGCTGCAGCCAGCATGCTGCTCGTTGGGTCGTGCTGATTTCGTTCAACTCAGGATCGATCTCCTGGCAAACACGCATAGCCGATTCGCAGCGAGCGGTGAAGCCACAGCCCACTGGCGGACGCAGAAGGTCCGGCGGTGTTCCGAAGATCGGAGTCAACGGCTCATCACGGTTCAAGTCCAGACGCGGCACAGAGCGCAGCAGACCTTTCGTGTACGGATGTTGCGGGTTGTAGAAAATGTCATCTACTGTGCCCGTTTCAATCACTTTCCCAGCGTACATGACGATTACGCGGTCGCACATCTCAGCAACAACACCAAGGTCATGCGTAATGAGGATAATGGAAGTACCCGTTTTCTTTTGCAAGTCTTTCATCAAATCCAAAATCTGAGCCTGAATCGTTACGTCCAAAGCCGTTGTCGGCTCATCCGCTATCAACAGCTTGGGCGAACAGGCGAGAGAGATGGCGATCATCGCCCGTTGGCGCATCCCGCCGGAAAACTCGTGTGGATATTGCTCCACACGTTTTTCCGGTTGCGGGATACCTACCATGGTCAACAGCTCAATCGCGCGATCGCGAGCGGCTGCACGGCTCATGTTTTGGTGCTTGATAAGTCCCTCGGTAATCTGGTTGCCAATGGTCATCGTCGGGTTCAACGATGTCATCGGGTCCTGGAAAATCATCCCGATGTCTTTTCCGCGGATGGATTCCATTTCTTTATTCGACTTTTTGACAATGTTCTGTCCATTAAAGAGGATTTCGCCTTTTTTGATCTCGCCTGGCGGCATCGGGATCAGCTTCATGAGGGTTTGAGCGGTTACGGATTTACCGCAACCGGACTCCCCTACAATCGCTACTGCTTCCCCGCGATTTACGTGAAAATTAACGCCTCGTACTGCTTTGACTTCACCTGCATACGTATGGAAGGAGACATGCAGGTCTTTTACTTCGAGAATGCGTTCCATAACGATGATCCCTCCTATTTACGCAGGCGTGGGTCTACTGCATCGCGCAGACCGTCACCAAACAAGTTAAATGCCAAGATGGTCACGGAGATGAAAAGGGCCGGGAACATCAACCGCCACGGATAGTACTTCATGGCAGGCAAACCTTCTGAGGACATCGTGCCCCAGGAAGCAACAGGCGCCGCTACCCCCAAACCGATAAAGGACAGGAAAGACTCTGCGAAAATCGCGGACGGTACAGTCAAGCTGAGCGTAACGATGATTGGACCCAAAGCGTTTGGAATCAGGTGTTTAAAGATCAAACGGCCGCTGTCAGCACCAAGGGAGCGCGCTGCCAGCACGAATTCTTGCGATTTGAGCTGCAAAATTTGCCCGCGCACAATCCGGGCCATCCCAATCCACCCCGTTATCGTCAAGGCGATAATGATCGTGCCGACCCCGGGGGCTAAGACAACCATCAGCAAAATAACGACAAGCAAGTACGGAATAGCGAACAAAATATCAGCGAAACGCATCATGATCTCGTCTACTTTACCGCCATAGAAACCGGCAATACCGCCCCAGATGACCCCGATAATCAAGTCGATGAAGGCAGCAGCCAGACCAACTTCCAAGGAAATGCGAGCTCCGTACCAAATCCGCACGAACATGTCGCGTCCAAGGTCATCCGTACCAAACCAGTGCTCAGCGGATGGCTTTTTGTTTTTGCCAGCCAAATCGGTTGTGAAATAGTCGTTGGAAGACACCATCGGAATGACGACAGCACATACCATCAGCGCGACGATAAAGATCAAGGAAGCCATCGCGACTTTATTCATTTTCAAGCGACGCCATACATCCGCCCAGAAAGAGAGGCTCGGACGCTTGATCGCTTCTGCTTGGCGAAGATCGACCGAAATCGGTTCAAAATGCTCTTTTGTCAATTGCTGCATTTTCACATTACTCCCTTCCTGCGTCTGCGAGTTTAATTCGTGGGTCTACCAAGGTGTACGCGATGTCCACAATCAGGATCATCACTACGAGAATGATGGAGTAGAAGACCGTTGTCCCCATGATAACCGTGTAGTCGCGGTTGGTGATGGACAATACGAATTCACGACCCAGACCAGGAACCCCGAAGATACGCTCGATAACGAATGCACCAGTCAGGATGTTGGCAATCAATGGACCGAGGTAAGTAATAACCGGCAAGAGCGCGTTGCGAATTGCATGCTTCACGGTAATCGTAAAGGTGTGCAGACCTTTTGCTTTTGCCGTTTTGATGTAGTCTTGTCCAAGGACTTCAATCATATTGGAACGCGTCAAACGAGCGATAAAAGCCATTGGCGACGCGGCGAGTGCGAGAGATGGCAAAATCGTGTACTCGAAGCCTTCCCATTTTGCGATAGGCAAAAGGCCCCATTGAATCGCGAAGAAATACTGATAAAATGATGCCAAGATGAAACCTGGAACGGATAGCCCCAAAACTGCTATCACCATAGCGGAATAATCTTGCCACTTGTTATGCTTCAGTGCTGCAACCACCCCAAGGATAATACCTCCGAAGATTGCCAAGAGCAATGCTTGTGCTCCCAAGTGCGCTGATACAGGGAAACCGCGATTAATCATTTCGTTTACCGTCGAAGATTTTTCTGTAAACGACGGGCCCAAATCCCAAGTAACGACACCCTTCAAATATTCGAAGTACTGCTCGTGCAGCGGCAAATTCAGCTTGTATTTGGCCTCGAGTGCCGCTTTAATCTCATCAGGAACGTTTTTCTCTGATGTAAATGGTCCACCCGGTACCGCTTTCATGATGAAGAAGGTGGCCGTTACAATCAGGAAGAGCGAGATGAGCATGAAGATGATGCGCTTACCAAGATAACGGATCAACTAATTTACCCCCTTGACAGATTTGATTGCTTTCACGTCCCATCTTTACACTGCGGACGTTACCGACACAGTGCAAAAATCGGCTGTGTAAATAACCCAAAAATGATCTCTTGCGTTGAAACTTTTCTCTCTATATTTTTCTTTTCCAGCTTGTTTGCGAGCTGGTATTTATGGGAAGGGACTGCATAGCAGAAGGTATATGGGTTTCCATATACCCTCTGCCGCAATACCCGATTCCTTCAGTTAGATTACTCTACGTATGCCCATTTCCAGTCGACTTCTCCCAGACCGCCAATGACAACGCCTTTGACGTTTTCTTTCTGTACCCAAGAGTTGGTATAGAAGTAAATTGGCATGATCGGCATTTCGTCCATCAAGATTTGCTCGGCATCTGCGAGAATTTTCTTACGCTTCTCCGGATCAGCTTCCAGAGCGGATTGGTTCAGGAGCTCTTTGAACTTCGGATTTTCCCAACGCGTATCGTTGTTTCCACCCAGTTTGTCCTTGTACAGCTCCAGGAAGTTGATTGGATCGTTAAAGTCGCCCAACCAGCCCATACGGCCTACTTGGAAGTTACCCGCATGCATGTCTTCCAGGTACACTTTCCACTCTTTGTTTTCCAGCTTCACTTCTACTCCGAGGTTTTTCTTCCATTGGTCTTGGATCGCTTCCGCAATCTTTTTGTGACCTTCGGAAGTGTTGTACGACAAGGTAATTGGCGGCAGCTTTGTCAGGCCTTTTTCTTTCATGCCTTCTTCCAAAAGCTTTTTCGCTGTTTCCAGGTCGTTGTCCTTGAAGTAGCCGTTCGGGTTCAGGACCATGGATGGCGGTACTGCCCCTGTTGCCGGGATTTGTCCGGTTTGCAGAATATTGTCAATCAGGGCTTGGCGGTTAATCGAGTAAGCAAAAGCTTTCCGAATCTTCACATTATCGAACGGAGGTTTTTCCACGTTGAACTTGTACCAGTACGTACCCGCGATTGGCTGGGTCGTAATTTTGCCTTGCTCCTTCAGCGCAGGAATCGCATCTGTCGGCAGCGCGCTCATTGGAGCACCCGCCCAATCCAGTTCTCCGTTTTCAAACATGGACAATTCGGTGTTCTCGTCCTCTACCATGGAGAACTCGATGCGATCGAGCTTCACGGCATCCTTGTCCCAATAGTTTTCGTTTTTCACGAGCACGAGCTTGCTTTTGTGCTCCCAGGATTCCATTTTGAACGGGCCGTTGCCCACGTGGGTTTTCGCTTCGCCAGCCCACTTCTCGTTGGCTTCGATCACTTTTTTGTTAACAGGGAAGTAGGTTGGGAAAGCAGTCAGCTCCAGGAAGAATGGAGTCGGATTTTCAAGCTTTACTTCCAAAGTCTTGTCATCCAGTGCCTTCACACCAACATCATCAAGCTTAGCTTCGTTTTTGTTCGCTTTTTCACCGTTCTTAATGTAGTAGAGCTGATAAGCGTAGTTTGCTCCGGTTTTCGGATCGAGTGCCCGCTTCCAGGCGTACTCGAAGTCGTGCGCTGTTACCGGATCGCCATTGCTCCATTTTGCGTCGCGAATGGTGAACTTGTAGGTCAGCATGTCTTCAGAGACTTCCACTTTCTCGGCAGCCGCCTCATGAGGCTTTCCGTCTTCTCCGATGCGGGTGAGACCGTCAAAGGTAGCGCGGATAATCGCTGCGGAAGTAGTGTCTTCCGAAAGGCCAGGGTCAGCCGTAGGTGGCTCAGAGTGCAGGTTCAGTTTCAGAACTTGTGGTTTTTTCTCTGCCTCTGGTGTTGCCGCAGGCTGTTCGGTGCTCGAATTGTTCGACGGTTGTGCTGGAGTGGAAGCTTGCTGGCCACCGCAACCGGCCAATGCCGTACCCAAAACTGCAATCGAGCTTACAAGTGCAAATACATTCTTTTTCAACGCAATAACCCCCCGTACGTTTTCTTTTTTGTCTTTTTTCAGAAAATAAAGGACGAAAAAAACGAACATGGCCCGAAGCTTCCTGACTTCGGCTAGAAGGCATCAACCCCTTTCACTGCAGGGTCACCTCGTCATCGTGAACGATAGAGAAGGAATCTTTGTACTGCTTCAGTTCCAACGAAACATCCGCGCCTACAATCCCTTCAATTTGAGAGAGTCGTTCATTGACGAAAGTGATCAGCTCGTCATTGCTATGGAAACACGCTTGGATAATCAAGTCGTGCTTACCGCTAAATGCACCCACAAACCGGACTGCAGAGAATTTGCTCAACTCTTCTGCCACATTTTTCTGTGAACCGAGTTTGGTGGTCAACCCGATGATTGCTTGTACTTTCAGCCCAAGCTTTGCCGGGTCGGGATGAATAACGAATTGAAAGACTCCATCTTGCAACAGACGGGTAATGCGAGATCGAATGGTTCCCTCGCTCACGCCAAGTTGATGCGCGATTTCTGTGTACGGGATTCGTCCGTCTTCCTGGAGGATTTGCAGAATCTGCTTGTCAACATGGTCCAGCTTTCTCATAAATACGTTTTTCCGGGAACCTCCATCCTTTTTTTACGAAATTCGAAAAAATCTTTAATAATTTGTCTGTTACATTAAAAGTAATCTGAAATGATAGCGGTGTCAACGAAATTTGACAAGTAGAATTATAAAACATTATAAAGTGTAGCCGAACAGTAAAAATTTTTTTATATTATCAAACAAGCACTTCCTATCTCATATTGAAAAGGAAAATGACAATTTAATCAACTATATTTTCTCGAAAAACTGTATTTTTACACACAGAAAGAGTGTGCGCACCCCAGGCAGGCACACTCTTTCCTTTGTTGATCCTTCAAGAAAAAGGCGCGATTTACGCCTCGATGATTTTATAAATCAGCGGCTGGGCGGACGGAATTGTTGTCGAAATAGAGAAGGCATTCCGCAATTCTTCCAGCGCGCTTTGCAAAAGCTGCTCGTCGTTGGCGTGGATCGTCATCAGCGCCTCGCCGGCCCGGACTTCGTCTCCCCGCTTTTTGTGCAGCACGAAGCCTACCGCCAGATCGATCGGCATTTCCTTCGTCAGACGGCCAGCTCCCAGGACGACAGAGGCATGCCCTACCGCTTCGGCGTCAATCGCCTCCACATAGCCATCCTGCTCTGCGACAACCTGATGAATGATTTTCGCCTGCGGCAAACGGGATAGGTCGTACACGTCCTGTTTGTCGCCGCCTTGCGCTTCCACCATCTCGGCCAGCTTGTCCACGGCTTTGCCGCTCGTCATCAGTTCCTCCAGCTTGACGCGGCCTTCCTCAACAGTGGAAACGAGTCCACCCAAAACAAGCATGCGCGAGCCAATCGAGAGGGCAAGCTCGGTCAAATCTTTTGGCCCTCTGCCAGCCAGCGTCTCTACGGCTTCTTTCACTTCCAGCGCATTGCCCACGGCAAAGCCGAGCGGCTGGTTCATGTCGCTGATGACCGCCACCGTTTTGCGTCCGACCTGGCTGCCGATTGCGACCATCGCGTTTGCCAGCGTTTCCGCTTCTTCCAGGCTTTTCATGAACGCGCCCTTGCCGACTTTTACGTCGAGCAGGATGGCGTCAGCGCCCGCCGCAATCTTTTTGGACATGATCGAGCTTGCGATCAGCGGAACCGCTTCTACGGTCGCTGTCACGTCACGCAGCGCGTACAGTTTTTTGTCTGCCGGAGTCAGGTTGCCGGACTGCCCGATGACGGACACGCCAATGTCGCGCACCTGCTGCAAAAACTGCTCGCGTGTGCGCTCTACCTGAAAGCCGCTAAACGACTCCAGCTTGTCGATCGTTCCTCCCGAGTAGCCCAGGCCGCGGCCCGACATTTTCGCTACGGGAATGCCTGCTGCTGCCACCAGAGGGGCGACGACAAGCGTCGTCTTGTCGCCTACTCCCCCCGTGCTGTGCTTGTCCACCTTGATGCCTGCCAGTGAGGACAAGTCGAGCTGTTCGCCCGAGCCTGCCATAGCCAGTGTCAAATCTGCTGTCTCGCGCGCTGTCATGCCGCGGAAAAAAACCGCCATCGCCCAGGCGGACATCTGGTAGTCAGGAATGGTTCCGTCTGTATATCCGTCTACGAGAAACTGTATTTCCTCGGTTGTCAGCTCGCCGCCGTCACGCTTTTTGGCAATCATATCGACCATCCGCATAGAAAATCCCCTCCGCCTTGTTCTTTACAGTTTGGCTACGATGCCGTTGACCAATGCCAGGAACTGCGTTTTTACTTTTTCGGTCGTCTCCATTACTTCGTCGTGCGAAAGCGGCTGTTCGAGAATGCCTGCTGCCATGTTGCTGATGCACGAAATGCCCAGCACTTTTACTTTCATGTGGCGCGCGACGATCACTTCCGGAACAGTCGACATCCCTACGGCATCTCCGCCGAGCAGACGGAGCATGCGGATTTCCGCTGGCGTCTCGTAGCTTGGGCCAAGCAATCCTACGTACACGCCTTCGCGCAGCTTGATGCCTTGCTCGGACGCTACTTGATGCGCCAGTTGGCGCAGCTCTTTGGAGTACGCTTCGGACATGTCAGGGAAACGCGCGCCCAGCTCGTCGTCGTTTGGCCCGATCAGCGGGTTGCGGAAAGTCATGTTGATATGGTCGGAAATCAGCATCAGATCGCCCGGATCGTAACCTTCGTTAATGCCGCCCGCCGCATTGGTCACGATGATCGTCTCCACGCCCAAAAGCTTCATCACGCGGATCGGGAAAACGACTGCATCCAGCCCGTGGCCTTCGTAGAAGTGGAAACGGCCTTGCATCGCCACTACTTGTTTGCCTTGCAGCTTGCCGATGACGAGCTGCCCTTTGTGTCCGACTACCGTGGACACGGTGAAGCCCGGAATTTCGTGGTACGGAATGACGACCGGATTTTCGATCTCATCGGCCAAAACGCCCAACCCGGAACCCAATACCAGCCCGATCGTCGGCTTTTCCGCCAGTTTTGGTTCGATAAACGCTACTGCTTCTTGCAAATTTGCCATATGTGAACACTCCTCTTCGGTTACGTTTCTTCTATATAAATGTTTATAATTACTTAACCTTTATACACGATTCAGGAAGCTTTTTCCGATTGCCGGAGCGGCCACGCCAAAATTGTCCGCAATCGTCGCGCCGAGATCGGCAAATGTTTCGCGAATGCCCAAGTTTTCCCCTGTGCGTATGCCTTTGTGGTACACCAGGAGCGGAACGTATTCGCGCGTATGGTCGGTTCCGTGGTGGACCGGATCGTTGCCGTGGTCAGCGGTAATCACGAGCAGGTCGTTTTCTTGCATGGCGGCCAAAATTTCCGGAATGCGGGCATCGAACTCCATCAGCGCCTGGCCGTACCCTTCCGGATCGCGGCGATGTCCGAACTTCGCATCAAAGTCGACGAGGTTGACGAACGACAGACCTGTAAACGACTGCTTCATCGTGCCGATCAATTGGTCTACGCCATCCATGTTATCTTTGGTTCGGATCGACTGCGTGATTCCTTCCTCGGCATAAATGTCGCTAATTTTGCCGATCGCGATCGAGGTCAGTCCGGCATCCTGCAAACGGTTCATCACGGTCGGCTCGAACGGCTTGACGGAGTAGTCATGGCGATTGGCGGTGCGTGTGAAGTTGCCCGGCTCTCCGACAAACGGTCTGGCGATCACGCGCGTCACGGCAAACTCATCCCGCAAAGTAAGCTCGCGCGCCACCTGGCAAATGCGATACAGCTCCTCCAACGGCACGATTTCCTCGTGGGCAGCCACCTGGAAAACGCTATCAGCAGACGTGTACACAATGACAGCCCCTGTTTTCATGTGCTCTTCGCCCAGCTCGTCGAGAATATCCGTACCGGAAGCGACTTTGTTTCCAAGCACCTTCCGCCCGATGCGCTGTTCAAATTCCGCGATCAGCTCGGCTGGAAAACCGTCCGGATACGTCCGAAACGGCGTTGCGACGTGCAAGCCCATGATCTCCCAGTGGCCTGTCGTCGTATCTTTCCCCATGGAAATTTCCTGCATTTTTCCATAGTGGGCGGCTGGAGCTTCCGCAGCAGGGACGCCTTTTAGCGGGGCAATATTTCCGAGCCCGAGCTTTTGCAGGTTCGGCAAAGCAAAGCCTGCGACGCGCTCCGCGATATGGCCGAGCGTGTTGGCTCCTTCATCGCGGAATTTGGGAGCATCTGGCTGTTCGCCGATTCCCACGCTATCCATAACGATCAGAAATACACGTGAATAACGCAATGTTAACGCCTCCAGTTCAAAAAATGGATAAAGTTTCATCCCAGGTCGTCAGACGTCTGACCTGATGGAGATAAGCTTGCTCCGCCTCGGACTCGGGCGGAGTCATCTGTGTTTCTTTTGTCTAGCGTTGTCGGGGGTATCTTCATCGTATCCCAAGCCGCATCGGCATTACGCTCGCGGATGCGTTTTGGCATAAATGTCCTTGATCCTCGTCCGGGTCACATGCGTGTAGATTTGTGTCGTGGAAATATCCGCATGCCCGAGCATCTCCTGTACCGAGCGCAAGTCCGCCCCGTTTTCCAACAGGTGGGTGGCAAAAGAATGACGCAAGGTATGCGGCGTAATCTCCGCCCGGATATTCGCTTTCGCGGCGTAGCGCTTGATAATTTTCCAAAAGCCCTGACGCGTGATCTGCTTGCCCAAATGATTGAGAAACAAGGCTGACTCGCCCGTCCCCTTCACCAGCTTGGGACGTCCTGCCTGCAAATAGTGCCGGACCATCTGAATGGCGACGGAGCCAAGCGGAATAATCCGTTCCTTGGAGCCTTTTCCCATGCATTTGACAAAGCCCATATCCAGATTGACATCCGCTTTGTCCAGATTGACCAGCTCAGAGACGCGGATGCCTGTCGCATACAGCAGTTCCAGCATCGCCTTGTCCCGCAGCCCGGCCGGGTGATTGACAGGGGGACTGTCCAGAAGCCGCTCCACTTCGTCAACCGAGAGCACTTTTGGCAAGCGCTTTTCGATTTTGGGCGTCTCCAGGTGGATCGAAGGATCTTTGTCGATGATTTTGTCCCGAACGAGAAACTGGTAGAAAGCGCGAATGGATGCCATATTGCGCGAAAGCGTCGCGGTTGCCCGCCCCTTTTCCCGCAGGACGAGCAAGTAGCCGATGATGTGCGTCCGCGTTGATTCCTCGATCCGGGTCACGCCCTGCTCGTGCAAATACGAGGTATAGGCGACCATGTCCCGCTGATACGATTCCAGGGTGTTGCGCGATAGCCCCTTTTCCACAGCGAGGAAATGGATAAATAGATCAATCAGACTGTCCATGAAGCTGTCCCCTTCAGGTGATAAGTATCCTGTATTGCTTTCCACATCGAGTAAAAATCTCCTGCTGCCCGCACACAAAAAAGTGCATTTACTCTCCCGTCAAATAAAACAGCTGCAACCGCGCGAGGTAACCGTCCAGGTCCTGTGTTTGCGGGGAATTAATCAGTTTCACGACCTTCACGGCATTCCCGTGCGGCTCGTGGTATGGATCGGCCGGCAGCAATTTTTCCGCAAGCAAAGTGATGATACCGTAAGAGAGCAATGAGCACGTCACGAATAACAGCAAAAAGCGAAGCGCCTCCATCATCCGGCGATACGGGAACCCCATCTGTCCACCTCCCTGCTCTCTTCATATGTATGCACTTGTCTCTTCGCCCATGCGGCTCTACAGCGGAAGCTCCTGCAGCACATCGTCAAGCGGCGTGTACGGCAAGTTCAACGAACGGGCGACAGCCTCGTAAACGATATGTCCGTTTAGCACGTTGACCCCGCGCGCCAAGGCCCGATGCTGGGAAATCGCCGCCCGATACCCTTTGTTGGCGAGCAAAAGCCCGTACGGCAGCGTCACGTTGGACAACGCAATCGTCGAGGTGCGCGGTACCGCCCCTGGCATGTTGGCCACCGAATAGTGGACGACGCCATGCCGGACATACGTCGGGTCGCTGTGGGTGGATATGCGGTCGACCGTCTCGATGGAGCCGCCCTGATCGATTGCCACGTCGACAATGACCGAGCCAGGCGACATCGTCTTGACCATCTCCTCCGTGACCAGCCGCGGAGCGCGGGCGCCGGGAATGAGCACGGCTCCAATCAGTAAATCCGCGTCTTTTACCGCTTCGGCGATGTTGTAGGAGTTGGACATCAGCGTCTGCAGCCTGCCGCCAAACATTTCATCCAGTTCGCGCAGCCGGTTGGCGTTAATGTCGAGCAAAGTGACATTGGCCCCAAGCCCGATCGCCATTCGCGCCGCATTCGTCCCGACGATGCCCCCGCCTACAATGACGACGCGCCCAGGCAAAACACCGGGGACCCCGCCCAAAAGGACGCCTTTTCCGCCGTGTGGCTTCTCTAGAAACTGCGCCCCGATCTGAACGGACATCCTCCCCGCCACTTCGCTCATCGGCATGAGCAGCGGCAGTGCCCCGCTGTCGGTCTGGATCGTCTCGTAGGCGATTGCCACCACTTTTTTCGCCCGCAACTGCTCGGTCAGCTCCCGCTCCGGCGCGAGGTGCAGATACGTAAACAGAATCAGGTTTTCCCGGAAGTACGGGTACTCGTCAGGCAGCGGCTCCTTGACCTTGCAGATCATGTCGGCGTTTTTCCACACTTCCTCTGCCGACGGCTGAATTTCCGCCCCTGCTGCGGCATAGTCTTCATCGGTAAAGCCGGAGCCTACTCCCGCCTGCGTCTCTACCAGCACGCGGTGTCCTGCTTGCCTGTAGGAGCTGGCGCCAGCAGGAGTAAGCCCGACGCGGTTTTCGTTATTTTTGATCTCTTTCGGTACGCCAATAATCAAAAGCCATCTCGCCTCCTGTCTCCATGTACTGTTTTAGGATGCCACAGGAAAACGTCGGCCATTACAAAAGCGCCGAAAGAGAAAAGAAAAAAACTTCTCCGTTCCCAGAGAAGTTGGCTTATTTGAAGTCCTCCACGTTTACTTTGTCAATGCAGCGACCGCAAATCCCGTAAAAGGTAAGACGGTGGTCGGTAATAGCAAAGTTGTAAACATTCTTGACCTTTTCTTCTGCACTGACAAGCAAGTCTTCAAAAATCTCGTCCACAGTGCCGCAGTTGAGGCAAATGAGGTGATGGTGGTGGTAAGCCGCATTGTCATCGCGAAGGTCGTATCTGGCTACCCCATCGCCGAAGTTCATTTTATGAAGGATTTTCAAGTCGCTCAAAAGCTCAAGAGTTCTGTATACAGTCGCAAGCCCGATTTCCGGCGCTTTATCCTTCACCAGCAAATAAACATCTTCCGCACTCAAGTGATCTTCTTCATTTTCCAGCAAGACGCGAACAGTGGCTTCACGCTGTGGTGTCAGCTTGTAGTTTTGTGAATGCAACTGTTGCTTGATCTTCTCTAATTTTTCTTCCAACATTAATGCCCCTCCCCGCTCGCATGAAACCTGTTCCTATTATAGTAGAGGGGCGTCGAATAAGTCAAATGCATGAGTTCTTACCTGATAATTATTCTTAATTGAGCACGAGCTGCATCAGTCTCGGCGACACAAACGTCTCGAACAGAGCGGCCAGCGTCAGCACGCCCAGCATGGAAATGACCAGCACCGTATAGCCCATGAAATGCGGGGCAATGACATCGCGCTTGCTCAACAGCCGGGTCTGGATCAGCCGGAGAGAAAAAGAAATTCCGCTCACGCCGATGATGAACAGAGCCGGAACGACGAGCAAATTTTGCGGGAGTACGCCGAGCATGGCGAACGTCACGCCTTTCCACTGCAACTGGCTGACTAAAAAGCCGACGGTAAATCCGACGACGACTCCTTTGAGAAACAGCATCAGCAAAATCATCGGCAGGCCGATAATGGATAAGCCCAGCACCCACATGATCGCGACCGTTTTCGCATAATGCCCGAACGACTGCTGAAAATGGGCGCTCGTCTCCGGGATGCCGCTCGTGCTCAGGCTGTTAAAAAAATATTGCAGAAAACCGTACAGCTCCTGCTTTTGCGAAAGTGGCAGCGAGTTGACGAGCACGGCACCGAAAATAATCCCCATGGCAAACAGGACAATCGTAAACCAATAGAGCGACTGATGTTCTCTCATATAGGATTGGATAGTTTGTCCGACTCGTGAACGCACGGTTCGTCCCCTCCCGCTTCGCTGATTACTGTACAGCTTATGCGCCGGAGACGGGGGCTATGACAGTTAGGACAAGATCACCTTTCCGTACGTTCCCGCGCCGCCTTTTTGCACGTTCAAACAACCTGCTCTGCCTGCCACGATCAGCTTGGCAATTTTTTCGCCGACGACATGTGCCAGTTCTTCCTCTGTCGCTCGGTGCACGACATTCATCTGCGTGCCAAACGCGTGATACAGCTTGGCGAGCAGCTTCGGCCCGACTCCCGGGATAAACTCGAGCGGAAACTGCTCGATATAAGGCGGGCGAAACGCAGGGTGCGCTCCTGCTTCCCGGTCTGCCAGCTCGTCGATGCGCGCAGCCACGCCGCGCACGATCCGCTTGTGTCCGCACTCGGGACATCTCCCTTTTGCGTCTGCTGGCAAAAGCGACTGGCAGCCCTGGCAAGCGGTTTGGTGGTATTTGCCCAGTTGCGGATGCAGGCCGTAATTCACCGTCACCCCTCTGCCGCCCTCGCGGCGAATCGCTTTTGCCCACTCGGCGAACGAACGCGCTTCCATCGCGATGCTTTGATACTCTCGGCCGATTTTGCCGAGGGAGTGCGCATCGGAATTGGTGAGAAACGTTTTGGCGTGCAGCTCGGACAGCCGATCCGCCATGTCCGTATTCGCGCTCAGCCCAAGCTCTACGGCGTAGATGCGGGACGGGTCGAGCACATCCGCCAGCCGATCTGTACAGCTTCCGTACAGCCCTTTGTGCGGGGTGAAAATGTGCGCCGGAATGAGCATCCCCCCCAACTGTTCCACGGCATCCTGCAGCTCGCCAATCCGGGCAGCCACGCGCTGGGAGCTGAGCTGGACATTTTTGCAGCGCTCGGCAAGCCAGCGGGTCCATTGCTGCATGTTAGCCAGCCTCGGCAAGTAGACGAGGAAGTGAGCCGCTCCCCGCCCCGGCTCCTTGATTTCCAGCTCGCAGCCGAGAATCAGCATCGTCCCTTTGTATAAAATCCCTCCGTCCGCATGCTCCGTCGCCGCTCCCGCCTCCAACAGAGACATTAGCTCGTCCTGCACCTCCGGCGAATGCGCGTCGATAATCCCGATGACATCCATTCCCTTTTTTTCCGAAGCTTCCTCCAAAATTTTCGTCAAGGTCATCTGGCGCGACGCGGTAATTTTCACGGGCTTTCCGGTCCACGTTCCGCCTATGTGGATGTGCATGTCGCAAAAATAAGTCTGCATTACCCGTTCAACTGCTTTCGGAGCAGCATGTTCTCCCAGGCAAACAGCGCCACTACCGTTTTCGCATCGCGAATCTCCCCGCTGCGGTGCAAGGCGTGCGCTTCCTCCAGTGTCAGCTCAAGCGCGTCCACGAACTCATCCTCGTCCGGCTTGCTCTCGCCTTTTTTCAGCCCTGTCGCGACAAACACATGCAAAATCTCGTCGGCGAAGCCTGGCGAGGTGTAAAACGAGCTGAGCGGCTCGTAGTGGCTCGCCACATAGCCTGTCTCTTCTTCCAATTCGCGCTTGGCGCAAGTCAGTGGCTCTTCTCCCGGCTCCAGCTTGCCTGCGGGAATCTCGACAATCGTCTGCTCCAGCGGCTTGCGAAATTGCCGCACCGCCACCAGCTTGTTGTCATCCGTCAGCGCCATGACGGCAACCGCTCCCGGGTGATTGACGATCTCCCGCTTCGCTGTATGTCCGTTTGGCAAAAGCACCTCGTCGACCTTCAAACTGATAATCCGTCCCTCGTAAATCGGCTGGCTGGCAATCGTTTTTTCGTACAAGTGGTCTTGCTTGCTCACATTCATCATCCTTTTTTTCAGCTTGGTCGTTCTAATTCGATTCCTCGCTCCATAAGTTGGGAGCATAAAGCTTGTCCACACTCATTGTATCGGAGGAGATTGTGAATGAAAACCTATGTCAGCGAAAAGCAATTGCGGATGGTTGGAAAAGCATGGGAAATCAAGGCCGCTCTCCGCTCCTGGTCAAATAAAGAGCTAACGCTTCAAGAGTATTTGACGAAGCGGACAAACGCTGCTCGCCGCTGAGCGCCTCCGCCGGATACGACAGGCTTTTCCCCAAAAGATCGGCGGCCAAAACAGCCGTCTGAAACGGAACCGGGTCCTCTCGCCAGCTTCTGCCCATTGTGGAAAAGGACAAGCCGTAGCCTTTTTCCAGCGCATCTAGGCGCGCGACAGACGGCGCTGGTCCATATGCCAGCCTGTGTCCGGCCCGGCTGTCTGTAATCGCTGCGAGCTGCTCTTCGATAATCGCATCGCGCTCGTCGCCAAGCCGCGGCAACGTCACCAGCACGGGGCAGAGGGCAAATCTGCCGAGGATCGCAGTCGTATGATGGCTGATGCCGTAATGGCGGCTGCGCTGGTCGGCAAAGCTGATGCGCGGAATAAAAAAAGGCGTGCCTCCCAGTGCCGACACGGCGTGAATCACTTCTGCCAACTGGACGCCGGAAAAACCGTAGGAAGTGCCCGTTCCCGCAACGCCCGGGCCAAGCATGCAGACGATGACATCGGCCCGCTCCACATGGCGCGCGGCCAGCAAACCGCTATGAATCGTCACCGCCTCGCGATCGCCGCCCCACGCATGTCCCGTCGTAATCGTCGCCGCCAAGTTGCCCGACCGGGACAACTGTTGGACGTGACGGCTAAGCGCAATCGGCAGCGAAGCCGCATCGGGCATGACATAGACTAACCGCAGTTGCGGATCGTTTTGTTTGAGCGCAAGTATTGCCGGCGGCAGCAGGCTGTGCAGCTCGCCGATGAGCACAGGCGTACCGTCCAGCGACAGGTCCGGCTGCCGAAACAAGTCGTGAAAAGGGCTGGCCTGTTCTTCGACCGCATCCACTGCCAACTGCCAGGGCGAATAACGCATTTTCATAATATGTCCCCATTTGCTCGGCATGACGTCGCGGCTTGCCTCTTCCCCAGTCTTGCCGACGACCAGATGAAACCCGCCCGTCCCGAGTTGCAGGCGCAGCGCCGTCGTATTGAGCAGGAGCGTATCGCCGATGCGGTAGTCCTCCTGGGCAAACGAAAGTGCCTTCTGCGGGCCAGCTTCCTCCCCGGCGCAAGCAGCCAACTCGACCTCCAGCACTTGCATTCCCGCGTGCTTTTCTCCTATACGAATGACCGTGCCCGTCACCAGATACAGCATGCTCCTCCCCCTCGTCCCGCTCCTTCCTACAGTCTATGACAGACAACGTTTGTCCCAATCATCCATTCGCAAAAAAGCAAAAAGCGGAACCCCCATCGGGATTCCGCCAGCCTGTTCCTACTGTTCCTGTACTTCTGCGATGATAGCGAGCACCAGCTCGGCTGCTTTGTTCAGTTCAGCGATTGGCATGCGCTCGTTTTTCGTATGAATTTCCTCGTAGCCGATGGCAAAGTTCACGCTCGGGATGTTGTAGCCGTTGAACACGTTGCCATCGCTGCCGCCGCCGCTTGCGACAAGCTCCGGATTGCGGTCAATGCGTTTGACTGCGCCGATCGCTTTTTGCACGACTGGCGTTTCTTCATTGAATTTGTAGCCGTGGTACATGAAGATGACGTTGTTCTCGCAAGTAGCGCCCATCTCGGCTGCCGCTTCCTCGAACGCTGTCGTCATTTTCTTCACTTGCGCTTCCAACTTGTCCATCACGAGACTGCGCGCTTCGGACCAGATTTCCACGTAATCGCTGACGATGTTGTACGCCTTGCCGCCTTCGAAACGCCCGATATTCGCGGTGGTATCCGCGTCGATGCGTCCCAGCGACATGCGGGAAATCGCCTTGCTAGCAACGGTGATCGCGCTGATTCCATCCTCTGGGTTGACGCCAGCGTGAGCGGCTTTCCCATGGATTTTGGTGACGATCCGGTACTGACCCGCACCTGCCACCGTAATTTTGCCGACAGGGCCTTCGGAGTCGAGAATGAAGCCCATCTCCGCCTTGAGCAAGCTTGCGTCCAACGCGCGGGAACCGACCAGACCGGATTCTTCCCCTACGGTCAAGACAACCTGGATCGTTGGATGGGGCAAGTTTTGTTCCTTCAGCGTGCGAATGCCTTCAAAAATAGCAGCAATCCCCGCCTTGTCATCCGCTCCGAGAATGGTCGTACCGTCAGAGTAGATGTAGCCATCGCGGATTTGCGGCTTGATGCCGTTACCTGGCACAACGGTATCCATGTGGCTGCTGAACAAAATCGCCGGACCGTTTCCTGTGCCTTCCAAGGTCGCAATCAGGTTGTTGGCGCCATGGCCTGTCTTCGCTGCTGCGTCATCCTCTTCGACCGTAAAGCCCATCTCGATCAGCTTTTGTTTCAGCACCTTGTGGATGGCTGCCTCGTTTTTCGTTTCGCTGTCAATCTGCACGAGCTCCAGAAACTCGTTTAGCAAACGTTCTTCGTTGATCGCACTCACACTCGTTACCTCCCGATTACTTGCCCGATTTTGGTACATATTCACAAGTTCCAGTATACCGCAAAAAAATTTTTTCTACTACGAAATCGCTCGCGATTCTTTTACGCTTTTGGATACTGGCACAGCTCGTACAGGACGCCGCCCGCCGCCTTCGGATGCAAAAATCCGATCAGAGCGTCGTGCGCACCGGCTTTCGGCACTTCGTGAATGAGCGCCACTCCCTGCTCCTTCAACTGCTGCAATCGGCTTGCCACGTCATCTACGTCGAACGCGATATGGTGCACCCCTTCGCCCCGCTTTTCGATGAACTTGGCAATCGGGCTGTCCGCCGAAAGCGGTTCCAACAGTTCGATCCGGCTTTCTCCGATCGCCAAAAACGCTACGTTTACTTGCTCACTCTCGACTTTTTCCGTCCCAACCAATGTCAAGCCCAACTGCTCGGTGTAAAAAGGGAGCGACTGCTCCAGACTTTTTACCGCAATTCCGATATGGGCAATCTTGTTTGGTGCGCTCACAGCCATCATCCTTTTCGCAAATGGTTGTCTCTTCGGCTACATTTCGGTACAATCCTGTTGAGGTCACACATTCGTGTTAAAGCTAAAAAAACAATCAAGGTTGTTCTCTTTTCATTCTAGCATAGCTAGAGTCGAAATTACCTGATATTTTCCTCTCATTTGGTCATTTTCCGATCTGAAAGGAGGTTTTTCCACCGTGAAATTTCAGTCGCTGTTTGCGAAAATCCTAATTGGCTTGCTGATTCTCTCCCTCGTTGTGCCTACGTTTTTTTACTACCTGTAAACGCCTGCGGGTACGTCAAAAACCCCCTGCCGCAGCCAACATGCTGCGCAGGGGGTTTTTCCGTTCTACAGTAATGCTTGCCTGTTTTTACTTGTAAACGAAGACGCTGGATGTCTTCGCATCCCAGCCTACTTTGTAGCCGAGGTTGTCGGTTACGGTGCGAACCGGGATCATTGGCATGCCATTTTTCAGCACGACAGGCGTAGGCAGGGTGATTTCCTGGTTGCCCACTCTTGCTTTGTTGGAGCCAACGGTGAACTTCATCACTTTTGTTCCACTGATGATCGCCACAGTGGAATTGTTCCATTGGGTGGTCAGCGCGAGCGCTTCCTTGAAGAATTGCGCTGGTACCATTGTCGTATTGCCGTTTGCGATATAAGGCGCTACTTGCAATGGATAGGTTTTACCGTGCAAGGTGAAGTTCGCTGTATTCACCTTGAACAGCGCTGCATTCGTCGGCACGGTCACGGCTGGCTGTTGCGGCTGTGGTGTCGGCTGCGGCGCTGGTTGAGCCGGAGCTGGCATTCCGACGCCTACTGCGCGCGCAAACAGCAATCCTTTTTCTTCAGACGTAAAGACGCTGATGCTGTATGTGTTTTTCACAGCAGGGTTTACGATGTTGGCAGCAGCATTGATGCTGATGTTTGCCGCTGTCGCTGCCGGAATGTCTTGCGACGGGTAAATCAGCACGTTTTGGCCGCGCACCGCTACGTAGTTGGCGGCTACGCCGTTCACGGTTACGTTTGCCGGAGCGATGTACGCCGGAACCTTGTAACCTGCCGGGAACACAAGCTCCACGAAGTCGCGCTGCTTCACAAGTCCTACGCCGAGACCTTTGATCGCCACATTGACACCTGTCGGCTTGCCAAGCGCTGTCGAGGTCAGCGCGATGGTCGCTGTGCTGTTATTCACCGTGTTGTTCGGTGTTGGTGTCGGAGTAGGTGTTGGCGCCGGGTTCGGTGTCGGATTGACAACAGAACCGCCAATCGTGAACGACTTGGACTCCAAAGTCCGGCCAGCGGCTGTCGCCTTCAAGGTGTAGCTGCCCGCTGTTTTCGGGTTGGTGATCCAGGCAGAGAAGGAAACGACTACTTTTACTTCGCTGGTGGCAGAGAAGTTGGACGGAGCCGTAATGTACACCTTGTTGCCGGAAGCGCTGACTCGCTTGGCCGTTTTGCCGTTCAAGGTAAAATCAGAGGCAGACAGAATGCCTGGAACCATATCGGCAGACGGGAATTCCAGAATGAGCTCTTCGTCCGCTTTCAACTGTTTGCTGCCAAAGTCGGCGTCAAACGTGTAGCTGGAACGCGCTCCCGCAGACGGGTCGGACAGGTTGACCGTAAAGCTGTTGGTCGCTGTGCTGGTGCTGGAACCGGATTTGGTGATTTCGAACTGTTCAGATTCGTATGTAACACCATCGTATTTGACTTTGTACGTGTATTTGCTGCCAGCGCTAGGGTTTTCGATGCCAGCAGACTTGCTGAATTCGAGGGTGATGTAATCATCTCCGGCAACGGAGCTTGGAACCTTGATTTCCACCTCGTCATCTTTTACGCTGACGGTTTTCACCGAGTAGCCGTTCAACTTGACATCGCCCGCGTCGATTTTGGACGGCAGCATGTCTTCATCCGGGAAAATGACGGTGATGTACTCGTTGGTTTCCAGCTCGTCGCTGCCTTTCAGCGAGATTTTGCCCAGCTTGACGCTTGTCGCTTCGCCCGCTGCCTTGCTGCTGAGCGATACGGTGTAGTCTTTGCTGGAGCTGCTGCTGGAACTGCTTTTGATCGTGACTTCGCCGTATTCTTCATCTTCGCTGCTGGTTGATACATATACGTCATAAGTTCCCTTGTCTTCCGGGTTTGTAATGCCGTCTTCGATCGTAATAGTAACCTTGTCGCCCTCTTCAAGATCTTCGTTCAATGTAATGATGACTTTTTTGCCGCTTGCTTTTGCGCTTTTGACTTTGAAGCTTGCATCTATATCGCTTGAACTGATGCTTTTGCTCACGGTATATTCGGAATCAAACTCAATCGTAATGGTATCTCCCTTGGTCAGATCCTCTTCCAACGTAAAGCTGATGTCGTAAGAGCTATCCTTGTCAGCCCCATCGTTGTCCGCTTTGACGGTCACTTTTTTCAAAGCATGAGCTTCTTGCGGTACAGCGACAAAAGGTGTAGCGGCCAGCGCTGATGCCAGCACTATTGGCAGTGCTTTTTTACTCTTCTTCATGTTTTTCCTCCCACATTTACCTATAATCTGGAAATCATTCTCTAGCAGGTCGCTACCAGTCTACCATAAATGATATCTGGAGGGAATCTCTTCTATGGAAGATAAGAGACTCCTTGGCTACTATTGCTAAGACGCATTCACCCGGGAAAAAGTTACATGTAAAAATCGTTCATCGGAAAATTTTTTTGCTGGCGAATGCCCCTCTCTTCGGCAGCCATAAAAAAAACCAGGCCGGACCCGACCTGGTTGGCGTTGCTCGCTTTTTGGCGAGCGATCAGTACAGCTTCGTATCCGGGCCGATGCTCTCCAGCTTTTGCTTGACGCTTTGCAGGAAGCGTCCGCAAATGAGTCCATCGAGCACGCGGTGATCCAAAGACATGCACAGGTTCACCATGGAACGCACGGCGATCATGTCGTTGATGACGACCGGACGCTTCACGATTGATTCGACGCTGAGAATTGCCGCTTGCGGCGAATTGATGATCGGCTGCGACAAAACGGAGCCAAACGAGCCAGTGTTGTTGACGGTAAACGTACCGCCCGTCATGTCGTCCATCGTCAGCTTGCCGGCGCGTGTGCGTGCAGCCAGATCGTCGACAGCCTTGGCGATGCCGAGAATCGACTTCTGGTCGGCGTCCTTGATGACCGGAACGTAAAGCGCGTCCTCTGTCGCGACCGCAATGGAAATATTGATGTCTTTTTTCACGATGATTTTGTCGTTCGCCCATGTCGAGTTAATCATCGGGTATTCTTTCAGCGCTTCGACAACCGCCTTGATAAAGAACGGCAGGAAGGTGAGGTTGAGCCCTTCTTTTTTCGCAAACTCGGCTTTTGCCTGGTTGCGGAAGTTGACCAGATTGGTCACGTCCACCTCGATCATCGTCCAGGCATGTGGCGCCTCGTGCTTGCTTTGCACCATCCGGTTGGCGATCGTCCGGCGAATTGGCGTTACCGGAACGAGCTGATCGCCAGTCGCAACCGGAATGTCGACGGAAGGTGCTGGCGTCGCAGCAGGCGCTGTCGGAGCCGGAGCTGCTGTCGGAGCCGGAGTTGCAGCCGCTGGAGCAGGAGTCGCTGCCACAGGTGGTTGTGCAACTGCCTCTGCCACTGGCTCAGCCGGCTTTTGGCCGCCCGCGTCAATGATCGCTTGCACGTCTTTGCGCGTAATCCGTCCGCCTGCGCCTGTTCCCACGACGCGGGACAGATCAATACCATGCTGCTGCGAGAGCATCACGACGGCAGGCGAATAGCGCTGCTTCGTCCCGTCGTTTCCAGCCGCTTGCCGGGCTGCCGGAGCGGATGGTACAGCGGGTGCTGCTGCCGGGGCACTCGGTGCGGTGCTCGCCTGAATCGCCGCAGAAGCTGGTGCTGGCGCCTCTGCTGCTGCCGGGCTGGCAGACTCGCCTGCTGCACCACTTTCTTCTATATATAGGATCAATGTCCCGACCGCTACCGTTTCTCCTTCGGGAACGACGATCTCCGCGACTCGTCCGGATACGGTGGAAGGAACCTCCGCATTCACCTTGTCTGTCGTCACTTCCGCCAACGGATCGTATTTTTTGACGGTGTCGCCAACATTGACCAACCATTTGCTGATGGTCCCCTCGGTCACACTCTCGCCGAGCTGGGGCATAAGTACTTTCGTTGCCATGATCTTTGGTCCTCCTCGCCTTTAAAAGTTGGCCAACTCGCGCATTGCTTCCAATACTTTTTCCGGGTTGAGCATGAAAAATTTCTCCATCGGCGGGCTGTACGGCATCGCAGGTACATCCGGTCCGCACAGACGCTTGATCGGCGCATCCAGATCGAACAGGCAATGCTCAGCCACGATTGCCGCTACCTCTCCGCCGACGCCGCCCTCCTTGTTGTCCTCATGCACGATCAGCACTTTTCCGGTCTTGGACGCCGCTTCGACAATCGCTTCCTTGTCCAGCGGGTACAGCGTGCGCAAATCGAGAACGTGCGCGCTGATGCCTTCCTGTGCGAGCTTCTCGGCTGCTTGCAGGCAGAAGTGCAGGGCAAGGCCGTAGGAAATGACGGTGATGTCCGTACCTTCCCGTTTGACATCTGCTTTTCCGATCGGCAGCACGTAGTCATGCTCCGGCACTTCGCCTTTGATGAGACGGTAGCAGCGCTTGTGCTCGAAGAACAGCACCGGGTCCTCGTCGCGAATGGCCGCCTTGAGCAGACCTTTTGCATCGTACGGAGTGGAAGGCGCCACGACCTTCAAGCCGGGAACATTCGTAAACATCGCCTCAACCGACTGCGAGTGGTAGAGCGCGCCGTGTACGCCGCCGCCGAACGGAGCGCGGATCGTGATCGGGCAATTCCAGTCGTTGTTGGAGCGATAGCGCATTTTCGCCGCTTCGCTGACAATCTGGTTCACGGCCGGCATGATGAAGTCGGCAAACTGGATTTCAGCAATCGGGCGCATGCCGTAAGCCGCCGCCCCGATCCCTACTCCGACAATCGCGGATTCTGCGAGCGGCGTATCAATCACGCGCGCCTCGCCGAACTCTTCAATCAATCCGTTGGTCGCACGGAACACGCCGCCGCGCACCCCGACGTCTTCACCGAGGACAAATACATTCGGATCGCGACGCATCTCTTCGCGCATCGCCATCGTAATCGCATCAATAAACGAAATGACTGCCATGAAAGTTCCCCCCTTAGTTCCCGTAGACGTGTGTCAATGTCGATTCAGGTGTCGGATACGGAGCGTTTTCCGCGTACTCGGTCGCCTCGTCTACTTCGAGCTGCACACGCGCCAGCATATCCGCTTCTGTATTTTCATCAAGCAAGCCGATTTCTCGCAAATAAGCGGCAAAAACGATCAGCGGATCTTTTTTCTTCGCTTCTTCTACCTCTTCCCGCGTGCGATACACGCGGTCGTCGTCGTCGCTGGAGTGCGGTACCAGACGATACATCACCGCTTCGATCAATGTCGGCCCTTCGCCGCGGCGAGCGCGGTCCACCGCTTCCTTCATGACGCGGTACACTTCAATCGGATCGTTGCCGTCTACGCTGACGCCCGGGAAGCCGTAGCCAATCGCCCGGTCTGCTACGCTTTCGCAAGCGAGCTGCTTTTTCAGCGGAACGGAGATCGCATATTTGTTATTTTCACAGAAAAAGATGACCGGGAGCTTGTGCACGCCCGCGAAGTTGGCTCCCTCGTGGAAATCCCCCTGGTTGCTGGAGCCTTCGCCGAAGGAGGTGTACACGACAAAGTCTTTGTTTTGCATTCTGCCTGCCAGCGCCATGCCGACTGCGTGCGGAACTTGTGTCGTTACCGGGCTGGAGCCTGTCAAGATGTTGTATTTTTTACCGCCGAAGTGCCCTGGCATCTGGCGTCCGCCGCTGTTCGGGTCTTCTGCCTTGGCAAAAGCGGAGAGCATGCAGTCACGCGCCGTCTGGCCGAATACGAGCACCAGACCGAGGTCGCGGTAGTACGGGCACAAGAAATCTTTGTCTGTCTCCAGCGCGAAAGCCGCCCCTACCTGAGCCGCCTCCTGCCCCTGGCAAGAAATGACGAACGGCACTTTGCCCGCTCGATTCAACAGCCACTGGCGCTCGTCAATTTTTCGCGCGAGCAGCATGTAATAGTACATATCCAAGACTTGCGCATCAGTCAAACCAACTTGTTCATGCCGTTTGGTTGTCATCGTGGATACCCTCCTTGCTAATTGTGAATCGCTTTTCCATCTACGGCCTGGGCCGCTTCCATGATTGCCTCCGAGAGCGAAGGATGCGGGTGGATGGTCTGTCCAATCTCCCACGGAGTCGCATCCAGCACCCGGGCAAGGCCCGCCTCGGAAATCATATCGGTCACATGCGTGCCGATCATGTGTACTCCTAACAGGTCGTTTGTCTTGGCATCAACGACCAGCTTCACAAAGCCGTCATTTTCGCCGTGGATCAGCGCTTTACCCAATGGCTTGAAGCTGAACTTGCCTACCTTCACGTCAAAGCCTTGTTCGCGCGCCTCTTTTTCCGTCAAGCCGACATTCGCCACTTCCGGACGGCTGTACGTGCATTTCGGAACCTTTGTGTAATCGAGCGGATGCGGATTCAGCCCTGCCATGTGCTCGACCGCCAAAATTCCTTCGTGCGAAGCGACGTGAGCGAGCTGCAAGCCGCCAATGACATCGCCAATGGCATATATATGCGATTCAGCCGTCTGGAAATGTTCGTTGACGACGATGACGCCGCGCTCGACCTTGATGTCCGTCGCTTCCAGGCCGAGGTTTTCCACATTGGCTTGACGCCCTACGGATACGAGAATTTTCTCGGCCGTAAACGTGTCCACGCCGTTTTTCGTCTCCGCGGAAATGACGACTTTGCCTTCGCCTTTTTCCAGTGTCTCCGGCAAAACTTTCGCGCCAGTGACGATGTTGACTTTGCGTTTTTTCAGCAAACGGGCCAGTTCCTTGCTCACTTCTTCGTCTTCGAACGGCAAAATCCGATCCGCGTACTCGACAATCGTAACCTCGACGCCAAAATCGTTCAGCATGGACGCCCACTCGACGCCGATCACGCCGCCGCCTACGATGACGACCGACTCAGGGAGTTTTTCCCATTGCAGCGCCTCGTCGCTGGTCACGACGTAGGACCCGTCAATCGTCAGCCCTGGAAGCGTGCGCGGACGAGATCCGGTCGCGAGCAGCAAAAAGCGCGGCACGATCATTTCCTGGTCGCCGTTTTCTTTTTCGATGCGGACAGCGCCTGCCTGTGGGGAAAAGATGGATGGCCCCATCACGCGCCCGAAGCCTTCAAAGACGGTGATTTTGCCTTTTTTCATCAAAAACTGAATCCCTTTGTGAAGCTGGTCGATAATGCCCTGCTTGCGATCCTGAATTTTGCCGAAGTCATAGCCGACAGCGCCTGCCGAAACACCGTACTTGTCTGCTTCCTTCAAGGTCGAAAACACTTCTGCGCTGCGCAACAGCGCCTTGGACGGGATGCAGCCGCGGTGCAGGCATGTGCCACCGAGCTTTTCCTTTTCTACAATCGCGACATTCATTCCGAGCTGGGAAGCGCGAATCGCCGCTACATAACCGCCGGTCCCTCCACCGAGAACGACCAGATCGAATTCTTGAGACATGCTGGATCTCCCCTTTCATACGAAGCGTCTTCCCACATGGGTGAAGACAGTCGAAAAAGCTGGCTGCTGATTTTTCGTGTCGCTTGCCTACGTTTTTCTGAGAATGAGAATATTCTAAGAACAAAGGATATGTACCCCCTGACTGCCCAGTCGACGGGAAAGAGCGGGAGCAGGGGAGTGTTTTTCGCTATACAATGATTAGCGATGGTAGACGGTCTTGCCGTTTTGCAGGAACGTATTGCGGGATTTGCCTACGCTGGCAATGCGCTCTTCGGCCATGCGGTCAGCCGCCTTGTAGGATGGCATGCCGTCGCGCTCGGCAATTTCGTACACTTTCAGGATCGTGTCGTAGATTGTTTCTACTTTTTTCAGGGCGCGCTCGCGGTTGTAGCCTTGCAACTCGTCAGCCACGTTGATGACGCCGCCCGCGTTGATAACGTAGTCTGGCGCGTAGATCAGGCCCATTTCGTGGATGAGGTCGCCGTGGCGCTCTTCTTTCAACTGGTTGTTCGCCGCACCTGCGATTACTTTTGCTTTCAAAAGCGGAATGGTGTCGTCGTTGATGATCGCACCCAGTGCGCAAGGCGAGAAGATGTCGCACTCGACGCCGAAAATATCGTTGACGCCAACCGCTTTTGCCCCGAAATCGTTGACAGCGCGGTTTACGTTTTCTTCATTGATATCGGTGACGATCAAATGTGCGCCTTCTTCATGCAGATGGCGGCACAAGTTGTAGGCCACGTTCCCGACGCCTTGTACAGCAACGACCCGGCCGGAGAGAGAGTCAGAGCCGAAAGCGAGCTTCGCCGCTGCCTTCATTCCGCGGTACACGCCGTAAGCTGTTACCGGGGACGGGTTGCCGCTGGAGCCGAATGCAGGAGAAACGCCTGTCACATAATCTGTCTCCAGGTGGATCATATCCATGTCCGCGACAGTCGTACCTACGTCCTCTGCCGTGATGTAGCGGCCATTCAGCCCTTGAATGTAGCGGCCAAACGCGCGGAACAGCTCTTCGCTCTTGTGCTGGCGCGGGTCGCCGATGATAACGGCTTTACCGCCGCCGATGTTAAGCCCTGCTGCCGCGTTTTTGTAGGTCATGCCGCGACCGAGGCGCAGTACGTCGATGATCGCTTCTTCTTCTGTTTTGTACGGCCACATGCGCGTGCCGCCCAATGCTGGTCCAAGTGTCGTATCATGAATGCAAATGATTGCTTTCAGGCCGGAATTTTCGTCCTGGCAAAATACCAGTTGCTCGTAATCGTACTTTTGCATGTAGTCAAAGATGTTCAATGAAGAAACCTCCCTAGTATCATTCTTCTGTGTTAACAGTGGGCTCCGTGTGGAGAATTTCCCGCCAAGTAGTTTATGCAAAAGTCATGCCAACGCAATCGTTTTTTGAAAGCGCTTTATTTGAGGGGATGTGGATGAATTCTCCATTCGTCAAGTGTGCAGTTTTTTGCACAAACGCGCAATTATTTGCACGCAAATTTTTGCGCGTTCATTTTACATCTTCCTGCTCATCCATGATTCCCAATTTTTCCATCTTGTAGTACAGGCTGCGGATCGCAATTCCGAGCCGCTTGGCCGCCAAGGTCCGATTGCCTTTGGCCGCAGCCAGTTCGCGCATAATATGTTGACGTTCCGCTTCCTCCACCGCCTGCTTCAATGTTTTCCCCGTGGAGCCTGCCGTCGTCTCTGCTTCCTTTGGGGCCTTGCTGATTTTTCGTTCCAAAGGAGGCAAATGCTCAGGCATGATCGTGCGTTCGTTGATGCGCATATGTATCATCGCCCTGCCGAGGACGTTCTCCAGCTCGCGCACATTGCCCGGCCAATGGTAGGACAACAGCATCTGCAACGTTTCCTCATGCAGCTCCTCGACGTTTCTGCCGTATTCCAGATTGGCCTTGCGCAAGAGGTACATCGCTATCGGCTTGATATCTTCCAGCCGCTGGCGGAGCGGTGGGATATGGATGGGGACGACGTGGAGGCGGTAGTACAAGTCTTCGCGAAAACGTCCCGCGCCAATCGCCGCTTCCAGGTTCACATGGGTTGCGGCAATGACCCGGACGTCGATATTGATCGGCTTTGTGCCCCCGACCCGGACGACCTCCCGTTCCTGCAGGACGCGCAAAAGCATGACCTGCATTCCCATGGACAGCTCGCCGATTTCGTCCAAAAATATCGTGCCTCCGCTCGCTTCCTCGAACAAGCCGCGCTTTCCGCCTCGCCTCGCTCCCGTAAAAGCGCCTTCCTCGTAGCCGAACAGCTCGCTCTCCAACAGGCTCTCGGAAATCGCCGCGCAGTTGACCCGGATAAACTGGTTGTACTTGCGCTCGCTCGCGTTGTGAATGGCGTGGGCAAACAGCTCCTTGCCCGTCCCGGACTCTCCGCGCAGCAGCACGGTCGCTGGCGTCAACGCCGCTTTTTTCGCCTGCTCGATGGCGCTTTTCATCTGCTCGCTGTAGCCGATAATATCCGCGAAGCTGTACTTCGCCTCCAGCGTGCGGATGATGCGCCGGGCTTTTTCCAGCTCTTCTGTCAGCCGCTTGAACTCGGAAACGTCGTGAATGACGCCGACGCTGCCTTTCAGCTCGCCATCGACGACGACCGGAGCGACGTTCACGACCACGTCCTTGCGCTTCGGCCCGAGCTTCATCGGGACGCCCCGGACAGGCCGCTTCGTTTTCAACACTTGCATGTGCATGCTGTCGCCTTCGGAAATGTCGACCGTAGCCGGCTTGCCGATAATATCGTCCGGCGTCAGCCCCGTCAGTCTCGTGTACGCCGGATTGATTAACAAGCCGATGCCGTTCTGATCCACGACCGAGATCGCCTCGTCCGAGGATTGAATGATCGCTTGCAGCATGCTCTGCAGTTCCTTGAGATTGGTCACTTCTTCAGCGAGCGCCATCACCTCGGTAATGTCGCGGAAAATCGCCACGGCTCCGACCACTTCCCCTTTGTCGTTGCGCACGGGGACGCGGTTCGTGATAATGCGCGTCTGGTTCGGCAAAATCTGCTCCTGGTTCAGCTCAGGGCAGCCCGTCTCTAATACAATATGTAGTCTGGTGTTGGGGATGCGCTCGGATACTTTTGTATCCAGCACTTCGCTTGCCTCGATGTCCATCAGGCGTTCGGCCGCCTTGTTGAACAACGTGATGACTCCTTGCCGATTGACGCCGATAATGGCATCGTGCGTAGAGTCGAGCATCGTCTCGCGCTCGCGCTGGTTTTGCATCATCGCCGCGATCAGCTTGTCGCGCTCGCGGATGAGCCGCATGACAATTCGCGTGAAGGTGCCCGGAATGAGCACCGTCTTTTCCCGCTTTAACTGGCGGAGCTGCTCGTATTCTTCCATGTCCCCTGTCGCTTCCAAAATCACGTCCAGCTCGTCGTCCAAATAAGGGCGGTAATCCGAATCGACCTTGATGCCCAGCGATCTCGCCAGCTCAATTCCGGGAGCGTCTGGCCGCCGATCGACCACGGCGACAATTTTCAGCCTGTCCATCTGGTTCAGCGTCCGCAACAGAGCCGTACCGCCTCGTCCAGCACCTACTATAAGCAGCTTGTGCATGCGCTAGACCCCTCGCTTTTCATCTTACTCGTTACCATTGTACTGCAACAAACCGTTGATGGACAGGCTCTCTTCCCTAACGTGCGCTCGCTCGTGTGCACAGGGACGGACGGTGGACAAGCATACTGGCATCCGATATGATGAAAGAATGAGAGAGAAAGGTGTGAACCACCAGTGATCGTACAGAAAGTCATTGCCCTCTTAATCATGGTCATTCCGGCTGCGATTGCCATGTACGGGATCAAGCTGATCCGCGACGCCTTTTTTTATTCGACGGCACCCGATGTCAGCTTCCTGTGGGGAAAGCTCATTCTCGGCGTCCTTGCTTTCGCCATTCCCGTCTTGTTTATTGCCGGGTTCATTTTGCACCACGAACGCAAAAAAAATCGGGTACAACCCCGCTTCATGATTCGCGAGGCAGAAGACGACGAGTAGAACAGGCAGGTGAAAATCTGCCTGTTTTTGATTGCGCTCATCTTCCCCACTCGTCCAGCCTTTTGAGCCACGCTTTTTGTTCAATGACCTGCGAAAACGAGACGAACTCGGCCGCGACCTGAAGCGCGACGAAGCCGCACAGGAAGGCGGCTTGCCAAAACAGCGGCGTCGCCGTCGCGTATGTATAGCCAATGGCAAAGCCGAGCGTATTCGCTCCGGTATCCCCGAGCATGATCCGGCCGCCTGCATCGTGCGGGAAAAACAAAACCGTCGCGACGAGAACCGGCAGAAGAAACAGCCAGACCGCAGACGGCTCCCCCGTTGTCCCCCCCAAAACGCTCCCGATGGCAGCCAGCGACATGAGCAGCCAAAACACTTTGATCGCGCGCGCCGGTCTTAAATCAAACAGGTTCAGGATGTTCGGGGAAATCGCCAGCAAGCCGCAAGCGACCAGCCACGGCCAGAAGCCGGCCGAAACGAACAGCGATACGCTGACAGCCGTCAGCCCGCCGCCAACCAGCTTGCCCATCCCGCTCGTCACGCGCCTCTCGCGCAAAAGCGCGCCAAAGTGGCCGCGAAATCCTTTCGTGATCCGGTCACCAGCCTTGTCGTCGATCCAGCCCCAGCACGCCATCGCCGCCATTCCGCAGGCGAGCAGCAAGCCTTGCACCAGCACCTCGCGCGAAGCGCCTGCAAGCGCGAGAAGCAGAAGCTGGACGAGAATCGTCACGGCCATGCTCGCCACAAGCACCAGCCCGCCTGCCGTCAGCACTGGCTCGCCGCGATAATTGGGCCGGGTCATGCGCTTTTTGGCGAGAATCTGCGAGCAGAAACTGAGCATGGGACGCTGCAGGACGAGCGGCAACACGAGTGCGCTGAAAAGCGCGAGTATCACGGCGTGTGCAGCCACGGCTTTCCCTCCCACCACTTTGTGCACAGCGTCCGGCCGATGGCGACAAACTCTTTGCCGCGATGAGAGTAGCCTCGCCAGTCGTTGCCCGTTTCCCGGTGAAAAAACCCGACGGGCACTTCCCGGATGCGATAGCCTGCACGCAAGGCATCTACCGTAAGACCTACCTCGATGCCGAAGCCTTTGTCGATTTTCCCCAGCTTTTGCAACAGGTCGCGGCGAATGGCCCGCTGACCGGACAAGGGCGCGCTGGCCTCAAAGCCCGTCAGCCACTTGATCCCTCGATGAGCCAGCCCTTTTGCCAGACCCATTCCCGCTTTTTGCCTCGGGGAAGGCAGAATCGCGATCGCCATATCGCAGGCATCCTCCATCACAGGGGCAAGCAGATGCTCGGCCTCTGCCGCACTCTCGCGCAAATCGCCATCCAGCAGCATGACGACATCGCCGTTTGCCCG
This sequence comes from Brevibacillus sp. YAE8, assembly GCF_057543335.1. Taxonomy (NCBI): domain Bacteria; kingdom Bacillati; phylum Bacillota; class Bacilli; order Caryophanales; family Paenibacillaceae; genus Brevibacillus; species Brevibacillus sp. YAE8. The sequence goes on from NZ_BAAIYG010000003.1 coordinate 218,313, forward strand.
TTGCCAGCCGAGTTGGACGGCAGCGCCTTTGCCCCGGTTTTGCGGCACGGTAATGACGAGATCGGCCCACTTTTTGGCGAGAGCAGCCGTCTCGTCCTCGCTGCCGTCGTCGACGACAATCAGCTCATGGCAGAAAAGCCGTTCGCGAATCGCTCGCAGCGTCGCTCCGATCGCGTCGGCTTCGTTGTAGGCAGGAATGATGACGCTAACTTTTTTCACGCGCGCCCCTCATTTCTGTCATGGTTTGCTGCACCTTTTCCAGCAAGGCCCATTGCTTGGCCAACGAATCCGGCACCTCCTCCACCAGCAGCCATTTGCCCGTGCCCGCCCGCTGCTCCAGCCATGGCGGCGGCTGGCCCGCGACCACAAGCAGCAAGCCGTCCTCCCAAGTCCCGCCCCGTTCATAGGCGACGACGTTGATGCCTACCGAATGCATCAGCCGGGTAATCTCTTTAGCTTCCTTGTCTGTATCCTGCCAGACGTACACTTTTTTCCCTGCGAGATCATTGCCGTAGCGCATCGCCATCATGTGGACGACTTCCTGGTTGCGTTGCTCCACTTCCTGCAGCAGCCGATTGATTTGCTGCTTCAAATCGTGGTTGCTTTTCAGCGCCCGGTCGTATTTGGCCTCCATTTTCGCCAAAATTTCCTGGGCGCCCTCAGAAAACCACGGATGACCCGCCGTTCCTCCCAGCAGGATGCCGACGCCAAGCGCAACGAATACGGCTGCCAACGTAATCAGATGATACCGAAAAGAAATCATAGCGCCTCCTTAAAAAGCCCAGGTCCGCCATTGCGTCCAGAGCATTTGCGCCGCGTGACGGGCGATCGGATGAATCATCAGCGCAGCGGTGACAGGCAACAGCATCGCCGCCATGCACCAGCCCCACAGCTTCCACGAGCCAGTCGGCTGGTAGAGCTGGCTGACTCCTTTGGCGTCAATCAGCCTGGGGCCGATCTTCGTGCGCACCAGCAAAGTACTGGCCATCCCTTTGCGGCCTTTTTCCAGAAAATCAATCATGTTCGTATGGGCACCAATCGTCACGATCAGCTCTGCTTTTTTCTCATAGGCCAACAGCATCGCCACATCTTCGCTCGTGCCAGGCGCAGGCAGGACGTGATGCGCCACCCCGAGCTGCTCGACTCTGGCTTTTCCGGGAGCAAGCCCGTCGACAAAGGCGTGGACGACGATTTCGGCCCCGCACAAGAGCGCCTTATCCGAAATGCTGTCCATGTCGCCGACGATCAGGTCGGGCTTGTACCCCGCTTGCAAAAGAGCGTCCGCTCCCCCGTCGACCCCGATGAGCACGGGCCGGCATTCGCGTATGTAGGAGGAGAGCGTCTGCAAATCTTCCTTGTAATGCTTGCCGCGGACGACGACGACGACGTGCCGTTTTTCCAGTCTGGTCCGCAGCGGCATGGGACAGAGCGGCTTTAAAAACAAGTCTTTTTCTTTATTGGCGTACATGAGCGTGTTATCAATAAATAAGGACAGCGTATCATCCAGCCTGCTCTGCGCCTCGGCCCACTTCCCGAGCACCGCCTCCACTGTGACGTGGCGAAGCAACAGGGCAAGCTCCCATTGCGCCTTTCGTTTCAAGTACAGACTGCCTTCACGGATGGCTGCAAATTGGCCGTTCCACGCTTCCAACGCGGTCGGCTCTGCCGGCTCGCGCTCTGCCTCGTACAAAGCGACGCCCGCTCGCAGCAAGAGCCGCGCTCCTTCGGCTGGATACTGTCCTGTCATGAAAGCGGACAGGTTGACAACTACCCTCGCCCCCGCTTCCAGCAAGGACCTGGCCGCCATCTCATCCACATCGGGATGATCGATGACGGCGATATGGTGGGGGTGGAGCCGTTTGCAAAGCTGCTTCGTCTTGCGGTCAGCAGCAATCACTCCCGTATAGGTAAGAAAATCGAGACGTTTTCGCTTGCCCATCTTTTCCACCTCCAGGAATAGTATGCTAAAAATTTCCTTGGAGCATGCAAAAAAGAGGCTGTGCAGGAATCGCACAACCTCTTTTTGGCCGGACGGAAAGCCTTGTTGACTAGGCTCCCTTTGTTATGTAGTAAATAATCAAACCGTCAGCAAACAGGAAAACCGCCAGCGAAAGCAAACCAAATCCGATTGCGAATTTGTTTTTCGCCTTAATCGAGTTCAAACAGCCCCAAGCGATAAAAAACGTGAAGACGAACATCAAAATATCAAACAACACAATCTTCATGTACGACAACTCCTTCACCATGATGACGCTAACCGATAATACAATGGCAATATTATTATATATCCTCGCGTATTAAGAGACAAGCATATCCAAATTTGTGACAAACAAATTCACAATTACGTTTATTTTTATTGTGCCACAAACTTATTTGCCTATCCATATCGTCCAGCGATCCTGCTCGCTGATCGTCTCATGTCCGGACAGCTTCAGGCAAATCGCGTCCACCAACTGCTCCAGCTCGGCGTCCGTCAGCTCGTGGAGCAAAGAACGCCCTTTGCGCGAGCGCAAATCACGCGCCAGCTCATCGAGAGTGCCATAGACGCGCCTGACCTCCCAGAGCGACAGCCGCTCGATTTTTGCAAGTCCAGCCTGCTGCATCGCTGCCCGGACCGTCCGATCAGCCGGGCGACGCTTGGCCTCGACGTCAAGCAATCGCGGAAACTGCTCGAAAAAATAGCCGCGCAGATGCGTTTGGGAAGCCGGGACGGCACAGTCGTCAATCGTTCGATCCTGAATCAGACAAATGCCGCCGGGAGCGAGCAGTCGTTTTACTTCGGAAAAAAATCCGCGCAGATCGTGGAGATGGTGAATCAGCGCCCGGGCAAAGACGATATCGGCACAGCCGTCAGGCAGCCCGGTTTCCAGCGCATCGCCCTGCACGAACGAGATGCGCGGCTCGTCTGCGCATTGCTTTTGCGCCGCTGCCAGCATCACGCTGGAAAAATCGACTCCGGTGACGCTTGCAGCGCCCAGCTTCGCCCACGCCTTGCTGTAGATGCCGCCTCCGCAGCCGATATCGACCACGCGCTTGTCGCGCGGATCGACGACAGACAGCATGGTGCTCGCCCACGTGGCGTCTGCCGCTCGACCTGTGTAGCTGTCTTCGTTTTCCTTGGCGTGAAAATCCATTTTCATGCTACTTCGCCTCCATAAACTCCAGACGGTTTCCGAATGGGTCTTCGGTAAAGAAGCGGACAAGCCCGGGGATTTCATCGTCGAGCCGAATCGGTACGCCCGCCTGCTCCAAATGCGCGATCAGCGCCTCGATGTTTTGCACGACAAAGGCAGGGTGCGCTTTTTTCGCCGGAACAAAGCCCTGCTCGATTCCGAGGTGAATCAATTGGGCGCCGCAGCGGAACCATGCGCCGCCGCGCGCCCGGAGCTTTTCCGGCTTGGGCACTTCCGGCATGCCGAGCAAGCCTGTGAAAAAGCGCCGTGCCTCCTCTTCCGCTCCTGGCGGGGCTGCCAACTGGACGTGATCCAAGCCGATCCATTCAAACTGGTTACTCATCGTCATTTCCTCCCTTTTTTTGGCACATCACCATCCATTCATCAATCTGATGCGCCACAACTCTTCCTTGCTCGATTTTCACGCCGAGATAGTGTTGCTGCTCTGCAGTCGCCTCCAGGAGCATTCGCTCGACTGCCTGCTCCTGCTCCGGTGATTCGGACATCCGCTGTACCCAGGGCAAAAAGGCAAACTGTTTTTTCCGCAGCCGTGCCTGCCGCTCCTGCAAATCGCAAGCCGCGTGCAGCGCTCTCCACTCGCTCACCGACAGGCAGCGCACGTGGCTTGGGTCGCGCCGCTTCTCTACCTGGTTCACGAAGTCCGCGAGCTGTTCTTCCTCCGGCGCTACGTTGTCGATGAACAAAAACCGTCCGCCCGGGCGCAGCACGCGACTCGTCTCACGGACAAAGGCGGCCGGATCTGGAAAATGGTGCGCCGCAATCCGGCAAGTGACCAGATCGAACGTTTCGGACAGAAACGGCAGCGCCTCTGCGTCGGCCTGGACGTACAAAATGTTCGGCGCTTGCTCGTTCGCCTGCGCTGCCGCCGCAAGCATCGGGCGGGTCAGATCGGTCGCGACCACAAGCTCGACAAGCGGTGCCAGCGTGCGGGCAACATGCCCTCCCCCCGTGGCGATATCGAGCACCTTCCAGCTTGTTTGCGGCGAAAGCCACTCGACCATAAGCGGCAAATCCGCTCCTTGCGCGTGGGTTTTGCTCTGCACGTACTCCTGTGCGTTTTTCCCGAATTGCTGCTGCACGGCCTGTTTTACTTCCTGATTTTTGTCCATACTCCCACCTCCTGCTCGTATTTTATGCCAATTTTTGTTGGCTTTGTTATAGAATATGGTTAACCAGTTATCGAGTTTTTGAATAGGAGGGTTTCTTGTGGACAAAGAAAGCCTGGAAGTTTTTTTGACGATCGCTCATCACGGGTCGATCAATCGTGCGGCACAGGCGCTGTTTCTCGCCCAATCGACCTTGACGCATCGGCTCAAGCAGTTGGAGCGGCAAATCGGCAGCCCGCTGTTTGTGCGGACCGCCTCCGGTGTGAGCTTGACGGGGGAAGGACGCCGCCTGCTGCCGATCGCGGCGAACATCGTGGAGCAGATGCGTTCGTTCATGGAGCAAAAAGAACAGGTGAAATCCATGACGATTGTCGCCGGAAAAGCGTTTGTCGCCTACGAGCTGCCCCGCCTGATCGGCGAATACCGCCAGGCGAACCCCGGCTTTACCTGTTACGTCCGCTCGACGCTGTACGAGGAGTCGCTCAGCGCCCTGTTGACAGGCACCGCCGATATCGCCTTTCTCGGCAGCGAGATGTACCATCCGCACATCCACCAGGAATTTTTGCCAAGCGACCGCATCTTGCTCGTCATGGCACCCGAGCATCCCTGGGCCAGCCGCTTTCCGGGCTTTGCGAGCTGGGGCGCGCAGGAAATGATTTTGTTCGGCAACCATACCGCCCCCTACCGCCAGCGCATCGATCATTTTCTCGCGCGAAACGGCGTGTTTCCCAACGTCATCATGGAGCTGGACAGCTTCAGCGCGGTCAAAAAAATGGTGGAACGCCAGCTCGGGATCACAATGCTGCCGGAACGAACGATCCTGCGCGAACTTGCGGAAGGCAGGCTCGTCGCCCACGACATCGCGGAAGGCACGCTGCAGCGCCCAACTCTCATCGCCTATTTGCATCAAAAAAAAGAGGACGAAGCTTTTCAGCAATTCGTCCAATGGATCAAAGATGCTTATTGATGCAAAGTAAAGACTGTCAATTCGGGTCGGCACAAAAAACGGACAGGCAAAATCGTCGTCCCCAACCCTCTGTTCACGTACACTGGCATCTGGTTGTCGCCTGCGCGGTACAAGCCTTTGACGTACTTCGCCGCAAGCTTGGGCGTCAGGACATGCCCGACAAACGGCAACCGCACCTGCCCGCCGTGGCTGTGCCCGGACAGTTGCAAATCGACAGGATAGCGAGCCGCTTCATCCGCAAAGTCCGGCTCGTGCGCCAAAAGGATGACGCTGGCCGCCTCCGGAATCCCGACCAGCGCCTTCGGCAGATCAGGCACGCCGTTCAGCGCGTCGTCGATTCCGGCTATGTACAAACTGTCGCCATTTTTGCCGACCGCCACATGTCGGTTGTCCAACACCTCAAAACCAGCGGCAGCCCAGCCTTGGCGAATCGCATGCTGCTGGCCCGCCCGGTAGTCGTGGTTGCCCAGCACCGCAAATTTTCCAAGCGGCGCCTGCAACTCGGCCAGCATCGGAACAGCCGCGGAAAACGACTGTGTCTCCAGGTCCACGATATCGCCGGTAAAGCAGATCATATCCGGCTGCTCGTTTTGAATCAAGTCGAGAATGCCTTGCAGTTGCTCGGGCTTGCAATAGTGCCCCAGGTGGACGTCGCTGAACTGTACCAGCTTGCAGCCGTCGAAGCTTTTCGAAAGTCGCGGCAGCGAAAGCGTCACCCGCTCGATTTGCAGCCAGGTGCGCTCCCATGCATAGCCGTATGTACCTGCCACAAGCCCGAGTCCCACCAATCCTCCCAGCCACTTCATCGAACGATGCAAAAAGGTTCGACGTGAGACTGTGACAAGCTTTGGATCATTCACTAGCTTCCGTTCGCTCGTAGCCATTTACGACGACATCCAGGCGCCCTGTCTCCGGATCGATCAACAGGCCGTGAACGTCGACGTTAGCCGGCAGCAACGGGTGTTTTTTAATCGTTTCCACGCTGTTGCGCACACTTTCCTCCACCCGGTCGAAGCCGTGCAGCCATTTGTGCAAATTGATCCCTGCGTGCTGGAGGGTGGAGAAGGTTTGGGCAGAGACGCCTTTCTCCAGCATCTTCGCCATCGTCCGCTTGCTGTCAATGGCGCTCATCCCACAGTCGTAATGGCCGACGACGATCACTTCCTCGGCATTCAGTTCATAAATCGCCACGAGAATACTGCGCATGATACTTCCAAAAGGGTGAGAGACGATGGCTCCGGCGCTTTTTACGTGCTTGATGTCGCCGTTGCGCATGTTCATCGCCTTGGGTAGCAGCTCCTCCAGACGCGTGTCCATGCAGGAGAGAACAACCAGGCGCTTGTCGGGAAACTTGGTCGTTTGATATTTTTCATATTCACGATTCGCTACAAATTCACGGTTAAATGCGAGAATTTCATCCAAATTGCGCATGTTGCAACACCTTCCTCGCTCTTAATTAGGAGTATGTTCTCTATTGTACATACTTATTGGCATCGTTCAAGCGACTGGGGCACATTGGCGGCGAGATTTTGCTATGTTTTTACAATTTTTACAATGATAGGTGATGGGGTGGAAATCAGTGACACTGGGACGGACTTCTGCGTTAGGCAAAAGAGGTGACCGTAGGCGGAATTTTCATGGCGAATATTTTGGTACTGGCTGAAGATGGAGCAGAAATTACTATCTGACGCAGCAGACCTCAATCGCGCAGAAGACGATGGTCTGCTATACGTGGCTGCTGTTAGGCTAAACCTCTTGGCGATTGATATCAGCACCTTCATGGTTGAACCCTAGCCACTCAGTTATGGTTATATATCGCCTGCTCCATAATCGCTATCGTTTTAAACTGCCTTCGTATTCCTGCACTTTGGAAAACTGCTGCATCCGTAAAACTCGCCTTTTGTACTTTTGCGTACGACCATTTGACTACCGCAGCGATCGCATTGCAGCTTTTGTTGCGGGAACTGCGCCCTCACCTGTTTCGGGTTTGGTTTTGCCGCAGGATTCATGCGCTGGATCATTTCAATCAGCGCTTCGCGATTTATCAATCGAACGCCATTTGAAGCGGCCAACTTGTAGGCGGCGTCTGTAAAATCTCTGTTAGTGACAACCCATGCTGCATTTGCTCCATAGTGAGCAAGTGCCCCCACAATTTGCTGAACGGCATCGATCCCGACGTTTTTACTATATCGCTTCGCCTGGACCGCTACCTTCCGTCCATTCTTTTCCAGAATGAGATCAGCGCCGTAATCGCCTGCTGCCCTTGTTACGGTCGTTTTGTATCCTTGTGAGTGAAACAGCAGTCCAAGGTAATGTTCAAACTGCCTGCCGTCCATTTTGTCTATCTCCGCAATGCCGGAACGTCGCAGTTTCTCTTGGGCAATGGAATCAATCCAGAATCTGATTCCCATTGCAAGTCCCAGCAAAATTCCAAACGCGATGCCTGCTGCTAGTAATAGCTGCGTCTGCACATACACGTAACCGGAAATGCCCAAAATCAGCAAGGTACCAAGATTGATGATTACGTTTTCTAATTCGTTTCCTTTTTTGCGTCGTCTTCCCATTGCTGCACCTCATTGCGTTTTCTAGTCCGTTCATTTCTACCACTACTTTTTACCTATGTTTCTGTAACCTTTTTATCATACGGCGGAACGATGCCTGCAACAAGCAAATAACCACGACATGTTTCGACAATAGCAAAACAAAAAAACCATCCTTGTGAGATGGTTTTGCTGTGTCACCGGCTTTTCGTTCCTTCCCTGTCATTCTCCCTGGATCATTCCTGCGATCTGCTCCTTCACTTTCCCCCTGCTCACTCCCCCGTGGTAACAAACCACAGACGCAATGTCGAGGTCTACATACTTTTTCAACGAGAGGCGAGCTGCGTGCATATCCAGGGTCGTCGGGGCGTGAATCCCTGCGAGCGTCCCATTTACACTGTACAGCGAATCCCCGGCAACGAGCGTCTTGCTTTGCCTGACATAAAGGCTGATGTGCCCGAGGGTGTGGCCGGGCGTATGAATGACGCGAATCCCGCCGCAAAACGGCAGCTCCTGGCCGTCCACCACCGTATGATCTACCCTGCCCTTCGGCGGATTTTCAAGGTGCGCGTCTTTGACAAGCGGGATGTCTCCCTGAATATACGGCTTGTCGAGTGCGTGCGCGTAAACTTGCACACGCTGACCGCACTCCTGCAAAATCTCAGGAAGACAACCGATATGATCGACATCTTGATGCGTTAAAATGACGGCTTTCAGTTTGGTAAGCGGGACTCCCGCTTTTTCCATGGCCGTACGCAATTCTTCTATTTGTCCCGGGAAGCCCGTGTCTATCAGGACAGCCATGTCTTGGCCCGACAAAAGGACGGGGTGAATCTCGTAGCCATGATAGTCTAGGTGTAGCATTTCTACTCCCTTGAAAATTTCCATTGTATCGGGCCTCCATAAAATTATATTTTTACGTAACTAAATATTATTACGTTGATTTTGTCATTGTCAACATCTTCCTTTTAAATCGCTCGGGCATTGCAGTGTGGTCTTCGAAGGTTCATGTTCATGATGTTTATTGACTCGTGCGAAGCGGCGCTGCCTATACTGTACTGCCCACTGTCCAATCTTCCTTGTTTACAACGAAAAACCCCCAATGAATCGACTTGATTCAAAGGAACGTTCTATTTGCTGGCTATCCAAGTGCGAGGCTAGCACGGCCTAATGGCGTTTTTCATTTCCCACCGTTCTTTTTCCTTCGATAACTTTGCGCTTATAAAAAAAACACCCCCTAATCGGATTTTCACTCCGCTCGGTGGGTGTGCATTATTTAAACCTCTCTTCAGTTACAATCTGCACATATCCGATCTTCTCCGGGCTTCCCTCCAAGTCTTTGCCCACACGAACCGCATAAACTCCGTCAACCCCGCCAAAATCGAGGAAGTGCAGGCCTTCACTCTCCGGCTCCACCCCGTCCTGCACCGTCAGGCCAGCCGCACGCATCGCTTTCATTACGTCATCTGGATACTTGAACGTCTCGGACGGTCGGACTTCGATCCTGGCCGCTACTCCTTCGCTGAACATGACGCTTATCGCGCCCGTATCCGTCTTGTACGTATGGCAGACAAATGGCGTTTTCATTTTCGATGACATCGACGTCCATTCTCCGTTTTCTGTCGCGGCTGGCTCGCCGAGTAGCGCGGTTACGTCCGCTTCCGTTTTACCTGCGACGGCTGGGACGCCGGATTTCGGCTCGGGCGGTGCCTCTGCAGGCGGGCTGGTTGCTGGAGCTGGCGGGTTATCCTCCGGCTTGACCATCGTGTTTAACGTCGAAACTACTTCCTTAAATTCCGGTTTTGGATCGCTGCTACATCCCGTTAGTACCGCAAAAGCTGCGAGTATGTACCAGACACGTTTCATGGCGAACCTCCATTTGTATGAATTACCTTATTGAAGCGTGTTCTCAGTGAGCGTTCGTCCTCCCGCTCGCCGTCGACGTATCCTACCGCCTGGTAACGGTGCGGGTTTACGCGATTCAGCCGCTTTCATTTCCCGACCGTTTATGCAAAGTTCGACTGGCTTACATGGAAAGTACTCTTTCTGACATGACAAGGGATTCGAGAACTGCAATGAATTGAATAAAAACATTTAGACTGCATTGAATATAGACGATTTCAATGAGATATTCGAAAGAACTGATATCAGTAAACAACTAAAAAGAAGCACCTCCTAGATGCTTCTATAATGTCAAAAATTTAACATCTTAGATTAATCAAATGATATTCCTTCGCAAGTGGGACACCACAATTGCCTTCCGCTCTTTACTCAAAGAATCATAATTGTTTTTTCGTGACCTTCTCATTGATTAAACCATATCAAATCACTTAGATAATTATTCAAGTATTACTACCTTAAAACTTGTTGGTTTTAACTCTAATCTGTTCTCCTTAATTAACGTGTAAGGATCTTGAAAAGTAACTATCTCTGGAGAGGAAGTACGTAGCTTTATCACTCGATAAATCCAATAAGATTTTCCAAACCTTTTTGACTTCTCTAATTCATTTTTAGTCAAATCAAACTCCAACATAGATGTTGTAGTTGACTTCACCTCAATATAGATTTCGTTTTCATTTTCGTCAAAAGATAATATATCATAGCCTGCGCTTACATCTATAATTGACATTTGTTTTATGCTTGAAATTAAATGCTCCTTCCCTATTTCAGCAAGCCTTCTCCTTTCATACTCTATTACAAACTGTTCTCCTTCTTCTCCAATTCTCACGTAATTCTCTTGTATTTTTCTAAAAGTTTCTAAAGAAACTCTACTTATATTTGAATAATTTCCTCTGGCAATCTGCTCATTTTCCATTCTTTCAAGATGCTCATAAGCTTCTGGAGTTAACTGCCACACTCCTCTTTCTGAGTTGTCAATCAATCCTGCTTTCCGCAAGTCATTTCTTGCCCATTGGACCATGTTATCCCATACTAATCGTCTATCGCTTTTAGCTTTTGTCCTCATGTCATAACTTAAATCAAAATAGTCAGCCAACGCTTGATACACAGTCTTTCCTTCTTGATTTTTGTCGGAAGGTCTAGTTACGCCTCCACGGTCAGCAATTTCTTTGAGCAAAGGATATTGTATCTCGCTATACTTAGGAAACATTTTAACACCCTTTTTCTTTATTTTTTCTTATATGAGCCTTTTGCAGATTTCTGAGCCCTTTCGTATCAAGCACTTGAAAAGCATAAAAAAGGACTTCACCCCAAGAAGGAGAAGTTTTCAAGCAACCACACACGAAAACTTTTCGAGGAAGGTGAAGTCACTTGTATATTCTCCAGCCATCACTTTTTTCCTTTGAGGAACTGCAAAAACTTGAATCGAAAGAACGTCTGCCCTTATTTTTTTCGGTTCTGGACTTACGCCCGTACGCCAAAGAATTGAGAAGCATTACGCCCCAAGGGGCAACGGGACACAGCCGCGAAGCGATTTTACGGTCTTTGTTGGCGGCTCCTTTCGAAGGAATTTCGCAATTTACTGCTCTTCATCTGAGACTCACAAGTGATTTACGCTTTCGTTACCAGTGTGGGTTTCCCATTGATCGACCCGTTCCATCCATTGCAACGTTTAGTCGCGTATTTGCTCAAATTGTCCAGAAAAGCGTTGCCGAGAAGCTGTTTTACGACCTCGTCATGCAATGCCGTGAAGAGGGAATCATTACAGGAACGACCATTGCCATCGACAGCACGGCGATTGATGCGTATGAAAAAAAGCAACCGAAATCTCGCTGCCAAGGAACAGGAAACGCCACCTGGGGAGCCAAGTTCGACTCCTTTGGCAATAAAATCACGTGGTTCGGTTACAAAATTCATCTGGCAGTAGACGCGGACAGCGAATTGCCTGTTGCTTTAGAAGTCACTCCTGCTCACGTCAACGATGGAGACATGGCTCCTCCTCTCCTGGCACAAGTGAACAACCAAGCCAAGGAAGTGTGTAAGAATTACGTGATGGATGGTGGATACGATCATCTCAAGAACTACGAAATCGCTCATCAATACAAGGCACAGGCTATCATTCCTCTAAACCTCCGAAACGAGAAAGAGCCACCTGCTGGTTATACGTCAAACGGAACGCCTCGATGCAGCATGGGATTTGAAATGGTGTACGCAGGTGCTGACGGAACCCATCTCAAATTTCGTTGCCCGCATGTGATGGGAAAAGTAGAGTGCCCACACGGCTCAGCTTGGTGCTCTTCCTCCAACTACGGAATGGTCGTAAAAGTGAACGTCCACGATGATCCCCGCAGATTTTCTTTGCCACATCGGGACACAAAGAATTGGAAGAAGATGTATCACAAACGGACGAGTGTAGAGCGATGCAATGCCCGTTTAAAGGAAAACCTGACAGCGAATGATCTACATGTCGGTGGCATTCAAAAAGTGAAAACGTATGTGTATTTGAATGCTATCGTATTATTGGTGTCTGCTCTGACAGGAAAGAAAGCCAAGCCATCCAAAAAAACGGCCTAAGCACTCTTTTGAAAAAAGCAGCATCGCAAAATTCTGTCCGAATGCCCATCTTGCTTTTAGGCTTTACCTTATAAAAGTGGCATTTCCCACTTTACGTACCATTAAACTTCATTTTTTAAACGAAAACCTAATTTTGCAAAAGGCTCATATATCTAAATCCCCTCATAAACTTTGTTAATATTATCCTCTCCTTTTTTTATCTTGTAAATTATATAATCTTTATTTCCTCTCCAAATCCTCTTTATTTCGCAGAATTACTATTCCATATCTAATACTCTTATGAAACGTACTATAAATCACAAGTAATTCCTAAGTATCCTCAAAGTCTGCCCATAACTTGCCAATGTTTTTACGAAGGTAGTTTTTTAAATGAACATTAAAGCATGAAATTATCAGATTAATATATCAAATCACCCATAAAAAATACTGCTTATTTTTCGGTTATAGAGAAACCAATAAATAAGCAGTATTAGTTACTATTCAGTTTATCGGCTCCATATAGCTTATTTCGGATATTTAGCCTTCTTTGCATTAGCCTTGATTAAAGCTACCCTCAACTAATCTTCGCCTCAATCCTTAACTTATCCGCGACCATCGCAATAAACTCGCTGTTGGTCGGCTTCGCCTTCGTGTTGGAAATCGTGTATCCAAACAGGCTGGAGATGGAATCGAGATTTCCGCGGGACCAGGCGACTTCGATGGCGTGGCGGATGGCACGCTCGACGCGGCTTGCGGTGGTGTTGAACTTTTTGGCGATGTCCGGGTACAGGACTTTGGTGATCGAGCCGAGCAGCTCGACGTCGTTGTACACCATCGTGATGGCTTCGCGCAAATACAAATAGCCTTTGATGTGGGCAGGCACACCGATCTCGTGGATGATGCTGGTGATGCTTGCATCCAGGTTGCGGCCGCGCACTTGCAGAGTCGATTGCGGCTTGACCGATGTGACGAAGGAGGAGGCTGGCTTCGTCGTGATGATTTGACGGATGCGCTGCGCGAGGACCTCCATGTCAAACGGCTTGAGGATGTAGTAGGCAGCTCCCAGTTCAACCGCTTTCTTCGTAATCTCTTCCTGTCCGAATGCCGTCAGCATAATAATTTTGGGCTGCGGACTCAAGCGCATGGCCTGGATCTGCTCCAGGACGGCGAGTCCATCCAGGTGAGGCATAATAATGTCCAAAATCAGTACATCCGGTACCCGTTCCTGCAGCAAGCGCACAACTTCATTGCCGTTGTACGCGACACCGATGACGTTCATGTCATACTGGCTGCTGATATACTCTTCCAACAGGCTTACAAATTCTCGGTTATCATCTGCCAACAACACTTCAATCTTGCTCAAGGTCGTTCCTCCTAACAATGGACGGTCTTTTGGAAAGAAGGTGGCGTTCTAGGGGGTTCCATTTCTACAAACGATTAGTCCATACCATCTTTTTCTCTGAGAAAAATAATTCGACAAAGCCATATTCATTCCTGCCAATGACGAAAGATTGAATGATTTTACTGATATTTCGACAAAGAATCCCCTCATTTTTCATCTATTCGTCATAAGCCTCCATGACTTTACCATGCAAGCCGACGTCGTTCCAGTGGAAGGTTATGCTTATGGCGACGGTTTGAAGCTTACGGTCTTGCGCGCATGGTGCCATGGAAAAAAGCCGCCTCGCTTCGTTTGCGTGACGGCTCGTCTCTTCGTATTCAGGCAGCCTGTTCGGCTTTGGCATTCGACTGCGGGGCGTTGCGCACCTGCACGCCTGCATCCTGCAGCATCCATTCAATGTAGCAGCCATAGCCCGATGTCGGGTCGTTGACAAAGACATGCGTGACGGCGCCTACAATCTTGCCGTTTTGAATGATCGGGCTACCGCTCATTCCTTGTACGATGCCGCCTGTCTTTTCCAAAAGACGTTTGTCCGTCACCTTGATTATCATGCCCTTTGTTGCGGGAAAATGCTGCTTGATGACGTTGGCGATCTCGATATCGAACTCCTCCACCTTCTGTCCTTCGACGACGGTGAGGATTTTCGCAGGACCTTCCACGACCTGCTCGGCGAGCGCTACAGGGAGCGGCTCACGGTAATAGCTGCGCTTTGGCTCGTCTTTCATTTTGCCGAAGATGCCAAACGGCGTGTTTTTGGTGATGTTCCCCAGCACTTCGCTTTCGTTGTAAAAGCGGGCGAATTTTTCTCCCGGATTGCCGCTCTGTCCTTTTTCGATCGACGTCACGCTCGCCTGGACGATCTGGCCATCCCCTACCACGATGGCTTGGCCCGTATCGACATCGGAAATGACGTGTCCCAGCGCGCCGTACGCCTTGGAATTGGGATCGTAAAAGGTCAAAGTGCCCACGCCAGCCGCTGAGTCGCGAATGTACAGTCCCATCCGGTATTCCCCGTCTTTTTGGTCCTTGGCGGGATGGAGCGTCAGATTCAGCTTTTCTTTCCCGCGCACGACGAGCAACTGCACCGGGCTATTCTTTTTCCCGGCTTCGTTAATCAGCTTCTTTACTTCGTTCATGTCATTGATGTACAGATCATTCATTTTGACAATCATGTCACCAACGTGAATGCCTGCCTGCTCGCCAGGGGAAGCCTTGCTTTTGCCATTGTCCACGAGGTGATGACCGACAACGAGAACACCCGCCGTTTGCAGCTTGACCCCGATCGATTGCCCACCAGGGTACAACCGCAGGTCTGGCAGCACATTTACTTTTACAGCCGTCAGCGGAATGTTTCGCCATTTTACCTGCAATTCGGCTTCTCCAGCCCTGCGCGGTTCTACCGACATCGGCTGGCTCAAATCAACGGATACTTCGCGCGCTTCTGTCCCGTTGACGTGCAAAATGTCAGGATTGCTATTGATTAGCGTGCCCATCACCGGCACGGAGACCCGGAGCTGCTCAAGGGACCCTTCCATCAAACGCAATTCACGGGGAAAGGAGGACAGATCGCGAAACGGGGTGGAACTCACGACAAGCGCCGTGATGAGGAGAAGGAGACTTCCCATCCATTTTCTTTTGTTTTGTCGGATCACCAGCAATCACTCCTACCGTTCCCTACCTACACCTACAAAGAGACACCTCCACCTTGTGTACTTTTAATGTTGCCCCCAGCCAAGCGGATTATGTCAGGAAAATCCCTCACCTGCCAGCGTCTTTGCAAACTTTTTTGCGTCAAAAAAAGACTGCCAACCCGGATCAGTTGACAGCCTTTCTTTCGCGGCCGAGGACAATCATCTCGCGCGCGTGTTCTTCTGTTTTCGCCGTTACTTCCGCCCCGCTGAGCATGCGGGCAAGCTCGGTCACCCGCTCCTCCTCCGAGAGCCTCGTCACGACCGTTTTCGTCTCGTGCTCGCTCATTTCCTTTTTAATGAGAAAATGCGCATCGGCCATGGATGCTACTTGCGGCAAGTGCGTAATGCACAATACTTGCCGCTTCTGGGCGACACGGGCCAGCTTTTCGGCAATCGCCTGCGCCGCTCTTCCGCTTACCCCTGTGTCGACCTCGTCAAAAATCAGCGTCTCCACCTGATCGGTTCCGGCGAGAATCGTTTTGATCGCCAGCATCACCCGCGACAGCTCCCCGCCGGAAGCGATCTTGGCCAGCGGGCGCAATGGCTCGCCCGGGTTGGGGGAGATCAAAAACTCGATCTGGTCCATGCCGTTCGCGTCGACGTGCCGCTTGATCCCTTCGATTTCTACCCCTTCCTCGTCAGGGGTCTGGCGCACGTCAATGGCGAAGCGCGCCCGTTCCATGTGCAGCTCTTTTAGCTGCTGCTCGATCTCGCGGGCGAGCTTCGTCGCACACTCCTGGCGAATGACGGACAGCTCCAGCGCCTCTACGGCCAAGTCTGCTGCCAGCTCTTGTAGCCGCTTTTCCACCTGTTGCAGCCGATCTTCGTAATGGTGCATCTCGTCCAGCTCGTCGGAAATCGTTGCCGCGTACTCCAAAATGTCGTCCACGCTTTTTCCGTACTTGCGCTTCAAGGACTGGATCTGATCGAGCCTGCGCTCCACTTCCGCGAGCTGCTCCGGCTCAAAGTCGAGGTGGTAGGAGAGCTGGCGCAGCTTGTGCACGACGTCTTCAATCTGGTAGTACGCCGTCTGCACCGTCTCGAGAATCGGAGCCAACTGCTCCTCGTACAGCACTCCGCGCTCCAGCTCGCTCATCGCATGTCCGAGCCAGTCCATGCCTTTTTGATCGCCGTGCAGCGAGCGGTACGCATCCTGGACGGTCGCGTAAACCTTCTCAATGTTCATCCACTTTTTGCGCTGCTGCATCAGCTTTTCGTCCTCGCCCGGCGAAAGCGCAGCCGCTTCGATCTCGTCCAACTGGTATTGCAAAAGGTCAATGCGCTGCACCAGCTCGCGCTCGTTGCGGGCCATCCGTTCGAGGTCCTGCTTCGTTTTCCGGTACGCGGCGTACAGCTTGCCGTACTCCTCTTTCGCCGCTCCGAGCGCGGCCTCGCCGTAGGCGTCGAGCCAGTTGATATGCTTGTCCGCCTGCATCAGCATGTGCGTGTCGTGCTGTCCGTGCACCGTGACCAGCCACGGTCCCAGCTCGCGCAGCATGGCAAGCGTCACCATCTGCCCGTTCAGGCGAATGATGCTTTTGCCCTGGTTGGAAATGTCGCGGCGGACGACGAGCATGCCATCTTGCTCGACTTGTACGCCGACGTTGGCACACACCGCGAGCGCCGGATGGCCAGGCGGCAGTTCAAACAGCCCTTCCACCTCTGCGCGCTGTTCGCCATAGCGGACAAAATCTGCGGAGGCGCGACCGCCCAGAAGCAGCCCGAGCGCGTCGATAATGATGGATTTTCCGGCCCCCGTCTCCCCTGTGAGGATATTCAGCCCGCGCTGAAAAGAGACAGTGACCGATTTAATGATGGCAAAATTACGGATAGAGAGTTCCACTAACATCTGTTGCGCCCACCTTCTACAGCATTTCCATAAAGCGCTTGGTGACTTCCGCTGTATTTTCCTTGGAACGGCAAATAATCAGGATCGTGTTGTCCCCGCTGATCGTGCCCATGATCTCTTCCCAAGGCAGGTTGTCAATCAGCTCCGCTACGGCGTTGGCATGGCCGGAAAGTGTTTTCAGCACGATGAAGTGATCGGCCTGGTCGATGCTGACAAAAGAGTCGACCAACATCCGTTTGAGCTTTTGCAGCGGATTGAATTTTTGTTCAGCAGGCATGGAATATTTATATCGCCCATCAGGGAGTGGCACCTTCACCAGATGCAATTCCTTGATGTCTCGGGATACTGTCGCCTGCGTAACATTGAACCCTGCAGCGCGCAGTCGCTCCACCAGTTCATCCTGAGTTTCCACCTCTTGGTTGCTGATGATATCCCGAATACGGATATGTCGTTGCCCCTTGTTCATATGGATTACTCCCATTCCCCTTGTAGTTTCGTGCGAATTGCTTCAAAAAAGCTGCCCTTTTTCCACTTGATGAGCGGAGTGACGCACGGAGACTTTTTGATGTAGATTTGATCGCCGCCCTCCAGCCGGTAACCGAACTGGCCGTCGATGGACAGCCCCATCTCCTGGTGGATGGCATCGACCTCTACGCGAATCGTCTGATTGCCCGACAACACCATCGGCCGCGCCGTCAGCGAATGGGGCGCCACCGGAGTCAGTAATAGCATGTCCACATTCGGGGCCACAATCGGTCCGCCCGCAGACAGCGAATAGGCGGTAGATCCGGTCGGACTCGATACGATGACCCCATCTCCGCTGAACGTAGCTACGTATTCGTCATCCGAGTAGACAGCGCATTGAATGATCCGGCAAAAAGAGCCTTTGGCGATCCCGATGTCATTCATGGCGGTATATGTACCCAGCGTGCTGCCTTTGCGGACTAATGACGCTTCCAGCATGGCGCGCTCTTCGATATTGTACTTGCCTGAAAGCAGATTATCTACGGCGTGAGGCAGGTGCTCCGGCTCCGCTTCTGACAAAAAGCCCAGCGTGCCCAGATTGATCCCGAAAATGGGGATCGATCGTCCGGCGAGCTTGCGGGCGATGCTGAGCAGCGTTCCGTCGCCGCCGAGCACACAGACCAGGTCAGCGTGGCTGCCGATTTGCTCGATGGAAGCGCCCAGCTCGGCGCGCCCCAGATCCGATGCGATCGTTTCGTCCAAAAATACGTGCGCTCCCCGTACCTCCAACAGATAGACGAGCTCCCGCGCCACGATCCGTGCCTCGGGCTTTCCTTTGTTTGCAATGATTCCTATCTTTTTCACATGGTCCACCCCAAACTGGTTGGTTGGAAATCCTTATACAAGTATACAACTTTTCATGCATAAATAAAAAGCCTCGATTGCAACAAAACTCCCGAGGCTTTTGTTTTTTGTCCCTATTTCAATTTGGCATGGGCCTGCACGACAACCTCGCCGACGAGCTTCTGCCACGCTTCGGCGTCCATGCCGCCTTCGCTTTTTGCCACATGCATGACAAATTCAATATTGCCCTCGCCGCCCGTAATCGGCGAAAAGTCCAATCCTTTCAGCGCAAATCCAAGGCCGCTGGCGAATTGCCCGATGTCCGTCAACACCGCTTCGTGTATTTCCGGCTCCCGCACAATCCCATTTTTTCCGACCTTGTCCTTGCCTGCCTCAAACTGCGGCTTGACCAAGGCCACTACGTCTCCGCCTTCTTTTAAAAAGCGGTACAGGACGGGCAAGATCAAGCGCAGCGAGATAAAGGAAACATCAATGGAAGCGGCGTCCGGACGCTCCTGTTCGAAGGCTTCCGGGTCCATGTGGCGGAAGTTGGTCCGCTCCATGACGACGACTCGCTCATCCTGGCGCAGACTCCACGCGAGCTGTCCGTAGCCGACGTCAATCGCGTAGACGAGGCGGGCGCCGTTTTGCAGGGCGCAGTCGGTGAAGCCCCCTGTCGAGGCTCCTATGTCCATCATGACTTTGTCGTGCAAGTCGATGCCAAACACTTTCAGCGCCTTTTCCAGCTTCAGCCCGCCGCGGCTGACGTACGGATGGACCTCGCCTTTGACCGTAATCGCGACGTCCTCGGCAAATTTGGTGCCTGGCTTGTCGCAGCGCTCTCCCGCCACCTGAACCAGCCCAGCCATGACGGCTGCTTTCGCTTTTTCCCGGGTTTCAAAATGTCCCCGTTCGACGAGCAATACGTCGACTCGTTCTTTTCTCACACTCATGCTTCCAGTACACCCTTCGATATCGGCATCAAGGCGCGTACCCGGGAAGCGATGTTCTCCGCGGTCAGCTCGACCTCTTGACGCTGTTCTTTTACGCTGCCATGCTCGACAAAATAATCCGGAACGGCAACGACCTGCACGTTCACGCCGTGGTAGCCCGCGCGGTTGTAACATTCGATGACGGCGCTGCCGAATCCGCCCATTTCACAGCCTTCCTCGACGGTGACGATGTCGTAGCCTTCCTTCGCCAGCCTGAACAACAGCTCCTCATCGAGCGGCTTGCAGAAGCGGGCATTGACGAGCATCGGTCTGATTCCTTCCGCATTCAACTGGTTGACTGCCTGCTCCGCCAGTTCAAATACATGGCCAAACGAGAGGATCGCCACTTGCTTTCCTTCGCGGACGATCTCCGCCTTGCCGATCGGCAACACTTGCAGCTCCCGATCCAGCGGCACGCCGCGCGCTGGCAGGCGCGGGTAGCGGTAGGAGATCGGCCCTTCGTTGTAGGCCATCGCCGTTTTCATCATGTGGCGCAGCTCGTTTTCGTCCTTTGGCGCCATGATGACCATGTTCGGAATGATGCGCATGAACGCGATATCGTACATGCCCTGATGGGTTTCCCCGTCCGCCCCGACCAGTCCTGCCCGGTCGACCGCAAACACGACGTTCAGCTTTTGTCTCGCTACATCGTGAATCAACTGGTCGTACGCCCGCTGCAAAAACGTCGAGTAAATCGCAAGCACCGGCTTCAAACCTTGTGTCGCAAGGCCAGCCGCAAAGGTACAAGCGTGCTGCTCGGCAATCCCGACGTCAAACAGGCGGTCCGGGTATTTTTGTCCAAACGGAATCAGGCCGGAGCCTGCCGGCATGGCTGGGGTCACTGCCACGAGCGACTTGTCTTCCGCAGCCAGCTCGATCATCGTTTCCGCAAAGACGGACGTGTAGGTCGGTGCCGACTTCGGCGTATCCCCGGACTCGATTTTGTACGTGCCGATTCCGTGCCATTTCACGGAATCCGCCTCTGCCGGAGCGTAGCCTTTGCCTTTTTTCGTAATCGCGTGAATCAGTACCGGGCCTTTTGTCTGCTTGGCCGTTTTCAGCGTATCGACCAACAGCTCCATGTTGTGGCCGTCAATCGGCCCGATGTAGGTGAAGCCCAGTTCCTCGAATAGAACGCCGGATACGAGCAAATACTTCATGCTGTCCTTGAAGCGCTCGGCGATTGAGGCCAGCTTGCCGCCTACGGCCGGGATGGATTTGAGCAGCCCTTCGACCTCGTCCTTGGCCCACTGGTAGTTTTCCGTGGAGCGGATTTTGCCCAGGTAGTTATGCAAAGCGCCCACGTTTGGCGCGATGGACATCTCGTTGTCATTCAACACGACGATGACGTTTTTGCGCTCGTGCCCGATATGGTTCAACGCTTCCAGCGCCATGCCGCCCGTCAGCGCCCCGTCTCCGATGATCGCCACGACGTGGTTTTTTTCTTTTTTCAGATCGCGGGCGGTCGCCATCCCCATCGCAGCGGACAAGGATGTGCTGCTGTGCCCGGTCTCCCAGACGTCATGCGGGCTCTCGTTCATCTTGGGGAAGCCGCACAGCCCTTTGTACTGGCGCAACGTAGGGAACATATCCCGGCGTCCTGTCAGCATTTTATGTACGTATGCCTGGTGCCCGACATCCCAAATCAGCTTGTCCTTGGGGCTGTTAAACACGTAGTGCAAAGCCAGCGTCAGCTCGACAACGCCCAAATTCGGCGCGAGGTGTCCCCCCGTCTTTGAGAGCGTCTCGACGAGAAACTGCCTGATTTCGGATGCCAGCGTATGAAGCTGCTGCGAATTGCACTTTTTCAGGTCTTGAGGATCATTTATGGTAGTAAGCAGCATTGGTATTCCTCACTTTCCACTGTTCGTTCTCCGGCGATTGTGCATGCTGCAATTCAATCCACCACATGGAAAACTAGGCTTCTTCGTTGTGGCCTGGAGCCTATACTCCGCTTAATTTCAACTTGATTCATTATAACGGTTTCTTCATAAAAACACCACTTTTGATCCACACTCGCAATCTTGTGCGCAACGGCTGCTAACTTCTGGTAAAATAAAATGGATCAATCCATTCGAGAAAAAAGAGGTGGACCCCGTGAAGTTCTCGCAAATACCGTACACACGCGTTGATATGACAGATGTCGAGGAACGTTTCACAAGCTTGTTGAAAGCGTTTCAGCAGGCCGCAAGCTTCGAAGAGCAAGACCAGGTGATGGGTAAGCTGAACGAGCTTCGGCAAGAGGTGGAATCCGCGCGAGAAGTGGCGCAAATCCGCCACACGATCAATACGGAGGACCCCTTTTACAAAGAAGAGCAGGACTACTGGGACGAAGCGGGTCCGGTGTATCAGGGCATCGTCTCCCGCTACTACGCCGCCATCGTCCACTCTCCCTACCGCTCCCAGCTTGAGCAAAAATGGGGAGCCCAGCTTTTCCGCATTGCCGAAACGACGCTTACCACCTTTTCCCCGGAGGTCGTCGCCGATTTGCAGGAGGAAAACCGTTTGGCCAGCCAGTACATCGCTCTGATGGCTTCCGCGAAAATCATGTTCGAAGGCGAAGAGCGCACGCTTCCGCAATTGCTCCCCTTCCAGACATCGACGGACAGACAAATGCGCAAAAAGGCGAACGAAGCCAAGTACGATTTTCTCCGCCAGCACACCGAGAAGCTGGACAGCATCTACGACAGTCTGGTCAAGGTGCGGACCCGCATTGCGAAAAAGCTCGGCTTCAACAGCTTCGTGGAGCTGGCCTATGCCCGGCTGAACCGCACCGATTACGACGCGGATATGGTCGCCCGCTTCCGCCGTCAGGTCGAGGAACAGATTGTTCCGGTCGCCACCAAGCTGGTCGAGCGCCAACGCGAGCGGATCGGCGTAGATACTATGAAGTATTACGATTTGGCTTTCGATTTCGCTACGGGTAATCCGACGCCAAAAGGCTCTCCGGACTGGATCGTGGAAAACGGCAGAAAAATGTACGCGCAGCTTTCTCCGGAAACCGACGAGTTTTTCAGCTTCATGCTCGAAAACGAATGTCTCGATTTGCTGAGCAAAAAAGGCAAAGCGACAGGCGGCTACTGCACCTATATGAGCAAGTACAAGCTGCCTTACATCTTCGCCAACTTCAACGGCACCTCAGGCGATATCGACGTTTTGACCCACGAGGCGGGACACGCCTTCCAGGTGTACGTCAGCCGCAGCTTTGAAGTGCCGGAGTACCACTTCCCGACGTATGAAGCGTGCGAGATCCATTCGATGAGCATGGAGTTTTTGACCTGGCCGTGGATGGAGTTGTTCTTCGAGGAAGATACGGACAAGTACAAGTACTCGCATCTGAGCAGCTCGCTGCTGTTCATCCCTTACGGCGTCGCCGTCGACGAGTTCCAGCATGCAGTCTACGAACAGCCGGAAATGACCCCGGCCGAGCGGAAGCGCACCTGGCGCGAGATCGAGCGCAAATACCTCCCGTACCGCAATTACGACGAGAACGAGTTTTTGGAGGAAGGCGGCTTCTGGCAGCAGCAATCGCACATTTTCCGCGATCCGTTCTACTACATCGACTACACGCTGGCGCAAATTTGCGCCTTCCAGTTCTGGAAGCGGGCTCAGGAAAATCCCGAGCAGGCGTGGGCAGACTACTTGACGCTCTGCCGGGAGGGCGGCAGCAAGTCGTTTACGGAGCTGGTCAAAGTCGCGAAGCTGTACTCGCCGTTTGAAGATGGCTGCATCCAGTCGGTCATCGGCGACATCGAGGCGTGGTTGAACAGCGTGGACGACAAGCGCTTGTAAACACCGGCCTATACGTAAAAAAGCTGGCATCCCCATGCAGATGCCAGCTTTTATATTACTTGTTCCGGTTTTGCACGTAATCTGCCAGCGGGCTTAATGCGGAATGCTCGATTCCGGCATCTGCCAGGGCTGCTTTCGCTTCTGCGATCAAAGCCGTCAGCCTGTCCTTGGACTCCGCCAGTCCAAGCAGCGACGGGTAGGTCGCCTTTTCCCGGTCCGCGTCGCTGCCAACGGCTTTCCCCAGCTCCGCGGCGTCCCCTTCTACATTGAGGATGTCGTCCTGGATTTGAAAAGCCAGTCCGATGCAGACGCCGTAGCGGGTCAAAGCGTCCATCTGCGCTTCGCTCGCTTCCGCCAGATAGCCGCCGCCGCGCAAGGCTGCCACCAGCAAATCCCCTGTCTTGTGGCGATGGATGAACTCCAGTTGCTCCAGATCAAGCTGCTTGCCCTCTCCCTCGATATCCGCCATCTGTCCGCCGACCATGCCTGTCGCGCCCGCTCGTTTGCCCAGCTCGGCAATCAGCTTGACAGTCGTGATTGGCGCCACATCGGAGCGCTCCTGGTACGCCTCCGCGATATAGGCAAACGCCCGCGTCAGAAGCGCATCTCCCGCGAGAATCGCCGTCGCCTCCCCGAACACTTTGTGATTCGTCGGCTTGCCGCGGCGCAAATCGTCGTCGTCCATTGCGGGCAGGTCGTCGTGAATCAGCGAGTATGTATGGATCATTTCCAGGGCAACCGCGAACGGGACTCCGCGCTCCATCGGCTTGTCCAGCGCTTCGAGCACAGCGAGGACCAGCATCGGTCGCAGCCTTTTTCCGCCTGCCATGAGCGAATACTTCATGGATTCGTACAACTGGGTCGGGACTCCTTGCTGCTCCAGGGCAGGCAAGAGATGCTGCTCAATGTAGGACGTTTTTTCCGCCAAATATTGTTGGAATGTATCCACGTTGTCTTTATTCCCCTTCCACGCGAAAAGCCTTCTGCTTCAGTTGCCCGTCTTCTTCCACCAACTGAATGATCTTGGCTTCAATTGCATCGAGCTTCTGTCCGCAAATCCGCGAGAGTGTGACCCCTTCCTGGTACAGCGTAATCGCTTCCTCCAGCGGGATGTCTCCTTCTTCGAGCTTCCCGACGACTTCCTCCAGCCGCTTCATCGCTTCTTCGAACTGCATGTCAGTCTCTTGGTCCGTTTTCTTGCGAGCCATTGCGCTTCTCCTCCCGATTCAACTGTTCCACTCGTGCAGTAGCACTGCCATCACTTAATCGTACCACGATCTCGTCGCCAGGAGCAAATTGTTCCACGGATTTTACCAGCTTGTCACCCGTGTACACAAGCGAAAAACCGCGCTTCATGACCGCGAGCGGACTGAGCGCCTCCAGCGTCGCGATGCGCGAGGCAAAAGCCATCCGCTTTTGGTTGAGCCGCGCCAGCATCCGCTCGTCCAGCCGGGCGCGAATCGTCGCAACCGCTTTGCGCCGTTCCCCGACCTGATCCGCCAGCCGATACCGCTTGATCTGCTCGTCCAACCGCGTGTAGCGCTCGCGCCTGCGCTCCATCAAATGCTTCATCGCCTGGCGCATCCGCAAATGCGTCCGATCCAGCCGTTCCGCCGCTTCCTCCAGTCGCCGCTGCGGCTGACGCATCGCATACGAGTTGCTCAGGCGGTTCAGGCGGGTGCGTTCCTCTGCCAACTGATTGCGCACCGCCCTTTGCATGCGAATGTCCAGTTGCCGAACGCGCTCCACCCATTCCAGATAGTGCGGCACGGCCAGCTCCGCCGCTGCCGTTGGCGTCGCCGCACGGACATCGGCCACGAAATCGGCAATCGTGACGTCTGTCTCATGGCCCACCGCCGAAATGACCGGAATCATCGAAGCCGCGATGGCTCGCGCTACGCTTTCATCGTTGAAGGCCCACAGCTCTTCAATCGAGCCGCCGCCCCGGCCGACGATCAGCACGTCGATGTCGGGTTGCTGGTTGATAATGCGAATCGCCGAGACGATCGAAGCCGGAGCGTCCGTCCCCTGCACGACTGCTGGCGACAACACAATCTCCGCCTGCGGGTATCGCCTGCGGATCGTCGTGCAAATATCGCGAATCGCCGCTCCGGTCGGAGAGGTCACCACTCCTACCCGCTTCGGAAAACGAGGGAGGACGCGCTTTCGCTCCGCTGCAAACAGACCTTCCTGCGCGAGCTTTTCCTTGAGTTGTTCAAAAGCCAAGTAGAGCGAGCCAAGGCCGTCCGGCTGCATCTCTTTTGCATACAATTGATAGGCGCCATCGCGTTCGAAGGCGGAAATCGAGCCGCGCACAATCGCCTTCGTCCCGTCCTTGGGCAAAAAGCGCAGGAAGCGGTTGTAGCTGGCAAACATCACGACTTTGATCCGCGACGTCTTGTCCTTCAAGGTAAAATACATATGGCCGCTGGAATGGTGCGTGAAGTTGGAGATTTCCCCCCTCACCCAGACGTCCTGCAAATTCGTCTCTCTTTCCAGCACGAGCTTGATATAACGGTTGAGATCGCTGACAGACAAAATGTTGGGTGCAGCCATACACTCCTCCTCCTTTCAGTCCCTTGTTTGTTCCGATGCAAAAAGAAATGGATAAAGCACAGGCCCTATCCATTCCTTGCGATGCTTCTTCTACAGTTGCGCTTGCTTGCGTGCTGCCACGACCGTGTTTTTCAGCAGCATGGTAATCGTCATCGGCCCGACACCGCCAGGTACCGGAGTCAAAAAGCTGGCGACCTCTTTCACTTCGTCGAACTTGACGTCTCCGACCAGCTTCCCGGTTTCGATCCGGTTTACCCCGACGTCAATCACGACCGCTCCCGGCTTTACATGCTCCTTGCCGATCATGTGCGCGCGGCCTGTCGCCACCACGAGAATATCTGCCCTTCTCGTATGTTCTTCCAGGTTTTGCGTACGCGAGTGACACATGGTCACCGTAGCGTTTTCCTGCTGCAGCAAAAGCGATACAGGCTTGCCGACAATGTTGCTGCGTCCGATGACGACAGCGTGCTTACCTGCGATGTCTGTTCCCGTCCGCTTAATCAGCTCGATGACGCCATGCGGAGTGCACGGCAGCATCGTCTCATTGCCGAGTACCATGTTGCCTACGCTGATCGGATGGAAGCCATCCACGTCTTTTTCAGGATGAATCGCTGCAATGACTGCCTTCTCCGAAATATGCGCCGGCAGAGGAAGCTGAACCAAAATCCCGTGAACGTTCGGATTTTCGTTCAACTCGTGGATGATCGCGAGCAGTTCTTCCTCTGTCGTCGAAGCTTCCTTGAGGATCAGCTCGGAGTGGATACCGACTTCCTCGCAGCCTTTTGATTTTCCGCGTACATACGAATGCGATGCGGGATCGTCACCCACAAGCACAACAGTCAGACCAGGGACAATGCCTTGTTTTTTCAGTTCCGCCACTTCAATCGCGAGCTCTTCGCGAATGCTTTTTGCCACTTCTTTTCCTTGGAGAATGGTTGCAGTCATGGAGAAAAAGCCTCCTTCTTAAACGTCGATACCATTAGTGTACCGATTTCGCTCGCAACTGTAAAGCCGAATCATAAAAAGTTTATCATTATTTAATGTTCGTCTTTTGCTTCATCCATCCAAGCATCGCCACTCCGTAGGCGTTGTCGCCGGAGTAAACCGGGTCGCAAAAATACAGCTTGGCTTTGACCGCAGGGTGCTCCAGCCGCTTTATCAGCCGCTCGCGCATGTACTGATTGGCAGCGACTCCCCCTACGATCAGGATGTCCCGCGGATGGCCCTGTTCGACAGCGTGACGCAATACTTTTTCCAACGTGTTGGCAATACACTGTTCGGTTGCGCGGGCGATATCGGCATGGCTCGTCTCGCCGCGCTCGATGGCCCGCAACAGCGACGCTTCCGGGCCGGAAAAGCTGAAGGCCAAGCCGTCCACCGCAGAGGCGATGCGAAATTCCCCTGTCGACTCCTTGGCCAACTGCTCCAAATACGGTCCCGCCGGAAAAGCCAGCCCGAGCGCTACTCCGATCCGATCCACCAGTTGTCCTGCGTGCAAGTCGATCGTGCCGCCGATTTTTTCAATCGCATACCCGGCCGCCTGCCGCTCGCACAAGAGCAGCTCGCTCGTTCCGCCAGACAGATGGACGGCCAAAAAGCGGTCCTGCTGCGGGCGTTCTTCGGCTGTGTACTCCCCTGCCGCAATATGTCCTTCCTGGTGGGTGGTCAGGTGCAAGGGAACGCGCAAGTAGGTCGCAAGCGATTTGGCCAGCCCTTCCCCTACCTTGAACACCGGCATGTACGAACGGTCGACGGGCCTCGGCTTTTCGCTGACGCAGATCGCCTCGATCTCGTATTCGTTCCACTTCATTTGCTCGCTTAGTTCCGGCAAGTTCATCACATGCTGAAAGACGGCTTCGGATTGTTGCAGCCCGCGTTTGCCCTCCTTCACTTTGAGAAGGCGTTTTGCTTCTGCAACAATTCGGCCGTCTTCCTGAGCCAAGCACAGCGATGTCCGGTAATTGCTCGTATCAATGCCTAACATTACCTTACTCATGCTTGTATCTCCTGCCTGTTTTATGCCTTTTGCGTTTCTCTTGCCTGCAAGAAGCTCGCCAGTACGCCGTTGATATAACGGTGGGACGCTTCGTCGCTGAACAGCTTCGCAATTTCAATCGCTTCGTTCATGACGACCTTGTCAGGCGTATCCGCTTCAAACATGATCTCGTAAAAAGCGAGGCGCAAAATGGCGCGGTCTACGTTGGCAATACGCTCCAACTGCCAGCCGCGCAAATACTTTTTGATCTCTGCGTCGATCTCTGCCAGGTTCGCCAAAACCCCATCGAGCAAATAACGCAAATACTGCGAGCTTTCCTCGGACTCTTCCATGACCAGATCAACCGCTTCCTTGACAGGCACCTCGGCCATGTCGATCTGGAAAAGACATTGGACTGCTTTTTCTCGTGCTGTTCTACGCTTCATTCCATTCACCTACTAATTAAAGTCAGCAGGGGAGCAAATTCCTTCCCCTCTTAATCTGCTACCGAAACTTGCCAGGCAGAATCCGATCCAGTATTTCGCGCAAGTCTTCCTTATGGTCGAGCTTGCGACCGATGTAATAGCCGGTCCCGACAAACACAACAAAGACTAGTGTATTCCAAAAACCGACGAGAAGGTAGATGATGCCGAAAAAAATTCCGGCCAAAATCCCCATTAGCTTCCCCTTGTGTTCCCACAATAACTCCCACATCATGGACTTCACCTTCTATTCCACTCGCTTGCGAGCCGCGTAGTTTTCTTGCTGAGCCACTTCCGTTACCACAACCGACACTTCGGAAATCACGACGCCAGCAATTCCTTCGACTTGCTCCTTCACGTCTGCCTGCAACTTTTGCGTCAGCTCCGGCAACGGGGTCTCGCCATCGACGGAAACGCGCAAGGTGATGATGTTCCCACTCTCCAGCGCTTTGACTGCCGTTTTCATATCGCGCACGCCTTTTACGCGCCGGGCAGCGCGCTCGGCAATCGTCTGGATCGTCTGCATCGTAATGTGGACTTCGCCAAGATCACTGCGCTGGCGAATGCCACGATCAATTTTTGGCTTCGTGGAACGAAAAGAACTGAAAAAGAAGCGAAGACTCACAACGAGGAAAATAATCGCGACGATGAGATACGTGATGTTCGTTCCCGCCAGCATTTGCTCGACATAAGGGCGGAAAAACTCGGGTGAAATCAAACCGCTGGTGGCAGCTATCGCGATGCAGGACAAAATAATCAGCGCAAAGCTGTAAATCGTCAAAATAAAGCGGTCAAACAAATTCACATGCATCTCTCCTTTTCGCCGTGTTTGAAAGGAGACAAACAGGGCACGGTCAAAGGCTAATTCCCCGCCTTAGCCAAGGCTTGGCAAAACAACTGACTTGGAATGAGGAAAATGCCCCCTGTCAGTAGGGGGCATCCATCCGGTGCATGTTAGCGCACACGCTGGTAATCTTCGACTACAGGCGTCGCCGGAGCTTTTTCTTCGGCTTTCAGCTCTACATCGACGATATGTACGTTTACTTCCACCACCGAAAGTCCGGTCATTCCTTCGATCGCATTGCGCACACTATCTTGAATATTACGAGCGACGTCTGGAATCCGGTGTCCGTACTTGACAATGATGGAGACATCCACTGCCGCTTCGCGGGAGCCAACCTCCACGCGAACGCCGCGAGCTATATTTTTACGGCCTAATCGTTCAGCTATTTCCCCTACGAAACCGCCGCTCATCTGTGCTACGCCTTCCACCTCGGACGCAGCCATGCCGGCGATCACTTCCAGTACTTCGGGAGCGATCTGGACCTTTCCAAGCTCTGTTCTATCTAAATCCGGAGTAAACTCTTCCATGCTTCGCACCTCCCTTTAGATTTGTAATTCATTATACCAAGCGCACCGTTTTTTTACAAATCAGCCTTGATTATTCTTCATCCATGTTCAATTCGTAGTTTTCCAGGAACTTGGTGTCGAAGTGACCGCTCACGAACACTTCATGCTCCAGCACTTTTTGATGGAACGGAATCGTCGTGGTGATGCCGTCGATGACAAATTCGCCGAGTGCGCGCTTCATCCGTTCGATCGCCTCGTTGCGGTCCTTGCCCCAGACGATCAGCTTGGCGATCATGGAGTCGTAGTAAGGCGGAATGGAATAGCCCGCATAGGCAGCGCTGTCCACCCGCACGCCGAAACCGCCCGGAGGCAAGTATTCGGTGATGCGTCCAGGTGACGGCATGAAGTTTTTCGCCGGGTTCTCTGCGTTGATCCGGCATTCGATCGCCCAGCCGTCAAGCTTGATGTCTTCCTGCGTAAAGGACAGCGGCTCTCCCGCTGCTACCGTGAGCTGCTCCTTGATTAAGTCGAAGCCCGTAACCAGCTCGGTCACCGGATGCTCTACCTGAATCCGCGTGTTCATTTCCATAAAGTAAAACTGTCCGTGCTTGTCCAGCAAAAATTCAACCGTACCGGCTCCGTGATAGGAAACCGCTTTGGCCGCCGCGACAGCCGCTTCGCCCATTTGCTTGCGCGTCTCCTCGCTCAAGGCAGGCGATGGCGCTTCTTCAATCAGCTTTTGGTGACGGCGCTGGATGGAGCAGTCCCGCTCGCCCAGGTAGACCGCGTTGCCATGCTTGTCGGCCATGATCTGGATTTCGACGTGACGCGGACCTTCGACGAATTTTTCCAGGTACACGCCCGGGTTGCCGAAAGCGGTTTTCGCCTCGTTTTGCGCCTGGCGGATCGCCTTTTCCAAATCTTCGTCGTCGACCGCTACGCGCATGCCGCGTCCGCCGCCGCCCGCAGTCGCTTTGACCATCACCGGATAGCCGATTTCGTTGGCTGTCCGGATGGCGCTCTCGATATCCTCAATCAGCCCTTCTGTCCCCGGGACAGTCGGCACCCCGGCCGCTTTCATCGTATCTTTTGCCGTGGACTTGTCGCCCATCTTCACGATCGCTTCCGGATCAGGACCGATAAAGGTGATGTTGCATGCCGCGCAAATCTCGGCAAAGTCAGCGTTCTCCGCCAAAAATCCGTAGCCCGGGTGAATCGCGTCTACGCCCACCTTGGTCGCCACGCTCATGATGTTCGCTATGTTCAGATAACTTTCCTTAGATGCTTTTGGACCAATACAGTAAGCTTCGTCGGCCATTTTCACATGAAGCGCTTCACGATCCGCTTCGGAGTAGACAGCGACCGTACGAATGCCCAGCTCGCGGCATGCCCGGATGATCCGAACGGCAATCTCCCCGCGATTGGCAATCAATACTTTTTGAAACATTTCGCTCTCCCCCACCTTATTCTGGCTTCACCAAAAACAGTGCTTGACCGTATTCAACGAGCTGGCCGTCTTCGACCAGCACTTTGACGATCTCGCCATGTACTTCTGCTTCGATTTCGTTGAACAGCTTCATCGCTTCCACGATGCAGACGACCTTGTTCGGATTGACCTTGTCGCCAGCTTGTACATAAGGAGGCTTACCAGGCTCTGGTGCGCTGTAGAAGGTTCCGACCATCGGCGAGACGATCTTGTGCAGGTTCGCGTCGTCAACAGCAGGAGCGCTCGGAGCAGCTTTCGGCGCTTCCGCCGCAACAGGCGCTGCTTGCACAGGCGCTGGAGCCGCCGCTACTGGCGCAGCCGCAACAGGAGCCGCGGCCTGGGCTTGTACGACTGGTTGTGTCACTACTACTGTCTCTGTACCGCTGGATTTCTTCAGAGTCACTTTTGCCCCTTCGGTCTCCAGTTTAAATTCATTAATGGAAGATTGATCGATCAGCTTAATAATTTCTCGGATTTCATGAATTTTCATGACGAAAAAGCACTCCTTCGTTTGTTTCAATAGCGGAACAGGGAGTCCCATATGTATCCTTTTTGGCAAACCATAAATCCATGGTAGCCTGTTGCCCATACCACGTCAAGAAAGGATTTCCCCGCTTCCTGCCGAGAGGAAGCGAGAAAATCCTTACCAGCATGCCCACTTCAGGGGCCGCTTATAACGGGTAGCTCAGCTTGTTTTCGCCAGTCAGGACGCCTTGAACTGGACGTTGATGTTCGTCGCCGGCATGTTCAAATGCTGCTTGACCTGGGCGATGATTTCCACCACTTCGTTTGCGCTCAGTTTGTCTTTTTGCACAATCACAGTAGCTTTGTCGTTCTTGATGAGGACGACCGCATCCTGGTAGCCGCTCGCCTTGAGCATTTCTTCCACGTTCATCGTAGCCGTCTCCAACGTGGACAGCTCGTCGTACTTGGCCTTGGCTTCGGCTACCGCCTGCGGAGTAGCATCGGCATTGTTGATAATCGCGAGCTGCTCATCCTTTTGCTGCTGGATTTGCGCTTCCCGATTCAGCTTGAAGCCCTGGAAAACTTCGGCCGCCGTCTCGGCTACCGGAACGACCGCGTTGCCAGAAGTTTGCTTCGCTTCTTCAGGAGCTGGCGTTTGCCCGACAGGAGTCGTTGCTTCCTGCTTGCCATCCTTGGCATCGACCGCAGTAGCGCCTGGAGCCTGCTCGACTTGCTTGGTCTCCACCTCCACGCCGGAAATCTGCTCTTGCTTCTGGACTGCCTGCTCTTGTCCCGAGGTCGGAATCTGCTCTTGCGGCCCCTTCACCAAATAGTAGCCGGAGAGTACCACCATTACAGCCAGCATCGTCAACAACCAAACTGTTTGCTTGCGCAGAATCATTCGCCATTACCTCCTACCCTTTTTTGGGCAATATGGATATCTTGTAAGCGGGAACATCCAAAACCTTTTGCACGGCCTCGGTGATCCACGCTTTTACCTGGATGTTGTCGGCCCCTTTGGCCACGACCAGCACCCCCCGGACGCGCGGCTTCAATGTCTTGACGATGACGGGCTGGTCTTGCTTGCCGCCCTGGACAATGACGACCTGCGAATCGCGCGATTGGTCACTCTGATTCCGGGTTGCCTTTTCCTTATCCATCTCCTGGTTGACCGAGGAGCGGACATTCGTGTTTTTCTCGACGACCAGCTCCGGTGTCGATTCCAGATTGACCATGACTTCCACCTCTCCCACGCCGACTACACTCGCGAGGATATCGCGAAGCTGGGATTCGTAGATGTTTTCGTACTCCGCGATAATGTCCGGCGCGGGCGACCCGCCGAGCACCGGAGACGTCGCATCGCCTGATGGCTGCGGCGACGTCTCGCCGGAGTTTATCGCGAATCCGAGCGGCTGATCTTTTTCGACGTGCAGAAAATCCGTCAAGATCATGACAGCAATCCCGATGCCAAGGACGACGATCAAATAGTGCAGCGGCTTGAGCTTTTTGTTGCTGCCGTTTCCTTCCCACAGTTTTTTCAGCTTTTCCAGCATTTTTCTCACCTCGCTTGTGTCGACAGCGCCATTACTGTTTTTCTCTTTCCCTGGACTCGTCTTTGATAATGACCTGCTCTTTGGAAAGCCCCCATTGTGCGGCCAGATCGCTCGCCATCCGGCTCATCAGCGGATTGTCCTCGCGCGCCGCCACCTCGACTTCCTGTTTGGGCTCCTGCGCCTCGCCAATCGTGACCTCCACCGGGGCGATGGGCGTAATCGGCTTGATCGGCTGGACCTGCTGCGACCCGTTCTGGTCCGGGGCGCTGTCCGCTTCGCCGATCACCAGCTCCATGCGGGACAAGGTCGGCTCTCCCTGCTGCTTCTGCTCGATCACGACTGCCACGTCCGCGACCTCCACACCGTAATCGGCCTTGATTTGCGCCTTCACAGCGGCTGCTACCTGCGCCTGCACGTAAGCGGTCATCTGCTCGTTTTGCTGTCCCAGAAGCTTGTCAGTCATTTTTTTCCATTCGACAGAGGCCGGTTTGTTCAGCTCTTGCTGGTAGCGATCCAGCCGGAGGGCGAGATCATCCTGCGACAGACTGAACAGGCTGAACACCGGGGAGATGATCGTCAACAAAAGGATCAGCCCCATGACCATTTTCACGTAGCGCTGCAAGGTCGTATTGGGCAGGATCAGATCGAGAAAGGCTGCCAGGAGGACGAGCAGGATGATTTTTTTCAGCCAAAGCGTTAACCATGTCATGTCATCACCTACCGAACCATCATGGAGATATTACCTGCCGCAATGATGATGGTAATCGCCAGAAAGAACATCAAGCCCACCGTCGCCAGCGCGGCGAAGACGAACAGGAGACTTTTTCCGATCGTGCCGAGCGCACTGATGATCGGACTGTTCCCGAGCGGCTGCAACACAGCGGATGACAGGTTGTAGATCAGAGAGAGCACCAGTATCTTGAGAGCCGGGAACGCGCACAAGAATAGGAGGATGACCACTCCGGCCAGACCGACTGCATTTTTGACCAGAAGCGATGCGTTCAGAACCGTATCGGCTGCGTCGGAGAACATGCGCCCGACGAGCGGAATGAAGTTGCCGGTAAGGTATTTGGCCGTCCGCAGGGTGACCCCGTCTGCGACAGCCGAGGTGGCGCCCTGAATCGAGATGACGGCGAGAAAAATCGTCAGGAAGGACCCGAGGACGCCCATTGCGATGTTTCTGAGCAGGGTGGCCAGTTGGGTAACCTTGTAGCGTTCGGAAAACAGGCTGACGATGGAGAGCATGGCCGACAAAAACAAGAGCGGGAACACCACGTACGTAATCATCATGCCGCTGATGTTAATCATGAAAATAATCAGCGGGTGAAACATGGTCGCTGTCGCGAGGTTGCCCACCGAAGCCAGGAGGGCGATGACAAGCGGGATCATGGCGAGCATGAAATCCGTCATGCTGCTGATCGCGTCCTTGGCGTAAGTGATGGCGAGGTGAAAGCTGTTGATGGCCAACACCATCAAAACGAGATAAGCGATGGAATAGGCCACGGTAGAAACGGCGTTTCGTTCGAAAGCATTTTGCATCGTCTCCAGGATCATGGCAAACACCGTGATGATGATAATCGAGCTGAGCAGTTTGCCGTTCATCAAGATTTCGTGGAAGATGAATTTGCCCATCCCTTGCAGGACGCCAGAGATCGTCAGTTCCTCCTGCTGCATCAAAATCTGGATAAAGCCCTGGGATTTCAGATCCGGCAAGTAGCCTTTGTACTCCCGCTGAAGCTGCTGCCAATACTGCTCGACACGCTCCAGTTGCAGGTGATCGACTTGCTCTTCGACGATTTGGTTGATCGGGTTGGCTGCGGGTGCCCCGGCTGCATCGACCATTCCCGGCGACAGATAGAAAAAGAGTGCGAACCATAACAGGATCAATTTGCCAGTACGCGCCACAGACATCCCCCCTCCCTTACGCCGGCAGCAAGTCGATCACTGTTTCGATGATGATTTGGATAATCGGCACGGCCATGACCAGGATCAGCACTTTTCCCGCCAACTCGATTTTGGAGGCAATCGCCCCTTGTCCAGCATCGCGGGTCATTTGCGCCCCAAATTCTGCGATGTAGGCAATTCCGATAATTTTTAAAATCGTTTCCAGAAACACGAGGTTCAAATCTGCCTGGACCGCCAGCCTTTCCAGAATGCGAATGACTTCGGCGATTTTTCCTACCAGGAAGTAGAAAATGATGACGCCGCTCGCAATCGCCAAAAGAAAAGCGAACATCGGCTTTTGTTCTTTAATCACCAGGGCAAGTATGGTTGCGACCAGTCCAAGTCCAACGATTTGTACGATTTCCATCGAGAGCCCCTCCTCAGTTGAACAGGAAGACGCGTTTCACCTCAGAAAACAGGTCGCCGAGGTAGTGGGACACCATGTACAGGACGATGATGAATCCGACCAGTGTCGCCCAGTGCGCAATATCTTCCTTTCCCGCCTGTTTGAGGACCGTGTGCAAGATCGCTGTGATGAACCCTACCGCTCCGATCTGGAAAACAGGTGTCAAATCAAAATCCACTGTGAACACCTCGCCTTTAGAACATCAGGATGACGACCAAGAGCCCGCCGAGGAAGCCAAGACTTTTGTACATGCGTTCGTATTTTGCCTGCTCCGCCCGCGCTTCTTCCTCAAGTCCTCGCAGGTGGGTCACCGCAAGGCGCAGATGCTTTTGCTGGTCTTCCCTGTCGGATGACCCGAGAACCTGTCCGAGACTCGCGAGCACCTCCCGCTCCTGCCGGCGCAGGGCCGTTTGCGCCCAATGCTTTCCCATCGCCTGCTGCAAGGAATCTTCGGCCGATTGCGCCTTTTCGCTGACCAAAAGCTCTGCGGCGTGCAGAAACACTTTGCCCACTTCCTCGGAGACGCGGCGACCCACTTTGACAAAAGCGCGGTGCAGCGGCGTCATGCCGTACACGATTTCCGTCTCCAGCATTTGCAAGGCGACCAGGAGCGCCCGTAGCTGAACCGGGCGATAGGCGTAGTACCTGCCGATCTGCCAGCCGACCATGGAAGCGGAGAACAGGATGAGCACCGCACCAATCAGCTTGACCATGCGACCTTCTCCTTTTCGAGCGGCTTCATGCTTTGGTCGTAGATCGCCTGGATCGTGCCCACGCCTTTCGCCCGGCTAAGCACGATATAGCGGGCAAACACGCCGTGTCGCACCAGGTTGCCGAGCATCGGGCGCCGGGCCACCTCCTGGATGTCGGCGCCATGCGCGGAGCAGATGACCGCGACTCCGGCATGAATCGCTTCCCAGACGGCATCCCCGTCCTCCGCCCGCCCCACCTCGTCCACGATCAGCACATCGGGAGACATGGAGCGAATCAGCATCATCATCCCTGCGGCTTTCGGGCAAGCGTCCAGCACATCTGTCCTGGGGCCGACATCTCGCTGCGGCACTCCCTGGAGACACCCGGCCAGCTCGGAACGCTCGTCCACAATCCCTACCTTGCGACTGGACGACCATTCACTCCCGTAGCTGAGGGAGCGGGCCATATCGCGCAAAAGCGTCGTCTTCCCGCATTGCGGCGGAGAGATCACCAGCGTACTCAGCACTTTGCCGCCTTCAAACAAATAGGGCATTACTTTTTGCGCAGCCCCTTTTTTCTCCCGGGCAATCCGGATATTGAAGCTGGTGATATCCCTGATGCCTTTGACATCCCCTTTGTCCAGCACCACTTTTCCTGCGATGCCGATGCGATGGCCGCCTACGACTGTAATGTAGCCCCGCTTCAGCTCTTCCTCCAGCGCGTACAAAGAATGCTGGCTGACCTGATTCAACAGCTTGACTGCGTGCTCTGCGGAAAAAATCCATCCTTTACTCGCGGTGGAGGTAAGCTGGCCTGTCGGCGTCACATAGCTGGATTGCTGGCCAAAGCGCACTTCCAACGGCTGATTTTGCCGAAGCCGTATCTCTTCCAAATGCTCTTTGACTGCGGAGGGAAGAGCAGTCAAAATCGAGCGTATGGCTTCTGGCAAGATCGCCATGATCTCTCTCACATCTGGTACCCTCCTTTTTGTGGCTGACTCTCGTTTGTCCACATTGACTTACCTCCATCCTATGCGCGGATGGACGAGATTTATGCTAAGACTCTTTTGGCAAAATGCGAAAAAGCAGCAGGCTCATTCGCGTGCCGCTGCAAACAAAAAAAGCTTGCCCCGGCGCTTTTGGCAGCACGCGGGGACAAGCTTTTTACGTAGGGTTGATCGGCTGGTATTCACGCTCGCCAGAAGACTGCTCGATGACGTAGTGGGTGTAGCCTTCCTCATCGTGGCCCTCTCGCAAGTGAATCTCTTTTTGGCAGTGCGGGCAGGAAAATTCGTAGCCGCCCGCCAGATATGCGTCGCCATCTGCTTCGTACAAATACGCGTCCTCGTCATCGTCGAGGTCGTAGCAGGTGGCGTACTCTATGTCGTCGTCTTCTATCGTTTCGTACAAGTCGTCGTCCTCTTCGAAAAGATAGAGTTCCACATCTTCGAGGTCTTCGTCCAGCGCCTCGACATAGTCCTCCGCCTCTTCCACGCGGGCGTGCAGCTCGCGGAACTGGGCGCACACCTCGTCCATGATCTCGATCATCTCTGCCATGATTTTGCCTTCCGCACTCTTTTCGCCCACATCCAGGCCGTCAGCCAGTCCACGCAAATAGGCGATTCGATTCGCCATCGCTTCGATCATCCCATTCCCTCCCATTGGTCTTTTGACACTAGCATTCCCAAGAGCGGCGCGGATTACCATTGGAAGGAACTGGCTCGTCGAATCGCTACTTGCGCACCCCGATCAGGATGCAGGAGATGCCGAGCAAAATCCAGGCGATTTTGGCAAAGCTGACCCGATCCGACATGCCGAGCAGGCCGATCGTCGTCGTCGTAATCAAAATGACAGGTCCGACAATCGCCAGCCCGGAATTGATGAGCAGCGCCTTTTCAACCTGATTGACCTTCAAAATGAGCAGGGCGGCCAAAATTTCGATGCTGCCTGACAAAACCCGCAGGGCGGCCATGCCCATAATCGCTTTTTCCCACATACCGTCTCGTCCTCCCCTCCGTTCACTCTATGCCTGTACCCGCTCATTTCAGCACTTGCGCTGGGCGATCGCCTACCGCCTTTCTTCTTCACTCCTGTTGTCAGATGGGCATACACTGAACCATACGCCTAGAAGAAATGAGGAAAATGCGATGGTAGACTGTGAGCATCCGTTTTTGCCCCCAAGCTGGGCGAATCCGTCCGGGCGCATGCGCGAAAAGCCCCGCCAGAAGGGGCTGACCATGGTCATTGACAAAGGACTGGGACTTACTGCTTACTTCGATTTACTGGATCTGGCTTCTCCTTATATGGATATATACAAACTCGGCTTTGGCACGACTGCCCTCTATCCGCCAAAAGTGCTCCGGCAAAAGCTCGATGCCGCGAAGGCTCACGGACTGCACATCATGCCTGGCGGAACCTTTTTCGAGGTCGCCATCCGGCACAGCACGATCAAGGAGTACATGCAGCAAATTCGTTCGCTCGGATTTTCCGCTGTGGAAATTTCCGACGGCACCTTTCCCCTCCCTTTTGAAAAACGCAAGGAGGCGATTGCGCTGGGCGTGGACGCCGGGCTTATCGTCTATACAGAGGTGGGCAAAAAGGCTGCCGGCTACCGCGCCCAGCGCCAGGAGCTGCTCGAAACGCTCGACTTTGACCTGACGGCCGGCGCCAGTTACGTCATCGTCGAAGCGCGGGAGAGCGGGACAGTCGGCGCCTTCGACGGAAACGGCAAGGTCGATCACACGTTTCTTCGGGACATTGTCTGGGCAGCGCAGGCCAACGCGGAGCGGCTCATCTGGGAAGCGCCACAAAAAGATCAGCAAGTGGGCTTGATTCAGGCTCTTGGCAGCGATGTCAACCTCGGCAACATCGCTTGCACGGACGTCTTGTCCGTCGAGACGCTGCGCCGGGGCCTGCGCGGGGATACGGCCCTGATTATGGAAGAGGGGAGGTCGGCTCCGTGCGAATAGAAGTAGTGCCGACAGTCGAGGAAATTCGCTTTGACCAGATCAGCAACCACGTCGTCATCGTCATCGACGTCCTGCGCGCTTCCAGCACGATCGTCACCGCGCTCGGAAACGGCTTTGTGTGCGTCATTCCCGTCGAGACGATCGGGCAGGCAAACTCGTTGCGCGCTGCCGACTGCCTGTTGGCTGGCGAGCGGCACTGCCGCAAAATTCCGGATTTTGACTGCAACAACTCGCCGACGGAAATCTCTGCGACCAAAAAGCCAGGCAAGCGCCTCGTGCTCACGACGACGAACGGAACGCGCGCGATCCAAAAGGCGGAGCGAGCCTCTGCGCTGCTGATCGGCTGCTTTTTAAACGCGACGGCCTGCATCAATCACGCGCTCACCTATCATCTCGATATTACGCTGTACTGCGCGGGCACGCGCTCCGAGTTCGCGCTCGAGGATGGGCTTGCCGCCGGGCTGATGATCGTGCAGGCGCAAAAAGCGTTGGCCAACATCCAGACTTGCGATCTGGGGGAAGCCTTGAAAGCGAGCTACCTGTATTACGCGGACAAATTGAGCGAGCAATTGCTGCAAACGACGACGGGAAAGCGGCTCGTCTCGCATCATTTTGCCGAGGATTTGCGCTTCTGCTCCCAGGTCGACCAGTTCCAGCTCGTCCCCTACGTCAAGGACAAACGCATACTCCCCCACCTTGTCTCATAAAGTGAAAGGAGAACAGGGACAGGGGTTTTGATGCCAATGATGATGTCTGGAGAAGTGATGCTTGTCATCCTGATCGTCATAGGGTTAATTGGCCGTTCACCGATTATCGCGACGGCAGCGAGCATTCTTTTGGTGCTGAAGCTGACGGCCCTGGAGCGCTTTTTCCCCACGGTCGAGCGTCGCGGCCTGGAACTTGGCCTGCTTTTTTTGACGATTTCCGTACTGGTCCCGTTTGCCAGCGAAAAAATATCGTGGAAAGATGTCACGCCGCTGTTTACGACAGTCGTCGGTTTCACAGCACTCGCAGGTGGCGCGATTGCCACCTGGATGAACGGCAAGGGGCTTGACCTGTTGCGCACCGAGCCGCACATGATTATCGGCCTCGTCATCGGGTCGATCATTGGCATCGTGTTTTTTCGCGGCATTCCCGTAGGCCCCCTCATGGCGGCAGGCATTACCGCTTTCGTGCTGAAGCTGTGGGAATGGTTTGGCGGGCGCTGGCCCCAATAAAAGCGGCAAGATCGGAAGTAAACGGCACCCCCCTTTTTCTCAGCGAAAAAGGGGGTTCTTGTCCGTACAAAAAAAAGCCGCACCCGAGCGGGCACAGCTTTTTCTTGTCCATTCTGTCGGTTACGCCTTACGCGCGAGAAACGTATGCCTCTGTACGCGTGTCGATAATCAGACGCTCGCCTTCTTCTACGAAGAGGGGAACGTTGACGACAAAGCCAGTTTCCAGCGTTGCTTTTTTGGTCACGTTGGAAGCGGTATCGCCTTTAACGCCTGGCTCACATTCCGTTACAACCAGTTCGACTGTGTTTGGCAACTGGATACCGATGGTTTCGCCGTTGTACTGCATGATTTGCACATTCATGTTTTCCTTGAGGAAACGCAGCTCGCGCTCGATCTGGCTACGAGTGAACGTCAGTTGCTCATAGGTTTCGGTGTTCATGAACGTGTACTCGTCACCGCTCGCATACAAGTATTGCATGGTGCTGGTTTCGATGCGGGCAGGGTTTACTTTTTCACCGCCGCGGAAAGTCATTTCTGTGGTGTTGCCGTTGCGCAGGTTGCGCAGTTTGGAGCGTACGAACGCCGCGCCTTTTCCTGGTTTTACGTGTTGGAATTCAAGCACGGTGTAGATGTTGCCGTCCACTTCGATCGTCAAACCGGTCCGAAAATCGTTTACAGAGATCATCGTTGTCCTCCCAAATCAATCAATAACGTAGAATAGTATAAATTACACGGGCAAAATGAGCAACTCTTTCGTAGACTTGTTGAGGTTCTCATGCCCGTCTGCGGTAATCAGCACGTCGTCCTCGATGCGCACGCCGCCCAGTCCGGTAATGTAAATGCCCGGCTCCATCGTCACGAGCATGCCTGGCTCCAGTACGAACGTGCTTGCGGTAGACAGACCTGGCAGCTCATGCACTTCGATGCCAAGGCCGTGACCCGCGCTGTGTCCGTACGCTTCGCCGTAGCCTGCCGCCGTGATGATGTCTCTCGTTGCGGCATCCGCTGCTTTTGCCGTCACGCCTGGCTTCAGCGCTTCCAGACCTGCCAGTTGCGCCCGCAGCACGATGTCGTAAATCTCTTTCATTTTCGCGCTCGGCTCTCCGACAGCGAGTGTGCGGGTAATGTCCGAGTTGTAGCCTTTGTAGGCAGCTCCGAAATCGAGCGTGACCATTTCGCCTGCCTCGATCACTTTTTCGCTGGCTCGTCCATGCGGCAGCGCACCGCGCACGCCGGACGCCACGATCATGTCAAAGGCAGAGCCTGTCGCGCCCTGCTTGCGCATGAAATACTCCAGCTCCAGCGCGACGTCCACCTCGCGCACGCCTGGGCGGATATATCCTTGAATATGCGCAAAAGCCGCTTCGGCAATTCCCACCGCTTCGCGGATGATGACCATTTCCGCCTCGTCTTTGAACATGCGGATTTTTTCCAGCAGGCCGCTTGTCGGGACGAGCTCTACGCCGTCAAAGCCTTTGCTCCACTCCTGATACGTGCCGAAGGAGATGCTGCTTTCGAACGCCAGTCGCTTGACGCCTTTTTCCTGCAGCAGCTTGGCGATCGCCTCGACGGCTTTGCGCTCGTTGTTGACGACCGTAAAATCCGGCGCCTGCTCCTGCGCTTGCTCCACGTAGCGGAAGTCTGTAACGAGGAACGCTTCTGTTTCGGTGACAACCACCCAGCCGGTCGAGCCGGTAAAGCCGCTCAGATAGAAGCGGTTTTCCGCTTTTTCCGTAATGAACGCATTCGCTCCCACTTGGGCAAGCGCTTCACGCAATTTATCCAAACGTTGTTTCATGGCAATCCGTTTCCCCTTTCGTCTATGCGAAGCCGTTATTTTTTTTCGATTTTGCGGACGAGCGCCCGCAGCGCCCACTCGTATCCGTCCATGCCCAAGCCGACCACCTGGCCGATCGCAACGGGCGCAATGACCGAGTGATGGCGAAATTCCTCGCGCGCGTGAATATTGGAAATATGTATTTCAATCGTCGGGAGCGCCACACTGGCGAGCGCATCGCGAATGGCATAGCTGTAGTGCGTGAATGCGCCAGGGTTAATCAAAATGCCGTCGTGAACGCCTCTTGCCTGGTGAATCGCATCAATCAGGACTCCCTCGTGATTGGACTGGCAGTGCGCAAGTTTGCCGCCCAGCTCGTCCATGACAGAAGACAGCTTGGCTACCAGATCGTCCAGCGTTTCCTTTCCGTAAATTTCTGGCTCCCGCGTTCCCAGCAAATTGAGATTGGGACCGTTCAACAGCAGAACGGAAGTCATTGTCATCCCTCCCCATATGTTTTTTCGCAAAAAGTTTTTTTACTAATGAAACATTTTACCACAAGCCATTCCCTGCACAACAGTAGGATGCAAAAATCGGCTAACATTGCGAATCTTCCGACTCTGGCAAACGAGAGGGGGCGATCCGCTCCCCTAGCGTTTTACACCGTGCCACTGCTCCTCGTCCGAATGCTCCAGGACGAGTGACATGCCGATGAACAACCCGTAAGACAAATACCAGGCACCTTCCGTGCTCAAGGTTCCTACTTCCCAATTCCCTATGCGAAAGAAGAATCCTGCAATCGCAAGCAAGATCGCGCCGTAGAGAAGTCCGGTCCACCAGGCGCGCATTTGCCCGAACAATAAGGAAAACAGGAAGCTTGCCAGAACCGTTTCCACAAACAGCACAATCGCCCCGAGCGCTACACCTGTCAGGCTGTCCTCCTCGAACCCGGTGAGCAGCGGCCGGGCAAACGCGCCGAGCCCGTACGGCGTCAAATTCAGGAAGTGCGCGAGCAGACGAATGATTCCCCATACAATCGTTCCCCAAAAAGCAAGCTCCACAATTTTCGCGCCCGCCGCCGGCTTGCGCCCCTCTTTGCCGCGCTCTTTTGGCTTGCCCCACAGCTCCTTGTGCCTTCGTGCAGCTTTGCCTGCTACCATTTCCTATCACCTCACACGTAGTATGTGCTGTTCCCATGTTTTTCACTAACTGTTTACATTTCTTGGCGATGCTTGAACTCCTTGTAGCTTCAAGGCCCGCTTTCCGTTAAAATGGAGGGTAAGGAAGGTGATTGTGTTGGCTCAGCAAAAAGTACCCAGCTACGGCGGTCAGGCCGTCATCGAAGGTGTGATGTTCGGCGGCAAAAAGATGACCGTAACGGCTGTTCGCAAAAAAAATCATGAGATTGAGTATTTTGAAGCCCCGCGCACGGAATATAAATGGATTACTCCGCTGAAAAAAATTCCGTTCATTCGCGGCCTGGTCGGCCTGATCGAAGCCAGCGCCAACGGGGCCAAACATCTGAACTTCGCCTCTGAACGCTACAACATGGAATCCGGAGAAGAAGTGAGCGAGGGCCCTTCGAAACTGACGATGATTCTGGGGGTCGCCCTTGTCGGTGTGCTCTCCTTCCTGTTCGGTAAATTCGTCTTTACACTCGTTCCCGTTTTTCTCGCCGATTTTCTTTTGGGCAGATGGGTGCCGGATGGAGTTCCGCAAACGTTGGCAGAAGGCGGCTTCAAAATTTTGCTGCTGCTCGGCTACATCACAGCTATTGCGCAAGCCCCGCTCATCAAGCGGCTCTTTCAATATCACGGAGCGGAGCATAAAGTGATTAACGCCTTCGAAGCCGGGGTAGAATTAACAGTAGCGAATGTGCAAAAATTTTCCACCTTGCATTACCGTTGCGGTAGCAGTTTTCTCATTTTCACCGTGTTCGTCGGTGTCGTGATCTACTCGCTGTTCAGCTACGACTCCCTGACTGAGCGGGTCGTGCAGCGCATCGTCCTCTTGCCGCTCGTCATCGGGGTTTCCTACGAAGTCCTGCAGTGGACAAACAAGCTCCGCGACACGCCTGTTTTGCGCTACCTTGGCTATCCGGGGCTGTGGCTGCAAAAAATTACGACACGTGAACCGGATGACAGTCAGGTCGAAGTAGCCATCGCTTCTTTCCAGAAGATGCGGGAGCTGGATCTTCAGCAGGTTCAGGGGAAAATGGCTACGACCGGATAACGTGAGGCATTCTTATTCCCATTGAGGTGAGGCCTATGTTACGTCGCATTCCACCCGTGATTTTGATTATTGTGCTGCTCGCCATTTACGGATTTTTGTTGACCTTCATCCGTGACCCGATCAATACGCTGATTATTCTTGGCTTGTCAGCGGCTCTGTTTTTGATCGTCCGCAACTATTTGCGCACGGGCTCCTTTTTTCCGAAAA
The DNA here is from genome assembly GCF_057543335.1 of Brevibacillus sp. YAE8. Lineage (NCBI taxonomy): Bacteria > Bacillati > Bacillota > Bacilli > Caryophanales > Paenibacillaceae > Brevibacillus > Brevibacillus sp. YAE8. Next base: position 262,917 of record NZ_BAAIYG010000003.1, read on the forward strand.
GCGCAGGACCTGGCAAGCCGAAGCAACAAAAGGCAAAAGCAAAACCTCCGGTGATGCGACAAGCGCACAAAAAGCAATCGACGGCCTCCAGAAAAGAGCATCCGTTCCGCGTGATCGACGGCAACAAAGGAAAATCGAAAGAAAAACAGGACGAGAAATCGCAAAACAACATTTCTCACTGAAAGCAAAAACAGGTTGCCAAAGCGGCGACCTGTTTTTTGTGCCCGTTTGCTAGACCAGGTGTTTCGGGGACGAAAAGCGAAAGACTTTGACGTATTCTTCGAAATCCCAGCGCTGCAAAAACTGCTGGGCTGCCGCTTCTCCCGATGCGTACAGGCGCTCGCGCATCTCTTTGGACAACTGAAATTGCGTGGTCCGCACGCCGAGCGTATGAATGAACACCGTCCGGACCGCGTGCGCTTTGTCGACGTACAGCCTGTCGTGGGCATCGAGCATCGTCGCCAACAATCCGCGGGAAAAGGAAAACAAGCCGGTGATCTTTTTCTGCTCCCGTTTGTCCTGGTCGTCCGAGAGCCGGAACCCGATCGTCGGCCACTGCGGGATCCCCGGCACGTCGAACAGCCAGACCGGATAGTTGCTCAGCAGCGCTCCGTCCACGATATAGTGCGTGTCGTTGCCGCTTTTCAACTGGGCCGGCTGAAAGAAAAACGGAATCGAGGAAGACATGCGCACCGCTTTGGCAACCGAAAAGCTGTCCGGATCAATGCCGTAGCGCGGAAGATCGTCAGGCAGCACCGCCATTTTCTGCGCAGTGACATCGGAAGCGACGATTTTCAGCTTTCCAGGCGGCAAATCGCCAAAGGTGCGCACTCCTTTTCGCAGCAGCAACTCTTCAATGAACAGCTCGATTCGGTCGGCGCGAAACACCCCTTCCCGCACGATCAGCTCGTAAATCGGCCCGATGAGCGGAAGCCTGCCGATCCCCGCCCGATGCAAAAAGTGAAGGTAATCCAGCTCGTCAAAAATCGGCTTCAGCTCCTGGCTGTTGTACCCTGCGCTGAGCAGGGCGGCCACGATCGAGCCTGCCGACGTGCCGGCCAGCTTCTCCCACGCATATCCGTTTTCCTCCATGACTCGCAAGGCGCCGATAAAAGCGATCCCTTTTACGCCTCCGCCTTCAAAAACCGCGTCCGCTTTCAACCTGTCGCCCCCTTCCCCAAAAACGCTCTACTACCAAATATAGGGCGACAGCTCATCCGTTAGGATTAGAAAACAGAGTTCGCTTTCGTTTTTTTGTGCAAACTCGGTCCTGCCCGCGTCCGTTTTTCAGGCAAAAGAAAAGCGCAAGCCTGATTCGCTTGCGCATTGTAGATGCCTATTCTTCTTTTTGCTCCTCTTCCAGCCGAATCCGGCGAAGCTCCTCCATCCGGTTCGGGTCAGCCTGAAAGTATTGCACAAGATATTCCAGACAAGTAATGGATTCCCAGCTCAAGTGGTGTTCGATCCCTTCGACATCCTGGTAAATGTGCTCTTCGTCAACGCCAATGACCCGCATGAACTCTTCGAGCAGGCTGTGGCGATCCACCAGACGCTTCCCGATCTTTTTCCCTTTGGGCGTCAACACGAGGCCACGGTATTTTTCATACACGAGATATTTGTCTTTATCCAGCTTTTGAACCATTTTCGTGACCGAAGAGGGATGTACTTCCAACGCTTCAGCAATATCGGAGACACGAGCATAGCCCTTTTCTTCAATTAAGCTGTAAATACGTTCCAAATAGTCTTCCATACTCGGCGTCGGCATGTGAACCCCTCATTTCAAACCATATTTCTTCCGTCCAAAAAAGGCACGTAGAAATATAATACCTTTAAATGAGAACGATTAGCAAGAGAAACCTGCCTATTGTAATTGTTTTTCTGCTTTCTGGTTCATCAAATTGACAAATTCAACCAATTGCTGGCCAAGCGTCTCCATCCGCGCCTGCAAGCGCTCGTCTTTCAGCTTGCCTTCCGGCGTGAAGGCGTTGTACGCGCTCGGAATGCTCGGGCTGGCTGGCAGCGGCCATGCGTGCAGATTGCGCATAATCAGTTGCAGCGTGTTGACGGTGTTGGTAGCGCCCATGCTTCCTCCGGCGACGCCAACCAACGCTACCTGCTTATCGCGCAGATGGCGGCCTTCCAAAAAGTCGAGCGCATTTTTCAATGCCCCAGTCATCGTCCCGTGATACTCAGGCGAACCGATCACGAGGCCATCCGCTTCGGAAATTTTTTGCACGAAGCGATGGACTACTTCCGGATATGTCGACGCGTCTTCCCGATCGTCGTAAATCGGCAGCTTCCAGTCTGCCAGGTGAATCATTTCAATATCAGCACCTGCAGCCTTCGCTGCATCGAGTACAATCGCTACCGCTTGCTTCGTCGTGGAGCTCTTGTTCATGCTTCCTGCGATTCCTACAATTTTCATTCTGAAGTCACCTCATGAACTCTGCTTTTACTGGTATGTTTTTCATTATAATCCATATCGTCATACTTTGTAAATGAAAAAGTCTGTTTAATATTCCCTGTTCTGAACAAGCCTTGCCTGGACATACACATGTAGCAAGTTGGGAATAAGGATGATGCCTATGGACAAAGTCGCTTGGCAAATCGCCATTCTTTTTGCCGGGTCCGCACTCGGAGGACACTATCTGGGCGGTTATGAGTGGCTCCGTTTCTTCACCTATTTCGGCTCCTGGGGGACAATCGGCATCGTGCTCGCTAGTCTTGGGATCGGGTGGCTCAGCCTGCAACTGTTGGGCTTTTGCCACCGCCATCATATCCGCTCGCTCTATGAGCTTTACCTGCGCCTGTTCGGCGAAGCGTTTGCTTCCAGCCTGTCGGTCATCACGCATCTGTTCCTGCTTGGGTATGTCGGCGTCATGCTCGGCCAGCAGTCCGCATCTCTCATTGCAGGGCTGTCTCCGATCTGGGTCCTCTTATTGTCCCTCATCGTCACGATCAGCTTTCTGTTCAAGCGCTGGCAATGGATTTTCACTGGGACGGGAATATGCCTCGTGGCCGGGCTGTTGTTTTTCGGCTTGCTTTTTTTGCGGCAGCCGCATGTCCCGATTCCGAATCTCGGCTATCAAATGAATGGAAACTGGCTCATTCACGCCGTTTTTTTCCTGGCTCTGCACTTTTTGCTTACGCTCGCTGTACTGCTGCCCTTCGCGGGACGGGCAAGCCAGCCCCAATCGCTTCGGCTCGGGCTTGGCGTCGGTACGGTTGCCGTCTCTCTGTTTTGGCTGCTCGGTCAAGCTGTTTTGCTCTCCCACTGGCATGATATTCACGCCTCGCTCTTGCCGGTAAAGCTGATTTCCGTACAGCTTCTGTCCGGCGGCGAACTTGTTTTCGCGCTGCTCGCGCTGATTCAGGGAGGGGTGCTGTCAGCCTTGTTGCTCTATTCGCTCGCCCACCCTGTCACAGAGCGCCACCAGTTGCAAATGGCGCCGCTGCTCTTGGTCATGCTGCTTGCGGTCAGCCTGTTTGCCGTCCTGTCGATCGTTCTTCCGTGGAGCGTCTCTGTCGTGGCGAGCGGAGCCACCTACTGCGGCTTGTTTTTGATCGTCTGGTTCGTCTGGAAGCGTCAGACCTGACTTGCGCTTTTCACGCATACCGGCAGCACGATGCTGACCGTCGTTCCTTTTTGCCGCTCGCTTTCAATTTGCAGGCTTCCGCCATGGTCCTCCAAAATCCGCTGGCTGACCATCAGGCCGAGGCCCGTTCCGTTTTCCTTCGTCGTGTAAAAAGGCTCGCCCAGACGCGGGATGCGCTCGGGATCAATTCCGCAGCCGTTGTCCCTGATGCTGATCTGAATGTGCTCCGCGCTCACCTGCTGGCCCTTCACGTAAATCTCGCCTCCGTCGGGGAGCGCCTCCATCGCATTTTTGCATAGATTGAGCAGCACTTGCTTGATCTGATTTTCCTCACACGAAATAAGCGGCAATTGCTCGTCAATCGAAGCGTGCATCTGGATGTTTTTCAAATTGGCCTGGCTTTCCAGAAGCGAGAGCACATTGCGAATCAGCTCGGACAAATCTTTTGGCTGAAAACGCACCGCTTGCGGCTTGGCCAAAACCAACAGCTCGCTGACAATCAGATTGATCCGGTCCAGCTCAGAGAGCATGATCTGGCAGTAGTTGCGCTGCGCGCCTCCCACCGAAGCGTCGAGCAACTGGATAAATCCGCGCAGCGACGTCAGCGGATTGCGGATCTCGTGCGCAATGCCTGCCGCCAACTGGCCGATGGCAGACAGCTTGTCTGATTGGCGCAGCATCTCTTTTGTCTTCGTGATCTCAGACACATCGCGCGAGACGATCAGCATGCTGTCGCCCACTCCGTCACTGTTGCCCACAGGTTTGAAGCGCGACTCCACATTGACCCAATGCCCCTGGCTGTGCTTCAGCCGATAAAAGGTCGTCGCTTCCTCTTCCTTGCGCCAGCACTGTTTGAAAAGCTCGGTGACTCTCTTCTGGTCTTCCGGATGAATAATCATATGTATGACGGCAGGACCCATTCTGGTCATTTCCTCGCACGAATACCCCAAAAACGTCGCGTGCGCATTGGACACATACGCGACGCTTCCGTCCCGCTTTACCAAATAGATCATTTCGCTCATGTTTTCCGTAATCAGGCGAAAATGGGCCTGGCTCTCCTGCAACTCCTGTTCGATCTGTTTTCGCTGGGTAATGTCCCGGGAGCAGCAAATGATCCCTGTTACTCGTCCCTGCTTGTCCAAAACAGGGCCGTACGACAGCGAGACATGCATGAGCGAGCCGTTCTGGTGCCGACGGACTGTTTCATAGCCGACAATCGCCTTTCCCCGCAAAACTTCCGCATGGTACTGCTCCATCTCCGCGCGATATTCTTCGGGCACACACGGAATCGTTTTGCCGAGCAGGTCAGACGTACTGTAGCCGAACTGTTCCACGGACGCCTGGTTCACGTGAATGAATTTTCCGTCCAGATCCAGAATCGAGACTGCATCCGGAGTCTGCTGCAAAAATGCATCAAGTAGCTCCTTGGCTTTATCCAGCTCTCTTCTCAGCCGCGCCAGCTCTTCCTGTTCCCGCGTGTGCTGCCCTCCTTCCCTCGCCTGTTTGTACATGCGGTAGCACGGAATCGTCAGCAGCAGCGCGTACAGTAAGTTCAGCGAAAAGAAAGACCACAAATCAATTCTCTCGGGATAGTGGCGCAGCAACAGTACGCTGACTGGAATCCAGCCGATGATGAGTGTTAACGAAAGCATAAAACTACTTGAGCCTATTGGTATCATCACAACCTCCGCTGTTCTTTGCTGAGTAGTATGGACTGTCGTAACTAGCATGGATTGGATTGAATATAATTTTCAGAAATATGTAAAAACAACAATATAGACTGGACGAACTTTTTTAGGATTCTTAAAAATTATAAACTTTTTTCCAATGTGTGGCTATTCCTTGTCATTCGACATATTACGACAAAACGCAGGCAAAACCCCAACAAAACACTCCTTCATGGCTAAAGTTCGCGGTGCGGCCAGAAATCAGGGCACATCCCCTTGTGTTCGCTTGCTCTTCAGCAAAAAAAGCGCCCTCCCGAGGACGCTCCACCTCTTCATTTCCCGCACTTGTTCCATCGCTCAACACGCAGCAGCGCACTACTGAAAATCTTCCTCCGGCTCGCCCTGTCCGGTCGTCTGTCCTGACCGGATCGGATAGGCCGGAGTCGCCGTGTCCGTTATGTTTCCGACCGCGGAAAAAATCATTTGCGCCGCTTCGGCGAGCTGCTCTTTTTCTATAGTGGCGGGCACATCTCCCGCTCTGTCTGCCTCACCCGCCGCTTTTTGCCGCGTGACGAGCACAGCGGGAATGCCTGCCACGGTCAACGGCGCAAGCTCCCTTTGCTGCTCTGCACGCGCGACTTCCAGCGCAGACTGCTGTGCTCCCGCTTCCGCCAGCAAGCCAGTCGCCAGAACGGCTTCCCGGCGCCCGGCGAAGGCCGTTACGTCTCCGCTCCGCCCCACCGCATCGACGTAGTAGGCGGCGACGATTTTTTGCCTGTCCTGCTCGGTCAGCGATTCGCTGAAGGCCCGCTGCCCGCGCTGGCCCGCTGTCACGGCGCCAAAGCTGACCAGTTGCACCTCGGTATCGAGCTGGCTCTCGGACAGCTTGCGGGCGACCTCAAGCATGACTGCCACGCCGGAGGCATTGTCATTAGCCCCTGGCGACGAAGCGGCTGAATCGTGGTGGGCGAGGATGAGCACGCGCTGGCCTGTTGCCGCCTCTGTCGGCTTTTTCGTCGCGATGATGTTGTAGGCAGTATGCCGCCTTGTCACGCCGCCCTCGACCTTCACAGTGGCTCTCAGCGGCTGTTTCAGCGCCCGCTGCCGGAGCAGTTGCCCTTCCTCCCGCGACAGGCCGATGACCGGAACTGACATGTCCAGCGGCTCGCCCAGCGACGCCCGCCATTCCCCCTCGCGATCGTTCCAGACGATAACCGCTACGGCTCCGGCGGCAGCGGCCTGTCTGACCTTTTCTCCAAACGGAATTTCCCCGCACTTGACCATTGCAATTTTCCCCCTCGCCGCGCCGCTGGCAAAATCAGCGGCCCGGCCATAGCCCGCATCGACCAACTCTGCCGTCTGCGCGCCGTTTTGTCCAAACGTCAATGGCAGCGCCGCCCAACTCCGCTCCCAGCCTTCGATCGCCAGAGACAGGCTCGCGGGCTTTTGGTACGTATGATAATAAAAAGGCTGCAAGGCAGTCTCATAACCGTATGAGCGCAAGGCATTCTCCACATATACCCCTGCGGCAAATTCCGTCTCGGTCGCGGCTGGTCTCGCTGTTTTCGCCAGGCGCTCCACATGGCTGTACAACAGCTCGGCATCCATCCCTGTGCGCGCCTGATTCGCATATGCCTGCGGCAGCGCGAAAGACAGCGGCAACAGGCTTCCCCAAACAAGCAGTGCTCCTAGTGCGTAATGACCGGCGGATCGCATGGCATTCTCCCTTCTTCCTGATGCGGTTTGCCTTTATTATGGGCCGCCCTGCCAAACAGCGTCTAGTCAGAATAGTTAGTCAAATACCAGCACGCGCCGTCAGCGGCGGACAGCTTTCGTTTTCCTTCTGCCCAAATCGGCTCGCAGGCACATCTGGTCTTCGCCGAACGCGTCGATTTGTCGAGACGGCGGCGCCTATATGAAAACTTAATAGAGTAGCGCTTCTCCCCGCTAAATAATTGATAGCGGATTTTCCGTTTTCAAATTGACCCTGCGCGGTGCGATTTGCTACTGTTGTATCAAAATCATAAAACCGTTGGAAAAAAGCGGATGGAACCACTAGAGGAGGACTCACCATGCTATATGTCGATGGCAAATGGGTTGAAGAGGGGCAAGCGGCCGTTCAACCGGAAGATCGCGGTTACAACTTTGGGGACGGCATTTACGAAGTCGTACGAATCTACAAAGGGCGCCTGTATCAGTGGGACGCGCATCTGACGCGGCTGTTCCGCAGCGCCCGTGAGATCAAGCTTGCGCTGCCGTGGAGCGCTGAAGAGCTGACCCAGTTGGCCAAAGAACTGCTTTTGAAAAACAACATCACCGAGCAGGACGATGCGACTCTCTACTTGCAAATCTCTCGCGGCGCAGCTCCGCGCATTCACGATATCCCGAGCGGCATCAAGCCTGTCATCATGGCTTTTGTCCGCCCCAAAGCCCGACCTGTAGAGGACTTGAAAAAAGGCTGGACAGCCCAACTCGTCGAAGACATCCGCTGGCTGCGCTGTGACATCAAGACGCTGAACCTGCTGGGAGCCGTACTGGTCAAGCAGTACGCGAAGGACGCCGGAGCGCAAGATTCGATTTTGCACCGCAACGGCATCATTACAGAGTGCAGCTCGGCCAATCTGTTTGCGGTAAAAAACGGCGAGCTGTACACGCATCCGGCTGACCACTTGATCCTGCACGGCATTACCCGCCAGGTCGTCCTTGATCTGGCGAAGGCAAACGGCATCGTCGCCCACGAGACGGTTTTTGACATCGCCTTCCTGAAGCAAGCCGACGAGCTGTTCCTCACCAGCACGACAGCGGAAATCATGCCGCTTGTATCCGTCGATGGTGAGGACGTTGGCAACGGACAGCCCGGTCCTGTCACAGCGAGGCTGCAAGCTTTGTTTGAACAGCACATTCACGACAGCGTGCTCGTCTAATTCGATTGATTCCATAAAGAAAGCTCTCCTGACTGGCAGTACGCCCAGGAGAGCTTTTCGCGTATGTTCGCCAACAAACAGCCTAGCGGCGCAAATTCCACTCATCCGTCGCATAGCGCGTCCGGGCGAGCTCCTCCGCCAATGCCAGTTCCTCGTCTGTCAACGCGGACGGCACCAGCTCCACTTCCAGTCCGGTGGCGAAGCCTTTGGAAAACGCTTCAATCGCTTCCTGCAAGCTCACAGGCCGCGGGCTTACCTCGTTGATCGTCACCGCTTTTTGGCGGAAGCTGTCCATCATCCGCTGCTTGACGCGGTCCGACGGGAAGTGCAGCAGCGAGAACAGCAATTCGACGTCCATGTCGAGCAAAATGGAGCCGTGCTGGAGGATGACGCCCTTTTGGCGCGTCTGCGCGCTGCCTGCGACCTTTTTCCCTTCCACGACCAGCTCATACCACGATGGCGAATCGAAGCAAGCGGACGAGCCTGGAGAGGTGTACTTTTCTTTTTCCTCCTCGCTCGCAAGCGACACCATCTCTGCTGCCAGGCCGAGGTTTTGAAAGCCGTGCAAAAGGCCGAGACTGATGATTTTGTACGCCTCGGTGACGCCGGACGGCATCCGCGGATGCTCCTCCGACACGATCACGCTGTAGGTCAGCTCCTGATCGTGCAAAACGGCACGTCCTCCTGTCGCGCGGCGGACAAAGCCCAGCCCGCGCTTTTGCACTTCCTCCAGATTGATTTCCTTGATCGCCTTTTGAAAATAGCCAATCGACAAAGTAGCCGGGTCCCACGTGTAAAAGCGAACGGTCGGGGGCACCTTGCCCTCGCTGTGCAACTGCAAAATCGCCTCGTCCACAGCCATGTTCATCGCCGGAGACATCGCTTCCGTCACGATATAGCGCCACTGTTCCATCGTATGTACCTCCCTAATCACAACACCTTCATTTTACGCTTCTCCCCATAGGGCGGCAAGGCTTGGATCGGCTGCATCAACGAGCCGTCTCCTCGATGATCGCCATGACCTGCGCCAGCGCGTCCTGCTGCTTTTCGCTTGCGGCGCGCAGCTTCTCCGTAATCGCCGGACGCTTTTGCTGCAAACGGTCCAGCGCCCGGATCAGGCTGTCTGCGCTCAACGCTTCCTCTTCGAGCACCTCGCAAAAGCCTTGCTGCTCAAAAGAGCGGGCGTTCAATATCTGGTCTCCCCTGCTCGCCGCCCGCGACAACGGCACGAGAAGCATCGGCTTTTGCAGTTGCAAAAACTCGTAAATCGCATTGGAGCCTGCGCGCGAGACGACGAGGTCGGTCATCGCCAACAGGTCAGGCAGCTCGTCCTGGACGTACTCGAATTGCCGATAGCCGTCCCGCTTCAGGCTGTTGTCCAACTGATTTTTGCCGCAAATGTGCACGACAGAAAAACGCTTGGTCAACGCGTCGAGCGTGCCGCGAACGGCTTCGTTCAACCGCCTCGCCCCCAGGCTGCCGCCCATGACGAGCAGCACCGGTTTGTCCGGGGAAAAGCCGCACAGCGCAAGCCCCGCTTCCTTCCGGCCTGTTTTCAGCTCGTCGCGAACGATCGCCCCTACATGTGTCCCTTTGCCCTTGGGCAAATGCTGGAGCGTATCGGGAAACGTCGCGCACACTTTAGCGGCAAAAGGCAGCGACAGCCTGTTGGCGAGTCCCGGCGTCAGATCGGACTCGTGCAGGACGACAGGCAGCCGATTCAGCCAGGCGCCAAAGACGACGGGCACGGAGACGAATCCTCCTTTGGAAAAGACGACAGCCGGCTTCCAGGCTGCGAGAAAGCGGTAAGCTTGCCAGGCGCCTTTGCCTACGCGCAGCGGGTCGGTGAAGTTTTTCCAGTCGAAATAACGGCGCAGCTTGCCTGTCGCAATGCCGATGTAGCGCACGCCGTCGAGCCTGCTGACCAGCTCCCGCTCGATCCCTGTCGTCGAGCCGATGTAGGCGACCTCCCAGCCTTGCTGCAAAAAACGCGGGATGAGCGCGAGGTTGACGGTGACGTGCCCCGCGGAGCCGCCGCCTGTAAATACGATCCTTTTGTTCATCATTGGTTCTCTCTCCCCGAAATGTCGGATCAATCCCATCTGTTCATGATAGCATCATTCGGAAAGAAAAACCGCCCTGTAAAAAGGCGGCTTTTCCAAAAGAGAGCTATTGTGCTTGCGGCTGGTAGCGCAGAATCGGCTTGCGCGCCGCTGTCGCTTCGTCCAGACGTTTGACCACGGTTGTATGCGGCGCTTCCTGTACAAGCTCAGGCGTTTCCTCGCACTCGCGGGCAATTTGCAGCATAACGTCGATGAACTCGTCGAGCGTTTCTTTCGTTTCGGTTTCGGTTGGCTCAATCATCAGGCACTCGTCGACAATCAGCGGGAAGTAGATAGTTGGCGGGTGATAACCGAAGTCGAGCAAGCGTTTGGCGATGTCGAGCGTGCGTACGCCCAGCTTTTTCTGGATCACGCCAGACAAAACAAACTCATGCTTGCAGACGCGGTCATACGGCAGATGGTAAGCCGTAGCCAGACGGCGCATCATGTAGTTCGCGCTGAGCACCGCATTTTGCGACACTTGCAGCAAGCCTTCCGGACCCATGGTGCGGATGTAGCTGTGAGCGCGCACGAGGATGCCGAAGTTTCCGTTGTAGCCTTTTACGCGGCCGATGGAAGCCGGACGGTTGCTGTCCCAGTAGAAGCTGCCGTCTTCTTTTTTCGCCACGATCGGCGTTGGCAAAAACGGTTCGAGAATCTTTTTCACGCCGACAGGGCCAGCACCTGGTCCGCCGCCGCCGTGAGGGCCTGTAAACGTTTTGTGCAAGTTGAGATGCACCACGTCGAAGCCCATGTCGCCTGGACGGGCAATGCCGAGGATCGCATTCGCGTTCGCTCCATCGTAATACAAGAGGCCGCCTGCTTCGTGGACGATTTTCGCCATTTCCACGATGTCTTCCTCGAACAGACCGAGCGTGTTCGGGTTGGTCAGCATGAGTGCCGCTGTATCAGGGCCTACGGCATCGCGCAGCGCCTGAATATCGACCAGGCCGCGCTCGTCAGAGGCAATCGTGACGGTGTCCAGTCCTGCTACCGCTGCAGAAGCCGGGTTCGTACCGTGCGCGGAGTTTGGCACGATGACTTTTGTGCGGTGGCCTTCGCCGCGGCTCTCGTGGTACGCGCGGATCATCATCAGACCTGTCCACTCGCCTGCTGCCCCCGCAGCCGGTTGCAGCGTAACTGCGTCCATCCCGGTGATTTCAGCCAGCTCTTCTTGCAGGTTGTACAAAAGCTCCAGTGCGCCTTGTACGGTTTCTTCCGGCTGGTACGGGTGCGTCTGCGCGAAGCCTGGGTAGCGGGCAACGTCTTCGTTGATTTTCGGGTTGTATTTCATCGTGCAAGAACCGAGCGGGTAGAAGCCGTTGTCTACCCCGTGGTTGCGACGGGACAATTCGGTGTAGTGACGAACCAACTGCAGCTCGGATACTTCCGGCAGTTCAGCAGGAGTCTCGCGGATGAGGTGCTTCGGCAGCAGGCTTGCCACCTCTACCTCTGGTACATCCAATGCCGGCAGATTGTAGCCCACACGGCCCGGTTTGCTCATTTCAAAAATCAGTGCTTTTTCCTGGTCGTTACGCACGTGTGATCGCCTCCAATTCAGCCGCCAATGTGTCGATTTCTTCCTTGGTCCGCAGCTCGGTTACCGCAAGCAGCGTATGGCCCGCGTATTCCGGGTAATCCAGTCCCAGATCGTAGCCGCCGATGATGCCAGCGTCAAGCAGCTTTTTGTTTACTTCTGCCACCGGCTTGGACAGTTTGACTACGAATTCGTTGAAGAATGGAGCGGCAAAGACCACTTCCAGACCTTTTGCCTGCAGCGCTTGCTTGGCGTAATGCGCTTTTTGCAAGTTCATCATCGCCATTTCCTGTACGCCCTGTTTTCCGAGCGCAGTCAGGGTGATCGCAGCCGCCAGTGCCAACAGAGCCTGGTTGGAGCAAATGTTCGAAGTCGCTTTTTCACGACGGATATGCTGTTCACGAGCTTGCAGCGTCAGTACGAAACCGCGCTTGCCGTTCTCGTCTTTGGTTTGCCCGACGATCCGGCCTGGCATTTTGCGCATCAGCTTGGTAGTCGTTGCGAAATATCCGCAGTGTGGTCCGCCAAACGATGCCGGAATGCCGAACGGTTGCATATCGCCCACCACGATGTCAGCGCCCAGTTTGCCTGGCGCTTCCAATACGCCCAGCGCAAGCGGGTTGGAAGAAACGATGAACAGAGCGCCTTTGCCATGAGCAATCGGCTCGACCGCTGCCAAGTCTTCCACGTTTCCGAAGAAGTTAGGATATTGCACGATAACGGCCGCTGTGTTTTCGTCAATCAGCGCTTCCAGAGCTTGTGTGTCGGTTACGCCGTCGTTGTTGATGCCGACTTCAACCAGCTCTACGCCTTGACCGTACGCGTATGTTTTCAGAACGCCGCGCGCTTCCGGGTGCACAGCACGGGAAACGATGACGCGCTTTTTGCCAGTGTGACCAGCCGCCATCATCGCCGCTTCTGCCAAGGAAGTCGCTCCGTCGTACATGGAGGAGTTCGCTACTTCCATTCCGGTCAGTTCACACACCATAGTCTGGAATTCAAAAATGGCTTGCAGCTCGCCCTGGCTGATTTCAGGCTGGTAAGGCGTATAGGCGGTAAAAAATTCTCCGCGCAGCAACATGTGGTTGACTGTGCTTGGCGCATAGTGCTGGTAAACGCCAGCACCCAAAAAGTTGACGTGCGTGCTGAAGTTCACGTTTTGATTAGCCAGACGCGTGAAGTATTTCACCAGATCAGGCTCGGACAGAGCTTCCGGAATGTTCAGCGCCCCTTTGAAGCGCACTTCTTCCGGGATGTCTGCAAACAGTTCTTCTACACTGGAAATGCCGAGAGTTTCAAGCATTTCGCGCTTGTCCTGATCGGTTTGGGGCAGGTAGCGGTATTTCACGAACGTTGTCCTCCTCAAAATAGGATGTATAGTGGGCGATTGCTTAGTTTTTCGGACGTTTATAAAACGGAGCGGCGACAACCTCTGCTTTGAGGCGTTTTCCGCGAATTTCCACTTCCAGTTGGGTGCCAAGCGCCGCATGTTCGCTTTTCACGAGCGCCAATCCGACGTTTTTCTTCAAGGTAGGGGACTGCGTGCCTGTCGTCACTTCGCCCACCAGCTCTTCGCCGACGTAGACCGGATAGTGCGTGCGCGGAATGCCGCGGTCGATCATCTCGATGCCGACGAGCTTGAGCGGCGCGCCGTTTTCTTTTTGCGCCTTGAGCACCTCTTGGCCGATGAACGGCACTTCTTTGTCCACCTTCACCGCGAAGCCGATGCCTGCTTCAATCGGCGTGATGTCCTTGCTCAGCTCCTGGCCGTACAGCGGCAGCTTCGCTTCGAAGCGCAGCGTGTCGCGCGCGCCAAGTCCGCAAGGCAGAAGCCCGTCTTCCTTGCCCGCTTCAAGCAACGCGTCCCACAGTTCAGCGGCACGCTCTGCAGGCAGGTAAATTTCAAAGCCGTCCTCGCCTGTATAGCCTGTGCGGGATACCAGAGCGGAAATGCCAGCGACCTCTACGTCGCGCTCGAAACGGAAGAAGCCGATTTTCGACAGGTCTGTGGCGGTCAGCTTTTGCAAAATCGACTCGGCCAAAGGCCCTTGAATGGCGATTTGCGCCGTTTGCGGCGAAATGTTTTCAATCGTGACACCCGGAATCAGGTGCTCTTCCAGCCATGCATAGTCTTTGTCAATGTTTCCTGCGTTGATGACAAGCAGGTAATGGTCGTCCGCGTATTTGTAAACGAGCAGATCGTCGACCGTACCGCCGTCCGGGTAGCAGAGCACGCTGTACTGCGCTTGCCCGACAGCCAGCTTGGACACGTCGTTGGTGGTGACGCGCTGCAAGTATTCGAGCGCACTCTCGCCTTTTACGTCTACTTCTCCCATGTGGGATACATCAAACAGACCTGCTTTCGTCCGAACGGCCTCGTGCTCCTGGCCAATGCTGGAAAACTGTACAGGCAGCTCCCAGCCGCCGAAGTCGATTGTCTTGGCGCCGTATTTTGCGTAGGAATCAAACAGTGGCGTTCTTTTCAGATTGGACATGTGTGGCACCTCCCAAAAACTGTTAGTCGGCATTTCTCCCCATGAAAAAACAGAGGCGAAAAAACGGGTACACCAAAAGAACGGTGCCCATTTCTCCTCCTCTGTCCTTGGTACCTGAGAGTTACCTTGCCAATCAAGCGCGGCGGGGATCACCGCGCTTGCAAGTTTCCCCTTTGGTGGCTCCGATTTCGAGCTCTCTCCAGAGTTGCGTCCAGTAGAGGTTCTTTTGCCTGAGAGATTCACCGTTCCCGGCTTGCTCCTTCGGCGCTGCAGTGGTTCGCGCAGTCTCTCCCTGCTACTATCATTCGCGTTGGTTAGATGGTCATACATAAGTTTTTGCTATGATTTCCATACTAATGAATGAACTTCCTCTATATCCTACCATGAGAGTCCGCCGTTGAAAATATGCAAATTAACAGTCAGATCAAGAAATACTTAACAAAATGATGAACACGATCATAAATGTTAAGTTTTTTGATAAAGCGCATGAAAGTTATGGCAGAGCTGTGTAAAGGAGTAACGTATATGCCGAATATTCCTGTTTCATTTGACACGAGCTGGATATCCCCGCTGACGGAGCGAATGCACGAAGACGGCCCCTGGGACAAGTGGGAGCTGTTCAAGCTGGCGCTGGAAGCGGAAGAGGCCATGGCTGTTCGCGAGTTCGATCAGTTGCAATGCCTGAAATACTTGCCGCTGCTCTCCCCGTTTCCCCACCAGTTGCAAACGGCGGAGCGAGTGCTCAACGACATGCGCGGACGCGCGATCCTCGCCGACGAGGTCGGACTGGGCAAGACGATCGAAGCCGGGCTGATTATGAAGGAGTACATGGTCAGGGGCCTGGCGAAAAAAATTCTCGTGCTCGTCCCCGCCTCCCTCGTCATCCAATGGACGAAGGAGTTGCAGCAAAAATTCGGGATTCCCGCCGTGGCGCAAAAAAAGGAGTACATGTGGCGGCAGCATGAAGTCGTCGTCGCCTCCATCGACACGGCGAAACGAGATCCGCACCGCCGCCACGTCCTCGACATCGACTACGACATGCTGATTATCGACGAGGCGCACAAGCTGAAAAACAAGCGGACGCGAAACTATCAGTTCGTGAAGGAAATTCGCAAAAAATATTGCCTGCTGCTCACGGCTACGCCGATCCAGAACGAAATGGACGAGCTGTACAACCTGATTAATTTGTTGAAGCCGGGGCACCTCGGCCACTCCACGTCGTTTTCCTCCAATTACGTCGAAGGAAAGCGACAGTCGAAAAACAGCGACAAATTGCGCGAAGAAATTGAAAAGGTGATGATTCGCAACAAGCGAAGCGACGGCGGCATCCAGTTCACCAGTCGCCGCGTCCAGTCGATTCCGATTGAGCTGTCGCAGGAAGAGATGGAGCTGTACGAGGGCGTCACCCGCTTTGTGCGCGACCAGTACCAGACAGGAGCTGGCCTGTTCAACTCGCTCGCCTTGATTACGTTGCAGCGCGAGGTTTGCTCCAGCAAGGAAGCCTCGTTCATGACACTGTACAACATGCACCAGCGCACCAGCGAAGACTCCCCCCTGCGCGGCCGAATTTTGGAGCTGGTGGAGATGATTAAGCGGATCGAGACGCATTCCAAGGCGGCCAAAACGGTCGAGCTGATCCAGGAGATCAACGACAAAGTCATCATTTTCACCGAGTACCGGGCGACGCAAAACTACCTGCAAAAATATTTGCATGACCACGGCATTACTTCTGTGCCGTTTCGCGGCGGCTTCAAGCGCAGCAAAAAAGACTGGATGACCGATTTGTTTCAAAACCGCGCGCAAGTACTGATCGCCACAGAGGCTGGCGGGGAAGGGATCAACCTGCAGTTTTGCAACCAGGTCATCAACTACGACATGCCGTGGAACCCGATGCGCGTCGAGCAGCGGATCGGCCGTGTCCACCGTCTCGGCCAGAAGCGGGACGTGCACATTTACAATTTGTCCACCGTCGGCACGATTGAGGAGCACATTTTGAAGCTGCTGTACGAAAAAATCGACCTGTTCGAGATGGTCATCGGCGAGCTGGACGACATCGTGGAGCGGCTGAATCTCAACTCGTCGCTGGAAGAAAATTTGACGCAGATCATCATGGATTCCAAATCGGCCCGCGAAATGGCGTTGAAGCTCGACAACATGGGCCACGCCATCCGCGCCAGCAGACAACAGCACGCATCCCCTGCCCTGTCGGAAGCGGCAGAGCAGTAGCAGAAAAAACGCACACAAGAAAAGAGGTTTCTCCTGATGCAAGCCAACCAGGTCAGGCAATTTGTAGAGCGCTACCTCGCGACTTTTTCCGCGCACATCGTCGAAGCCCACCCGGATTACTTGACGGTCAAGCTTCCGGTCGAGGTCGACAAGGATATCGGCAACCGCCCGTTTTACTGGAGCTGGGTCGACAAAATGAACCTGGCCTACCAGCCGCTCGTGCTCACCTTTGCGTTTCACCCGGACCGGATGCCGGACGGGCTGCGGGCCGAGCATCTGCATCTGGGCGCTGCGCGCATGCAGCAAATTTTTGCCTCGGCGAAAAAGCACGGGCGCTTTTTATGCATGTACGAGCAAAATACCGCTTCCTTGCCAAGCACCGGCAAGCGTCGCTCCACGCCGCTCGTTCCCTGGCTCGGGCTCAACCTGAAAGTATCGCTCATCTGCGACAAGCGGCGCGACATCATGCTCTATCTCGGGATCAACCTGCATCAGCCGCGCCTCGTGCACGACTTTTCCTCGTTTTTGTTTCAGTTGACGCTTGCGCCCGCGATCCCGGACTACTTTTACACGCTCGACCGGAAGCTGTCTGTGGAAGACGCGCTGGAGCTGGCCCGGCAGGAGGTCGATGCGGTCATCGCGCAGGAAGACCAGGAGTGGGCCGTAGAGGCGCGGGCGCGACTGACGGAGGAGCTGGACATCCTCGCCGCCTACTACGAAGAGCTGGCCCGACGAGAGCCGCCTGCCGAACAGAGCGAGACAGAAGCAGCCGAGGCGGAAGCGGTAGAGTCCCCGGAGCAAAAAGCCTCGATCCCGCTGCCTGCGCGCGACGCCGTCCCCGCCAGGGAGGCTGTTGTCGAAGCTGCGCAGACGCTTGACGAATACCGCTCTTCCGGCGGGCGAATCCTCGACTTTTTACGTGCCAATGGCGTCCAGGTGACGCCGCGCGAGGAAATCAACCAGGAGGAATGGAAAAAAAGCACGCCGGAAGAAGAAAAACAGCGGCGGATGGACGAGCTGCGCTGGCAGTACGAGCCGCGCATCGAGGTTCATTTTATTAACGGCGGACTGTTTTACTTGCACTCTGCTCCGCCTGTCATTAAAGCGCATCCGGCAAAAACGGTGCGCCATCTCCCCGCATCCGGGCGAATCATGTAAAAGATCAGCGAGAAGAAGTGCTGCGGAACTGACAAGTTGCAACAAATCTTTTTGTCATAGCTGGTTACAATAGGAATAAGCTTAGCCTGTACAAAAGGTGGTGCATGTTTGTGACCAGACGATTCCTCCCCCTTCTCGGGGTGCTCTTGTCTTTTGCGTTGCTCGCCTGGCCTGTCCACGCAGAGGAGAGCTGGGACAAAGAGTTTCACGCCCAAATCCAGACGTGGATGAACGAACTCGCCAACCGCGATCCGCAATTCAAGGAGTGGCAAAAAGCCGATACAGAAGTGCAGACGCTCGGCCCGAATCAACATCAGTGGCTGGTCAGCATCAAAAAAGCAGACAGACAGGTAGGGTACCTGGTCGTGGGAGAGGCCGTCGAAGCGCCTGCCCAGGAAAAATTCGTGCTGTTGGAATACGGGGTCGGGGAATACATTTTGTTCGACGATGCCTTTGCCCCGCGGGAAATTGCCGCAGAGCCTGTCTACGACGGATTCGCTTCCCACTGGCTGATCGCCCGCCAGTCGTCGCCGCAACTGGTGAACGCCAAAACAGGCGAAGCGTACCCCGCTTCCTTCGCCGCAAACGAGCCAGTCTTTCGCAGCCTGGCTGCGCAAAATCTGGTACAGACCGGGCAGCGGCTAACAGAGACGCGCATCCTGCAGCGGGCGCAAAGAGATCCGTTCGACCAGATCGGCTGGGTCAGCCAGTTGTACGGGGACAGCGCAATTTCATGGCCGCAGTTGTGGCAGCAGCAAAGCGATGCACCCGTGACGCTGACCGTTCCGCTGTACCACTCCCAGGTGCTCGCCCCGTTCGTCGTCGGCTCGCTTCATTTGTGGAACGATCAAAACGCTTACGTGGGAGTATGGGATGAAGGACTGCGCTTTGTCCCCTACGCTTACGCTGACAAGGTCGGAAAATTTTACGTAGCGGGACAGCCGCAGAGCTGATCCGTCGCTTTTGGCAAAAAAACAAGCTCCCTGCCAGTCGCTGGCGGAGAGCTTGTTTTTGATTGGGCTGCGCATGCTTGTCTAGCGAAGGCGCAGCCTTTGGCTTTTTTCGATCAATGATGATCGGTTGGGGAAAGGCGTTCGTGTACGGCATGAAAAACTTCATTGGCCGTCATTCCCTCTGCATTGATTACCGACGCACCTGTAATCGTCTTGTTCTGATCGCCCAAGACGTTTATATCCTGACCCGTAATCACGATCGCGTCGACCACCTGTTGCCAGTTTCCCAAATCGACGACATCATAGCCGTTATCGCACAGCATTTTGCGAATCTGGGAAAGGGACTTTTCTACCGCTACTCTCGCCATACGCACCGCACCCTCCGTCCGCTTACCAAGGTAGGATTATTTGCGCCACAACAGCCGGATCGACATAGGGATCGCCCCGAACCAGCGTGCCGACCAAGGCTCACGCGGAGCCTTTCGCTGACGCCGTTCATCTTTTGGCGTATCCATGTACTGGACAAACAATTTCGTCAGGTACTTCAAATACTCTTGAAAGGACATCGCACGTGACCTCCTTCGTACTCGCAGATACACGCCGTCTTTTTTCCGGCAATAGCGCTGTCCTTTTTTATTGTTTCCCGTCTTTTGCGCTTTCAACCACCTGCGCCTTAATTTCGTCCACGATCGCCTCCAGGCTTTTTCCGGTCGTATCCACCTGGATCGGGGCAAAATCGTACGCCCCCGCGCGTTCCGCCATCAATGTTTTCACACGTTCTGCCACCCCGCCGGAAAGCAGCGGGCGCGAAGTATCGTTTTCCAGCCGCCTGATTAATTCTTCTTCGCTGGCATAAAGCGCGATCACGGTTCCTTTTGCCAGCATGACCTCGACATTTTGCTTGCGCAGGACAGCCCCTCCGCCTGTCGTCAAAACTTGCGGACCATCGTCCAGAAGCTGTGACAGCAGGCGGGACTCCGCATCGCGAAAATACGTCTCCCCGTGCCGGGCGAACAGCTCCGGGATGGAGCAGCCTTCCTTTTCGATGATCGCGGCATCCAGGTCATGGTGCGCGATTCCCAAAGAATCGGCCAGCGCGACGCCGACCGTCGTCTTTCCGGTTCCCATAAAGCCGACCAGAATCAAGTTTTTCATTTTGTTTCCGCCACCTTTCCACTCGCTTTTCGCGTTTGAATTTTTACGGTTTTCTCGGCTGGATTGTAGTCCGTATCCCATTCGAATACGTCAGCGAAAAACGACAGCGGCACCATCGTGCGCTCCTTGATTTCCGTCAGCGGATGACCGAGGTCGAGCTTTTGCCCATCGCGGATGGCGAAGCGTTCCCGCTCCTTGACGAACACTTCTCGGCCATTGCCTCTTACGCGAATCATCTGCTTTTCCTGATCCCAGCTTATGGCAAGCCCCATTTTTTCCCCCAGCTCGCGCAACGGCAAATACACCGTGCCGCCTGTCGCCCTGGCCGGAATGGACGGATAAAAGCTCATGTTGTTGATGATCGTCGTGATGTACGGCTCCAGTTGCACAGCGCCCAGGCCTTCGCGATTCGGCTTTTTCGTCGCGTACACGAAGTATTTCGCTTCGCCTTGCAGCGTTTGCCCCAGCGCCTGGTCGAGATGCTCGGCCCCGATCACGCTGCCGTGGTAGTTTTGCTGCACGCGGTGCAGAAAACGTTTGTACGCGTCATCGCCAATCTGCTTGCGCAAATGGTCAAACAGCAGCGCCCCTTTCGAATACCACGTCCAATGGAACTCTTCTTCGGTCGCGAACTTTTGCAACGGCTTGTCCAGGCTGCCGTTGGGGTAGCGCTCCTGCAAGCGGCGGGCGTCGCGATTGTACTCATCGAGCAGCGTGGAGGCCGACTGCGCTCCGTACCGGTTTTGCAAGTAATGGTACACGCTCAGCTCCACAAGCCCTTCGTCCAGCCAGCCGTGAGACGCTTCCAGCGTCGCCACGCTGTTGTACCACCACAAATGGGCGATTTCATGCGGCAGCCAGTGGTCGATCAGATTGCGCTGGTACATGTCGCGCTTGAAAATGGCGAGATTGGCGTACTCCATCGCATACGTCGTGCCCGTGCTCGTCTCGGCAATCGCGACGTGCGGATACGGAAGCGGTCCGTACCAGTCGTTGTACGTAGGAAACACCGACTCCGCAATCGTCTTGATCCGCTGGATGTTGCCTTTGTCCACGGACGCAATATCGACAGACAGGTTCGGCCCCATCTGGATCGTCTCCACATGATACAGCGGGCTGCCGACCAAGGCGAAATTGAGCAGCTTTTTGCCCTCGTAGCGGATTAGCTGCTTGCTGCCCTCGACTGCCTTTGTACTGCCCCGGCCCCACGAGCTGACCCAGTTGTAGCCTTTCGGGGAGACGAAGGAGACGTCGTAGTCGGCGTAATGGTAGACGAACGGATCGCCAAAATCTACCCGTTGCGGCGGATCGTACCATTTTCCTTGCTGGTTTTGCGCGCCCAGCATCGGATACCACGTCGTCAGCGTCCAGATGTCGTCCTTGACGCCAAAGCGCGTCCCTCTGCGCGGCACCGGATTTTCAAACTCGATCGCGAGCGTCCCGCGCATTTCCGCTCCCAGCGGGTTTGCCAGCTTGACCGTGGACAGGCCGCGTTCAAAGGCAAGCGGCTTGTCTTTGTAGCGGATCGACTTGACCGTCATTTTGTTCCACAAATAATCGTAGACGTACAGACGCAGGTCTGCCGTCTGCGGATTGTCAAATTCGACCGTCATTTTCCCCGTAATTTTGGCCTCAGACGTATGTAATTCGGCTTGAATCTTGTAGACGGGATGCAAATCCTTCACGTAGGAAGGCAGCGGCGGATCGTATGAAAACGGATCGGCTCCGGTTTGTTCCGCGCCTGTCGCCTGGCTTGTCTCCAACCATTTGGAAATCGCTGGCCAATAGCTGATGATGCCGATAGAGCCAAACATGACCAGAATCGTTACACATACCAATAAACTCGTTTTTTGCAAAGTCTTCATGACAGCCCCCAAAAAATCGCTCGGCTGCAAGCGTTCATTTTTGTTCCATTGTAGCAAATAAAAAACAGAGTGAGTAGAAATTCAGGAGATTCTGTAGAGAAATCGCCATTTTTGTCGATCTGTTTTGCCGCAAATGAAAAAGCCGCCTCCCTGTCAGCAGCTTGGGCGAACGGCGAATTTCCTACCATGTTTCGTATATGATTTTTCCTGTCTGGCTCAGATCGTAGCCGCCGACTGCCTCCATCTCCTTTTGGAAAGCGGCAGAACGCAGAATGTCGAGGACGGCAGCAAGCAAGGCTTCGTTTTCTTTTGTTTTGAGCATAACGAGATCGTACCTTTCCTTCACCATCGGCACGAACTCCACCCCGACCAGACGCGCTGCCTTTTCGATCCCGACGCCTACGTCCGCTTCCTTGCGGGCGACGACTCCCGCCACCGCGAGATGGCTCGTCTCTTCGTGCTCGTAGCCGTTCACGTCGCGCCCTGCGATTTTCGCCAGCCGGAACTGTTCCTCAATCAGCGTCCGCGCCCCCGAGCCTTTTTCGCGATTGACCATCCGCACTCCCGGCTTGGTCAGGTCGGTCCAGGACAAAATATGTTTGGGATTGCCCTCCTGCACGTAAAAGCCGGCCCAGCGCGCCAGCATGTTGACGACGAGAAAGCGATGCCCGGTCAGGATGCGGCGAACGTATGGCACGTTGTACTCCATCGTCTCTCCATCGAACAAGTGGGTGCTGACGATATCGGCTTTGCCCGTGTACATGGCAACCAGGCTGTTCAGCGAGCCGGCGTAGGAGCGAAGCGGCCGCAGCGACAGCTCGCGCTTTTCCAGATGGCTCGCGAGCAAGTCCAGGCTGACATCCTGCCCGCTAATAATGACGTGGCGCGTCCCTGTCGATTGCGCCTGCTCTATTGTCTGTTGGGCTTGTCCCTGCAGCGGGGCGGAATATGCCGCCTGCGCCGGGCGATAGCCGCCTTTTGCCCGCGCCTTGTACGCCTCCAGGTCGCTTTTGTCTACGCGCATCTGCCTGCCGACACGGTAAGCGGGCAGCTCGCCTTTTTTAATCAGATCGTACACGGTCAACTTCGAGATGCGCAAAAGCTTTGCGATTTCTTCCGTTGTATAAGAATTTTCGTCAGTCATATTTGGCCTCCGTTCCGTTCTTTCCTTTCATTTTCTTTCCATTCTCCTAAATTCGCAATTGATTATTCGCAAGAAGCTACTATAATTCATTTATATCCAGTTATAATTAGTTATAACTAGACATAACAAATGGAGGTCAATTTCCAATGAAAAAGCAATGGCTCGCTCTATGCGCAGCATTCACCCTGATGCTCGGCGCATGCTCGACTTCACAACCCGCTCCGCAGGCGACTGAACCTGCCAAAACAGAAAATGCGCAGCAACAAGCGCCACAAGCGGAGCTGATGGTTTCCGCAGCGGCAAGCTTGACGGATGCCTTAAACGAACTGAAAACTTCTTTTGAGGCCGAAAACCCTGGCACGACACTCACCTTCAACTTCGGCAGCTCGGGAAAACTGGCTACCCAGATTGCCCAGGGCGCTCCTTCTGACGTCTTCCTGTCTGCCAGCCAAAAAGACATGGACGGGCTGGATGAAAAACAACTGATCGTAAAAGATACGCGTCAGGACTTTACCGGCAACGCGCTCGTGCTCGTGGCAGGCAAAGACAGCACGCTTGCCATCAGTTCTTTTGAAGAACTGAACAAGCCGGAAATCAAGCACATCGCAGTCGGCGAGCCGGAAACCGTTCCAGCAGGCCGCTATGCAAAAGAGTCGCTGGAAACGCTGAAACTGTGGGAGTCCTTGTCTGGCCGCATGGTATTCGGCAGTGACGTTCGCCAAGTGCTGACCTTCGTAGAGTCAGGCAACGCCGAAGTCGGAATCGTCTATTCCAGCGACGCGGCGATCTCCAAAGATGTGAAGGTGCTCGCGACAGCCAAACCGGAATGGCACAAGCCGATTGTGTACCCAGGAGCGGTCGTCAGCGCTTCCCAGCATCAAGATGCAGCAAAAGCTTTCCTTGCCTACTTGACAAGCGACAAAGGAAAGGCGATCTTACAGAAGTACGGATTCCAATAAGAAAACGGAGGTGGCGAGCGTTATGGAAACCAATTTGACACCGTTGATGCTCTCATTAAAGGTGGCTGCGCTATCCACCTCCTTTGTTTTTGTGCTCGGCATGCTCGGCGCGCGCTGGATGACGCAGAAGGAGTTTTGGGGCAAAAACGTGCTGGAGTCGTTTTTTTTGCTCCCGCTCGTCCTGCCGCCGACGGTCGTCGGCTTCGGCCTGCTATTGCTGTTCGGAAAAAATGGAGTTTTGGGCCAACTGCTGTTCCAATGGTTCGGCATCCAGGTCGTCTTCACGCTGACAGGCGCAGTGATCGCTTCTGTCGTCGTTTCGTTTCCGCTGATGTACCAGAGTGCGGTCGCGGCGTTTACCGGAGTGGATCGCCGCCTGGAAAATGCCGCGCGGACGATGGGGGCTTCCGAATGGCGGGTGTTCTGGACGGTCGCTTTCCCGCTCGCCTGGCCGGGGTTGTTGGCAGGACTTGTCCTGTCGTTTGCCCGCGGCCTGGGCGAGTTTGGCGCCACGCTGATGCTTGCCGGCTACATACCAGGAAAAACGGATACCATCCCGGTCGCCATCTACTTTGCTGTAGAGGCCGGGCAAATGGAAAAAGCGCTGTTTTGGGTCGTCATCATCGTATCGCTCGGCATGGGCACCACGCTTTGGCTCAACTGGTGGAGCCGCCGCAATGTGCGAAGGTACGCCAATCAAAAGTAAGGCAGGGGAACCTACATGCTTTCGGTAACGATTCAAAAGCGTTTGCCTGATTTTTTGCTCGACGTCTCCTTTTCCACGGAACAGGAGATCGTCGTCCTCTTCGGTCCATCCGGCTCAGGGAAAACCACGATCTTGAACAGTATTGCCGGACTCGTGCATCCTGATGAGGGCGAAATCGCGCTGAATGGTCGGACTTTTTACAGGCAAGGGCAAAAACCGCTCCCCGTGCAAAAGCGCAAGGTCGGCTATTTATTTCAGGACTACGCGCTGTTCCCGCACATGACGGTCGCCCAAAACATCCGCTACGGCTTGAAGACGGGCCATGAGCTGCATCTGGAGCCGCTCTTGTCTACGGTCGGGATCGATCATCTGCTGGAAAAGTACCCGCATCAGCTCTCCGGCGGGCAAAAGCAGCGGGTCGCGCTCGTCCGGGCGCTGGCCACCGAGCCGGATATTTTGCTTCTGGACGAACCGCTCTCCGCGCTGGACGCGGACACGCGCAGGCAATGCCAGGATGAGCTGCTCCGGCTCCATGCCATGTGGCACATCCCGTTTCTGCTCGTCACCCACGACCGGGAAGAAGCGGAAAAGCTGGGAGACACGATCCTGCTTTTGGAAAACGGAAAAATCGTCGAGCAAACGAAGCAAAACGGCCAAGACCGTTTTCCTCTCTTGTCGGGGGACAAACACGCTGACCGCATGCGGTCGCAGCCGCTTTGATGAAAAAAGCCAACGGCAACGTCCTCTTCCTGACCGGATTTGGCGTTGCCGTATGGCTTTTTATGCGGATTGCCTGGCACTCTGGCGAGCCTAGCGAGCGCTGATCGGCTCGATCTTCACATCGTTTTGCTTCGCCCATTTGTGCAGTTCACCCAAAAACTGCAAAATATCGTGGCTCTCGTGATGAACGCAAAGCGTATCTGCCGCCAGATCAATGTGCTGGCCGTTCACGGTCTTCACTCGCTGCTTCAGGACGAGCTGGCGCGTCTGCTCCATCCGCTCTTCCTTGCTGATGAGCACGCTGCCCTCCAGCTCGCGGGGAGCGAGACGGCCATTCGGCAAGTACGCCCGCTCGGCAAACACTTCCTCGGCCACCTGAAGCCCGTGCTCCAGTCCGGCCTCGACCAGCTTGCTGCCGGACAGGGCGTACAGGATCAGCTCCTCGTCGATGTCGGCTACCGCCTGAACCACCGCCTCGGCAAGCTCCGGCCGCTCCGCCGCTTCGTTGTACAGCGCCCCGTGCAGCTTGACGTGATGCAGCTCGCCACCGAGCGCCCGCGTCATGCCGGAGAGGGCTGCCACCTGATACAGCACCAGCTCATACACTTCGTTGACGGACAAATTCATCGAGCGCCGTCCAAAGCCTTGCACATCCGGGTATCCCGGGTGCGCTCCGATTTTTACGTCGTGCTTGAGCGCTGCCTCAATCGTTCTGCATATGAGATGCGGATCACCTGCGTGCATGCCGCAAGCAACATTGACGGAGGTGATCCATTTCATAATTCCCAAATCCTCTGATTGTCGTCCCCTGCTGAAGCCCTCGGCCATGTCGCAGTTAATGTCAAGATGAATCATGTATGTACGCCCCCACCTTTCCTCTCATGATCTATGTACGCGTGTTGAAAGCGCATTCATTGGCACTACTTCTGGTGTTTTCCTATTCCTCTAGCATACCATGTACGGTGGCCGAGCAAAAGGAAAAAAGCTGCCGAAAACTGGCAGCTTGGTGAACATCTTATGTCGAACCTACGGTCGCTGGGCTGCTCTCTTCTGCCATCAGTGTCTCTGCCAGCGCCATCACTTGATTTTTTTCCTGCTTGTAGTCGTATTCCTTCGCCTTGTCCGGTCTTGCGTTGTTGTACTCGACCGGAATCTCGTGACGATGGGAGCGCTCGATTTTGGTCACGAAATGCAGCTTCTCCATGATGCGGATCGTTTCATCCAACATATTCGCATCAACGTACATCGAAACGTAATTTAACCGTTTGGAGATGTAATGAATGGTGCCAAATTTGCGTAAATTTTTGGCCGCACGCGTGTTTTTTACCCACACCGCAACACCCAGACGTCGTTCTCTCATGTAAGCCGTTGGTCTCCTTCCCCATCATGGTATAATCACCTGTAAACGCCTGTTACAGAAAGGAACTGTGGTCTTTTATGCTGGCTACGTTTTATCGACGCTTCGAGGAAGCACTGCACCAGGAAGGCATCGTCACAAAAAGCGGCTGGCGCACCCATGCCGGCCAACGCTTCTTCTATGTAAGCAGCGCGCTCCCCGCTTCCAGCCTGACCGAACGGCTGATGGAAACGGGCGAGCGACTGACCACCGGTACCAAGCTAAAGCCCGAATGCATTTACGTGCGCTCAGGCGACGACCAGCACGTGTACCGCTTTCGCTTTCTGGTCCCCAGTGAAAAGCAGTTTTGCTGCGGCAACCTGTGCGAAGACTGTTTTCTGCTGCGGGAAAAATCTCCGCCGCAAAGCTAAGCCTCGCTTGCGAATCAGGAAGACTTTTTCACGCTGCAACCGCAGCTTCCGCCCGTGCCGCAACCGCTTCCTTGCGCTTCGAGAAACGGATTGTTGCTCGGCACCTTGATCGTGTCGGAGACAGAGTGGGCGATCGTTCTGCTCACCTGGTAGAGCAGTTCATCCAGCGCGTCCTCTGCCCGCTTGAAGGCTTGCACGGAATCGCGCAGCTCGATCGTCCGCTTCAGCTCGCGGACTTCTTTTGATATATGGTTGTAATCGGGATGGTACTTCCCGAACCGTTGGACATCCTCGTACTGTTCCTTTTTCTTTTCGAACAGCAACAGGAGGCGCTGCACTTCCTCGTCTGCCTCCATCCGGCGCTTGGCCTCCAAGTATTCCAAGACCTCGCGCGATTGGTTAATCATGGTGGACAGCTCGTGCGACTCCATAATAAGCTGTGCCATATCCACAGTCTCTACTGCTTCCATTGAGCGAGACCCCCTTTCACACTAAAGGCGTAAAGCTTTTAGTCCCTTCTGATTGTACCACGATCCACATTCTTAGTACAGATAGTCAGGCACCACAATGCGCACTCGGCCGATCTCGTCAAGCCTGTACGGACGCTTTCCGTGCGGCCCGCTGATCGTGACGAGCCAATAGCCCATTTCCAGCTTGACCTCCACGGGCAGCCCGCGCAGCTTCTCCTGGTTCGTCAACTGCACTTCCACTTCCAACTGCAGCTCGGTCGCGCGTTTCAACAGATCGCGCAGCGACTGCGGGTGATACGCTTGGAAGTGCTGCGTCCACATTTTGGGAAGCGTCGACAGTTGCGGCATGGCTTCGCTTTGGGCCGGAAACGTATTTTCGATGGCGTAGCCGTCCCACGGGCGCTCGATGACGAGCAGCCCTCTGTCGGACGATTGGGCGTCCTCGTGCGTTTCTTGCGTTTCTTTCGCTTCCGCGGACTCCGCGTGCAAGACGACGTGCGGCTCGTAGCCGTAATGCCTGAGCAGCTCGACCAACTGCCTTTTTTGCGGGAGCGGAATAAAAAACTCCGTCGGCGAGAGGACGTGCTGCAAAAAGGGCTGAAAGTCGGGGATTTGCCGCCATTCCTCCACGAATCCGGCATGTGCGGTCCTGACGCAAAAAAACGGCTCCAGTTGAATTTGCGTAGCCGTCTTCGCCCAATGCCCGATGACTTCGACGAGCCCCTCCGGCAGCGGATGGGCGCAGGCGACCCGCAGCTTTTCCATGACCAGCTCTTCGCTGCCGCCGGAAGCGAGGTACGTTTGCAGCAGCTTCGCTTGCAACTCTCCGCGAATCAGTTGCCCATCGAAGCGCAACTGACAAAACTCGCTGATCTCCCACACATCCCGCAGCGGAACGAGCGGCGGAATCGTCAGCGCTCCCGCCGGGTCTACGAACCAGCCCTCTTCCGCCGTCAGGTGCGGCAAGCTGTTCCACCGCCAGAACAGGCGCTCCTGCTCGTCTGCCCCAAGCTGCACCCAGCCCAGCCCGAGCAAGACGTGCAGCCACTGCTCCACAATCAGCCTGTCTGCCTCTTGCGGCAAGGCAAAGCCCGCTGTCTCTAGCATGCGCAATTGGCTGTCAACACAACACCATTGATCCAGCGGAACCTGTCTCATCATCTGGGCAAACGCATCCCACCAATCGCCGTGCGGCAAAAGCTGCTCCGCAACCAACTGGTACAGCTCTTCCCACCGCTCAGGCACCGACTTGTTCAGCCAGCGCCTGATCTGGAAGGAGTCGAGCGCCATGCTCTTGTCCTTGCGCACTACGAGCCCGAGCCGAAAAGCCAGATCGAGGACAACCGTCAGCGCGAGCCCCTCTCTCTGCTCTTTGTCCAGCGGCGCAAGAGTGACGCCCTGGACGTGCTCGTCTGTCATCGACAAGAGCGGAACCATTTTTTGCATCACCCTGCGGTGAATGCTTCCTTTTTGCGTCACCGGCACCTGATTGTCGCGGATGTACAGGAGAAGCCCAAAAAGATCCAGATGTATCCCCCTGCCGGCTGGTATATAATAAGGGAGCGTTTTGGACAAGGACACATACGCCGCGGATGAGTCCGGCAACAGTTGAAGCGTCAACTGCTCGCGAATTTCCTGCGGCATCACATAGCCTATTTCACTCCACATTTTGCGTACAGTCAAAATCAGTCCCAGTCGGCGCAGCTTCGTCAGGCCGACGGACAAGTGTCTGTGCTCTTTTGCCGTTTCGCGTTCCCAGGAACGCTTGCTGAAAAATCCTCTCGTCGCCTTGGTGATGAACAGCTTGATGACCGTTCGTTCCAGTTCGTCGGCCTGTTCCCACACCTGCTGCAAAAAGCGGGAATCCGCCAGCCTGGACGACAGCTCCTGATCTTCTGTTTCGATGCAAAACCGCTTTTGTTGTTCGTTCAGAATCGCTTGTCTCGTTGCTTCGGACAGGTATTCCAGCGAATCCTTCACACGCACTCCTGTCACCTCAGTTTTTATGATCTCATCACGATTACTTTTACCAATTGGAGGGAGATTGATGATGAATATATTCCCTGGCTTGTTGCTCGCTGCTTCCCTGTGTGTCACTGGCGCTACGTCCATGTCTCTTCCACATCCTACCGCATCTGCGCCCGCAGGAAAAGAGGTTGTACCGTCCGCTGTAGAGACTGTTCCATACGAAGCTGTCGCCGCTCCGTATCCGCCTGCTGTGACGGAAGCGTTGAAAAAAGTGCGAAAAAGCGGCGGACACACGGTCGTGCGCGCAAACGGCAAAGCTTATGTCGTCATCGGCGCGGGACAGAAGCCGACCGGCGGCTATCGCATCGTAACCGACCAGGTCAAACGGACAGGCCCGCACGGCTTTACCGTTCGCGTGCACGTGCAGCCGCCTGCTCCGGGTGCCTTGAAAACACAGGCGATCTCGTACCCGACGCTCGTCATCGCCTTGCCGGACCAGCAGGCACAAGTGAGCGTGCACATGCGCTAGCCGTTCCTGTTCATGATAAAAGCCGACAATTCGAGTGCCCATGGCGCTTTCCTGTCGGCTTTTTTCTATGGAATCCAATCGACTAGGCAAGCATCAAGGCTTGACCTCGATGCTGAAGCGCTCGGATACTCCATACGATTCATGGTTATTGTGGGCCAGTTCGACCGTGATCTCGTGCTTGCCACTCGGAATGTCTTTCAAGACATAGCTTGGTTCAAACACTTTCGCGATCTTTTTCCCATCCAGATACAAATGGACGTGGCCTTCGCCGTGCTTGTTTTCTTTCCCCATGTTCTCCAGGGAAAAGTTGAAATTCGTAACGGCCAGCTTGAGTTGCAGGTCATCCTGTTCAAGCGAGTGCGCGACTTTTAGTGTAGGCGCTTCCTGATGCGCCTCTGCCTGTTCGACAGCCACGTTCGTCTGCGTATCGTCCTTGGAGTAGACGAACCACTCGACAACCGCTGCGATCGCGATCAGCAGGAACAAGCGGAATATCAATCGTTTGCTTTTCACCGGGACGGCTCCTTTCCAAATTCAGTCATCCCACATTGTGCCCGATTGCTCCCGTTCTCATTCACGCTGCTGTGCTGTTGGCTTCCTCGCCGTTTCCCCGTCTGGCTTTCATACATAATCCTTCTTTCTCGCGCAAAAAGTAACCCATATCATCACATGGTTTTCGGGAGGTCATTGTTCGGTATGAGTACACAAAACGGCACGCGCCTGACGCTCGGACTGATTGAAATCAAGCTGAAGAGCACGGCTTGCTGCAGCAGGCAGAGCTGGTGCAAATCAACCGCAACGCCAAGCTCGCACTGGGCGCCATGACCGCCAGCTTTTTTCAGACGAACCACAGCATTCCTGATTGCCTTGGCGTCGTTTTCGACACGCCGGAAGGCAAAGTGGTATATACCGGGGATTTCAAGTTTGATCTGCCCCCTGTCCACAAGCAGACCCCCGATTTGCACGAAATGGCCGCCATCGGTCAAAGCGGCGTGCTCGTCCTGCTGTCGGAGAGCACGAATGCCGAACGCCCGAGCTTCACGCCTTCGAAAAAGCTGGTCGGCGATCATCTGCGCGAGGCGTTCGCGCTGGCCATTTTGCGCGACCGCAAGCATCTGTCTGAGGACGGCATTCTCGTCGTCGTCACGCGCAACAAAACAGACGGAAAAATCATTTCCGGTCCTGACCTCATCTCGCGCGGGTTTGTTTACGGCCCCGATTCGGAAAGGCTGATTGACGAGGCCACGCGGATCGCGGCAGCCGCGATTGAGGATTTGCAGGACGAGAGCATCACCCAGTGGAATCGCTTGAAGCAAGCGCTGTGCGAGTCGATCGGGCGGTATTTGTACGCGAAAACAAAGCGCAGGCCGATGATTTTGCCGATTATTATGGATGTGTAGCAAAAAAGAGAGCGCCAAGGCTCTCTTTTTTTGATCGGGCTTGACGTGCGCTGTTAAAAAATCGTCTTGCGCCCTTGTTCTTCTTTCAAAATCTCCACCGCTTCCCGGAAGCGCAGCGAGTGGACGATTTCCCGCTCGCGCAAAAACTTCAGGCTGTCCTGTAGGTCGACGTCGTCTGTCATGTCGATCAGCCATTGGTACGTGGCCCGCGCTTTTTCCTCTGCGGCGATATCTTCGTACAAGTCTGCGATCGGATCGCCCTTGGCCGCGATATAGGTAGCCGTCCAGGGAACCCCTGCCGCATTGTTGTAAAAAAGCGCCCGGTCGTGGTTGGCGTAATGCGCGCCAAGCCCGGCTTCCTCCAGTTGTTCGACCGTCGCGTCCTTGGTCAGCTTGTAGACCATCGTCGCGATCATTTCCAGATGGGCAAACTCTTCAGTCGCAATGTCGGTCAACAGCCCGATGACTTTGTTCGGAATCGTGTAGCGCTGGTTCATGTAGCGCAAGGCCGCCGCCAGCTCGCCATCGGCACCGCCGTATTGCTCCGTCAAGTATTTGGCCATTTTCACATCGCATTTGCTGACACGAACCGGATATTGCAGCTTTTTCTCATAAATCCACATCGTCTACGTCTCCCTCATTTCTACACTTGCCATGGCCAAGGCTCGTCGTTCCACTGCCACGGGTATCCGGAATAGCTCCGCCCGAAATTTTGCAAGGGGCCGTAATGCTTCTCGTACTCATTCGCCAAAGCCCAACGCTTTTCTGTCAGATCGTTGAACTGTTCAATCGCGTTGACATCGGTTGGATGCGTATCCAGGTACAGATTGAGCTCGACCAGGACAAAATCGATCTCCTGCAGTTGCTGTAACAGTGCGTAATATTCTTTGCCTCGCTGTTGACTATGTGCCATGGGAACCCTCTCTTCCTACGTAATCCTGCTGCGGATTGTAAGGACTGTACAGAGACGGCCACAATGTGCCTGCCCGCAATGCCTCGGCCGGGGAATACTGTGGCAGGTCTGGCGGCTGGAACGTGATAAACAACTGCGGAGGAACCGCGTATGTTTTGACCCGAATGGGCGGACAAGGATCGTATGGGCTGACGTAAGGAAACCAGATACGTGTTTGCGAGTTCAACAGATGCCCTCCTCCATGCGCATTTTTCTCGTTCGTCATGGTTACCATATGCCGCCCACCCAGCAAGCGTGATAAATGTCCCGCCATGAAAAAAAGCCTTTTGTTCATCAAGTTGCGATGAACAAGAGGCCAAGCGTGATCTACGGCAGCCGCGGCTGTAATCGGTTGACGATCGGCAGCTTTTCTTCGCCTCGCACGATCGCAGCCAGGTAGCCTGCCATCTGCTTGGGACTGTTCGTAAAAGCGTCTCTCGTGCTGCCCGCCATATGCGGGGTAATCGTCACATTGTCCAGTTGCAGCAACGGATCGTCTGCTGCCAGCGGCTCGTTGTCGAATACGTCCAGGGCGGCGCCTGCGATTCGCCCCGCTTGCAAAAATGACACCAACGCTTTTTCGTCAATCAGCCCGGAGCGTGCCGTATTAATCAGGACGGCGTTTGGCTTCATCAGCGCCAGCTCCGGTGCCCCGATAAAATGGTGCGTCTTTTCCGTGAGGCGCAAATGCAGGGAGACGACGTCCGCGCGCTGCAACAGTTCGTTCAGTTCCACCTTTTGACAAGGTTCGGGCACTTGCGCGATGTACTCGTCGTACACGAGGATGTGGCAGCCCATGGCCGTCAAAAAACCGGCGATCAGTTGCCCGACATTGCCATAGCCGATCAATCCTACTGTTTTTCCATACAATTCGGGAATCGCGTCGCTGTTCGGAAACGATTTTCGCCACTCCGCCTGTTTGAGTGCCGCGTGCGCGCGGGCGATGTTTCGCACTTCTGCGAGGATCAGCCCGAGCGTAAACTCCGCCACGGCCCGGGCATTTCGGCCTGGCGTATTCAGTACGCTGATCCCCCGTTCGTTGGCTGCCGCAATCGCCACATTTTCCGTGCCGCCGCGCAAAATCCCGATGACCGCAAGCTTGCTCGCCGCTGCGATGATCTTCGCAGAGACCGGCGCAAACTGCACGATGAGCACCTCGTACTGCTCGATTCCCGCAAACACGTCGTCCGGCATGGTCACCGCCTCCGGCCCGTGCAGCTCTACCGCGAGATTGTCTTTTTGCAGCTCTTCCAAAGAGGCGTGCTGCCATTCCCTGACCTCTACGTCCCAGCCCAGCTTTTCCAGCTCTCCAAGTCCTTCCGCCATCTCGCGTGCAGGAATAAACCGATCGGCAATCGCCAATACTTTCATCTCTCTCACTCCTATCCGTTACGCTCTGCCATTTGCGCCCAGCATGCGAATTTTTTGCTCCACCGTTTGCTCCAGCTCTTGTCTGATCGGCAAAAACATTTCTTCCGGCAGCGGGTCGATCCTGGTCATTTCCGCCGCAGCCCGCTTCAAGCCTTTTGCCATCGCGATCCGGCAGTCGGCGTACAGGTTCACTTTGCTGATTCCGTGCTGCACGACTTCCTGCACCTGGGCATCCGGCGTGCCCGAGCCGCCGTGCAAAACGAGCGGGACAGGGCTGACCAAATTGATCTGCCGCATCCGCTCTACGTTCAGCTTCGGCTCCGCCGTATAGACGCCGTGCGCTGTTCCGATGGAAACGGCCAGGGCATCGACACCTGTTCGCTCGACGAACTCCGCTACCTGATGCGGCTCGGTCAGTTTCGACTCGGTGCCGTACGTGCCGCCCAGCTCGTTGCCGCCGACGTGCCCAAGCTCCGCCTCCACGCTGATGCCGTGGGGGTGCGCCAACTCTACGACCTGTTTGGTCAGCGCTACATTTTCGGCAAAAGGCAAGCTCGATCCGTCGATCATGACAGATGTGAAGCCGTGGGCAATCGCTTGCTTGACCAACTCCATGTCCATCGCGTGATCGAGATGCAGGACGATCGGAATGCGATAGGCAGGGGCAACTGCCTTGATGTACTCTGCCAGGAAAATGAATCCGTTCGGCTCCTTCAGGTTGTGCTCCAGGCACATTAGGATGACGGGCGATTGCAGCCGCTCCGCCGTATCGAGAATCGTCCTCACCATAATATCGCCCACGCAGTCAAAGGCAGGGACGGCGTACTGATTTTCTCGGGCATCGTTTACGACTTCGTGCAGTGTGGTTAACATCTTTCTTCCTCCTATCCTTTCGTACAGCTCTTTATCTCATCAGCATGCCGCCGGTGGCATCCATCGTCGCGCCCGTAATGTAGTTCGCTTTTTCCGAGACGAGAAAAGCGGCGATATCGGCAATTTCTTCCGGCTTGGCGACACGGCCGAGCGGGATCCGGTTGACGTAGTAGTCTTTTTTCAGCTCCAGGTCGGCCTTAATCATGTCCGTCTCCACGATGCCAAGCGCGAGCGCGTTGACGTTGATTCCTTGCTTCGCGACCTCGCGGGCAAGCGAGACGGTAAACGCGACGACTCCCGCTTTGCTCGCGGCGTAATGCGCATGGCCTGTCGTCGAGCCGTGGAACGCCGCTTGCGAGGTCACGTTCAAAATTTTGCCGCGGCGTTTTTCGGCCAACAGGTGATGGACAAAGCTTTGGCAAGTGAGAAACACCGAGGTCAGGTTCACATCCATGGTGTGGTTCCACTCAGCAAGCGAGATGTCCGTCACCCAGTTTTTCGGCCACACGCCAGCGTTGTTGACCAAAATGTCGACGCTGCCGAAAGCTGCGGTCGCTTCCGCCATCAGCCGGTCGCACTCTTCCTTTTTGCCGATGTCCGCTTGAATCGTGATACACTCGCCGCCTTTTTGCCGGATCAGATCCGCTGCCTCATTCGCGCTGTCGGCGCTGCGGTTGTAGTTGATGACGACTTTTGCCCCTTCTTTCGCAAGCGCGAGAGCAATGGCCCGCCCTACGCCGCGGGAAGCTCCGGTAATGATTGCGCTTTTTCCTTTGATGCCGAAGTCCATGTCGATTCCATCCTTCACGAAAGTTTTTTCCACAGTGGCTGCAACGCTTCCAGCACTTCCAAATACGCTTGGTACTTCTGCTCGTAAATGGCCTGATGCTGTTCGTTTGGCGTGTACGTCTTGCTGATTTTCACCATCGACTGCGCCGCTTCGGAAAACGACGCGAAATGCTTCGTCGCGACCCCGGCGCAGATGGAGGCCCCGAGCGTGCCTTGCTCTGTTCCTTCCACCACCTCGACGGGCAACTGCAAAATGTCTGCGAACATCTGCATCCATTCCTCCGACCTCGTGGCCCCGCCAGCGAGACGCACAGCTTTTGGCCGGGAGCGGTGAACGAGCAGCTTGTCGATGTGCTGGCGATGGCCGAAAACGACTCCTTCGTACAAGGCTCTGACCATATGCGCTTTCGTATGCCAACCGTTCAGGCCGATAAAGCAAAATCATCGCAGGCAGCAGCACCATGACCGCCGCCACTTTTACACCGAGCGTCAAAATTTCGGCAATCCCGAAGCCCGCCAATATCCCGAGCAGAACGCCGAGAATCGTCCCCAAGGTGAGCGGCTCGCCCATCACTCCGTATTTTTTGGTGATTTCTTCCGGATCGGCTTTGATCGTCCGCAGGCCCGGAATTTTTTCGATGATCCAGTTCACTGCCATCCCGATCGGCACGTAAATGGCCGAAGTGGCATGCGCGAACGAGACGCCTTTCAGATCAAATTCCTTTTGGATTCGCGGGGCGGTGACGTCTGCGATCACGATGGCAATCAAAAAGTGGATCAGCGCCGCAATCGTTCCGACCACGACACTGTTGGTCGCCGCGTAAACCACGCCCCCGGTCAGCATGAAGTGCCAGTAGTTGAAAATGTCGATGTTGACCGTTTTCGTCCATTTAAACATAAGCAGCAAAATATTCAAAATTACGGCACTAAACACAACAAACGGAACAATCGGCGTCCCCCAGCCAATCGTCGCTCCGACCGGCCAGCCCGGGTCTACGACCGTCAGCGACAGGCCAAAACGGCTGACCATCGCTTCTGCTGCCGGTCCGAGCGTTCCGAGCAACAGGCCGATGACGAGGTTGATCCCGACAAACCCGATTCCTACCAGCATGGATGCTTTGAAGCCTTGCCCGACTCTCACCCGAAAGATCATCGCCAGAATAAAGAAAATAATCGGCATCATGACTGCTGGACCAAGCTGAATCAAAAATTGAATAACCGCCATTTACGTTTGCCTCCCCCATTTGTTTTTTGGCTTGCACAAGCAGCACTCGTCGGCTGCACCACCTCCTTTTTCGCAAACAAAAAACCCTACACAGAGCTAGCGCCTTTTCGCACTAACTCTCTGTAGGGTTTCGCATCTACACATAACCCGTTACTGTATTTTGTTGTACGTTGTATTCCACAAATCCCGCTTGCTCGTCGTCACGCCGTTAATCCCGGCGTCGAACAGCTCGTGGATCACTTCCACCGAATCGATAAAACCGCCCGCGAGAATCGGCACATTTTTGACCGCCCGAAACTGGTTGAGAAACGGTTTGGCGAACGGGCCGGGAAGAATCTCGATCGCATCGAGTTCGCTCATTTCAAGACCTCTCAAGCCGTTTTCCAGCGAGCGCGAGTCGAGCAAAAAGAAGCGATGAATCCCGATCAGGCCGACATCTTTTGCCCGATTGACGATCTTGGCATTCGGGGAGATGAGTCCGTCCACCTGAAACAAATCTTTGAGCAGCTTGATGCCGATTTGGTCTTTGTTCAACCCGCCGATCAAGTCTACGTGCACAATCACTTTTTTCCGCGCTTCGTGGCACTTTTGCGTCAAGCTCTTCAGATTGCCGATATGGACATCCGAGAGCAGGATGATGGGCGCCTCACTCTGCAATGCAAACTGAAAATGGCGCAGGTCCCTGACAGAAGGAATTGTGACGTGATTAGAAAAAAATGCATTCGCCATCTGGGAGGCCCTCTTTTGACATTTCGTTGTTGATTGTTAATTAAAGCGCTTTCGCCATTATTTAATAACAGAATTTTTGGTTTGTCAACCGTCTGTAATAAAAATCTTCCCACTTTTCTGCCCACAACCTTCGCCCCGTAAAAATCGAGGCCAACCCGAAATCACAGGTTGGCCTAAAGCGCACGGCAAACGCCCTCGTCGAAGTTTTTGCCGCTGAAAAGAAGCCGCCTGCCAGCCCAGCTACTTGCGGCTGTCCAGAAGGCGCGAAGGCATGAAAAACATTCCTCCACATCGTCCGCTGACAGGGGGCAGGCGAAGTAGTAGCCCTGGATTTTTTGCAGTCATTCTCCGTCAAAATGTCCAGTTGGTTTTTCGTCTCGATCCCTTCCGCAATGACGTCGAGCTTGAGGTTTTGCGCCATGGCGATGATCGTGGACACGATTGCCCGGTCGTTTTGGCTTTGCGAAATATCGGTAATGAACGAGCGGTCAATTTCTTCCGTGATGTCTTTGATGATGATGTGCGTCCCCATCAATTCTCCCGCGATGTCGACGGGAACCTTCATGACGCTCAGCTCGATGCTTCTCCCGTCCGGATGCAGCCAACGCGTTTCAAAGCTGTTCGGCAAGTCGCCGGAAGCCTCGTAAAACAGCTTTTTTGTTTTCTCCCGCTCTTCTTTTGGAATGTGCAAGCCGATCTGGGCAATATGCCGATGGATATAGTACTTCGGCACCGGGCGAGGCGATGGGCATGCTGCAAAAATTTTCCGCGAAGCCGGCTTCGTTCTGTTTCCGCCCATCGGTAATGGTGGTCCGCCAAATAGTCTCCCCTGTATTGCTGCGACAGCCGCAAATGCCCGTCCACGGTTTCGCCAGTCAGCTCCGGCGCGCCGTCGAGCGCTGCTTCCCATTCAGACACGTCCAGCCTCGTTCCGTTCATCTCCAGCAAATATCCTTCATCACAATTTACAATCTGGATCGCCAGTCCTTCTTCATTCAATGTTTTTCTGATTG
This sequence comes from Brevibacillus sp. YAE8, assembly GCF_057543335.1. Lineage (NCBI taxonomy): Bacteria > Bacillati > Bacillota > Bacilli > Caryophanales > Paenibacillaceae > Brevibacillus > Brevibacillus sp. YAE8. The sequence continues at coordinate 301,210 of NZ_BAAIYG010000003.1, forward strand.
GGTACACGGTCGTATAGAGCTGCGTAATGCCTTTCTTCCAGTCGATGTCCGGCCAGAGCTGGTCGAGCAGCACCTGCTTTTTGACGACCGTTCCCCGGTGATGCAGCAAAAAGGCGAATACTTCCTGCCCCTTGACCGTTTTCCAGCGAATCGTCACCGGCTCTCTTCCAGCCTGCTCCATTTGCAAGGAGCGAAAACAGCGAAGGAAGCCAGTCCCAGCCTGCAGGACGCTCGCTGGCTGAGGCGGCCGGCTTTTGAAAAGCCGCTCGATCGTTTTTTGCAGGCGGTCGTACTGAATCGGCTTTAACAAATAGTCCAAGGCGTTCAGCTCGAATGCCTTGATCGCGTATTCATCGTAGGCGGTGACGAAGATGATCGCGGTATCCGGATGCTCCTGCAAGATTCGTTCGGCCAATTCGATTCCGTTTCGCTCAGGCATCTGGATGTCGAGAAACACGGCCTGCGGGGGTGCTTGGACGATTTTATCCAGAGCCATCCGCGGCTCCCGGTACTGCCCCTGAATGTTCAGACCGCCCACGCGCGCGAGCATCCGGCCATATGGCGAAGAGCAAGCGGCTCGTCATCCACAATAATCACGTTCATAAAAATTCCCCACCTTCCCTGTCGGCAAACGAATCAGAAATGCGCTTCATCCAGCGCCCCGCTCATGCGGTATGTCGGCGAACTGCTCTTGCCTCTCTTCGGGCGCCTTGCTGGATGGTCGGGGACATCCGCTCGCTCCGGCAGCCCCTCGCAGACAGCAAACCCGCCTAGCGTTTGGGAGCGCGAAACCCAGCAGCTTGCGCCTCTTCTTCTGTTGCGAACCACATCTCGGCCTTCGTCTGCTCGTAGCTGGCGGAGCCGGGGACGTGATAAATTTTTTCGCCCTTGGCGTTGATGTTGCCTTTGATCGCTTTGCCTTCTGGCGGCGTATCGCGGTCACTGTCCGTTGGTTTGCCAGGCTTCGCGGCGGACTTGCCCGTTTCTTTGTCTGCTGATTTTTTGTCCGCTGGCTTTTTGCCCGCGTCCTTGCCGTCAGGATCTAGGCCCCACAGCCCGCGATTGGCTTCCCGCGCCTCGCGCTCCGCTGCCAGAAACACATCGGCCTTGGCGACATTCGGCGGAATCGTCATGATGCGCGCGTAGCCGTCCCGCACCAGCTTTTCATTGACGAACGTCCCGTCTTCCATATACACATAAGCGAGCAGCCGCTGATATTTGTCGTACGGCTCCACGTCAAACTTGAGCGTCACTTTTTTCCCTGTCAAAAGCTCTTTGGTGTAGTTGCTGGCTTCCTTGCCATATGGCTCGACCGGATGGTTAGGCTTGACCGTCTCCGGCGTGTCGACTCCAATCATTCTCACCTTTTCCCCGCTCGCCAGCTCAAACGTGTCGCCGTCCACCACCCGTTTGACCGTAGCGGTCATCTCCCCGTTTGCCTCGGGCTGTCCCGAAGCGGAACAGGCGGCCAAGAGAAGCGCCAGAGCGAACAAGTAAAGTACGATTCGTTTCATTGATTCTTCTCCTCTTCTTTGTTGCATTGATTCTCAGATTATTGAGATTCCCACTCCTAAAGGGGCAAGCTGACACCTTTGGTACCAGTGGGATTCTTGGGTGGTAGTCGGAAGTGCATTTCTGCTATCCGTAGTTCCCCCAAGTTCAGGGCTGTCTCATCAGCCCGTCCTAAGACAGTGCGTCTAGCATCTTAGGCTGACAGACTGTTACCATCTGCCACAGGTTGACGCATGATATTGATGGCTCCAACCCGATCACGATGCGTGTTGAATCCGCATGAACATTCGTACTTTCTGTCTCTCGCTTTGTTCTTCTCCCCACAGACAGGAAAGAGTTGAGAAGTATAGGCTGGATTCACTTCCACAACTTGTATCCCAACAAGATTTGCTTTGTAGGAGATGAATTGCTGAAGCCTACCGAAATTTGAGCGTACCATTTCCCTGACTTTTCCATGATACGCATCAACCCACATTTTCCTTTGCGTAACCGTTCCCGATCTCGGCTCGTCATCCTAGCATCAAACGCTGTTTTCTTCGTCTTTCCATCTACCACGTTTTGATTGTTGACGAAATAGACAGGTTTTTTTCAGAATGGGGCGAGTACCCAACTTCTTGATTTTTCGGTATACACTCTTGGCATCACGTATGGCTTGATTACAGACGGCTGATGGTAGAATGGTTTCTACATTTTTCGTCGTTGTCTTTGGAAACGTACCAAGTTGTTCAGCTTGTTCCGTTAGCTGATTGACTACACGAATATATTCCTTTCCTAAATGACGAAGAAGATCTGGTGATCAGGAGATAGGCGAACCGTAACCGTTAAAGCTTGCATGTGTTCACCCCCTTTTCTTTTGTTCTTCCACATAACGCTTTACGGTTTCGCTTGATACGTTTCCTGCTGTACTTACGAAAAAAGAGCGTGTCCACAGACTCGGCAAATGAGCAAGATGCTTGAACTCCTGCCTTATGATTCGAGAGGTCACTCCTTTCACTTTTGCCATGATGTCTGATGGAGAATCGGTGGGAAGACAGTTCAGGAGCAGATAGACATGATCTGGCATCACTTCCATGGCTACTATATGCCAGTCATTCTCTTGACATATTTTTTCAAGTAGTTCCTTGAATCGAATTTCCACCTGGTTCACTAATACTTTTCTTCGATAACGAGGGCAGAAAACAAAATGATAGTGGATGAGAGATACTGTGGTAGCTGTACGTCTATATTCTTGTCCCATAGGGTCATTGTATCAGTATAAAAAACAAACTTCAACGATGAATAACAAAAGAAAAACACTCGCACATGTGCTATGTGTTTCGTAAGTCCGCCGCTGCCTGCGCAGCTTGACGGCCTCGTCTTTTCGCTCGTTCCGCACGCGGCTTTGCGTGAAGCCCCGCCAAAAGAACAGATTCTGGCGACAGAAGTTTTTTTCGCCTAAACCGAAAAAACGACCTTCCACAAGGTCGTTTTGTCTATACGTACAGACTTAGTCACGATCGGCGCTAAACAAGAACAGCAGAACGACCACGACAATGATAATCCACAGAAACTCCTCGTTATCGCGATCAAAAAAGCTATCGAACAGACCCATAGTGGAGTCCTCCTTTCCTTCTCGCTACAGCCTATGCAGAAGGCTAGGCACGTGTCAGCGTTTGGAAGAGCCCAAAAGTAAAGGAATGTTCTTCTTATTTCAGCCTCGCGACGATCATATGCGTGTACGTGGTGAGCTGTCGCGCCTCTGCGGCGAATCCGAGCGCCGCAAGCTCCCGGAGCAGCCGCGAGCGGTCGGCGTAAAAGCGGTCCTCAATTTGCGCAATCGCCTCGTTCTTCCCGTCTCGGGCCAATGCAGCGAGATGCGCCTGTCTGGCAGCCTCGTCCACAAACATCAAATCCGCAATCGCCAGGCGTCCCCCCGGCTTCAGCACCCGGCGGCATTCGGCGAGCGCGAGCAGCTTCTGGTCGTCATCGAGAAGGTGCAGCGCATAGCTCGTCGCCACAAAGTCAAAGCGATCCTCGAGAAACGGAAAGGCGAAAAAGGTTCCGAGCTTCGTCTCCATCCCGGGCAGCTTGCTCCGGCAGCGCTTCAACATTTGCGGCGACTGGTCGAAGCCGCTCATGCTCGCCCCCTGGCGGACGAGACGGCTCGCCAGGTTGCCCGTGCCTGTGCCTGCGTCCAGCCCGCTCTCGCCTTTCACGGGACCGAGCGCGGCGACGACTTCATCCAGCACCCGCTCGTACGCTTGATGGGCGTTCGTGCTTTGCGACTCTCGCTGCACCCACTCGTCGTAACTGTCTGCCATCTGGTTGAAATTCCAGCGATCCACCCAGTTGTCGCGCGTTTGCCGCAGCCGTTTGTTCGCTTCTGCCAGCTCGAACAGCTCGCCCGGGTCGATCGTCTGGCTGTTGCCGATGCGCTCGATCATCGCCTCCGTCGTCTGGATGACTTTGGCCATCTCCACCCATCTCGTGTACATGAAAGAGCGCTGCAGTTCCAGGTAATGCAGCAAGGTACCTTCGTGCTCCTTCATCTGCGCCAGCAGCTCGCGAATATCGTCAATCGACATTCCGACCTCGCGCAGCGTCATGATCGTTTGCAGCCGCCAAACATCTTCTTCGGTAAACTGGCGATATCCGGAATCACCTGCCTTCGCCGGCCGGATCAGCCCTTTTTCCTCATAATAGCGAATGGCTCGCGGCGTGATTTGCAGCCTGCGCGCCATGTCCTTAATCAGCATGCGTGTCTCTCCCTGTCAGCTTCTTTATCGGTATCATATACCTTACCGCTGCGTCAATGTACAGAGAAAAAACGAAAAAGCTGCCCGGCGTTGCTTCCGGCAGCTTTTCATGCGTGCTTTTGGTTCAGGCAGCCATTAGTGATGAGCAGGCTCGGAAATTTCTTGGAGCGCGTCGCTCGCCTCGTCGTGGTGCACTTGCCGGATCGCCATGTCTGCGAGGGCGACAATGCCGACGAGCTTGCCGTTTTCCACCACAGGCAGGCGGCGGATTTGGTGCTGGGCCATGATCTTCGCCGCTTCATCGACTGTCATGCCCGGCTGGCCGAGAATGATGTCCTTGGTCATGACTACTTCTGTCGCCGTGGAGCCTTCATGCTTTTCCGCAAGTCCGCGAATGACGATATCGCGGTCGGTGATGATCCCGATGACGTCGTTCTTTTCGTCGACGACAGGGATGACGCCTACGTTCCAGTCACGCATTTTGCAAGCTACTTCGTACACATTATCCTTAAGCGTCACGGTTGCGACATCTTTGGTCATAATTTCGCGCAGGGTACGGTTTTCCACTTTGGCCATTTCGTTCTCCTCCTTTTGCTAATTGAACGATTGTAGTTTGTCCTCTCCGCTATCCTTTCATTCGCGAGAAAGGGCAAGCTAAGATCGCGGCCGAAATGGAGTTATGCATTGCGCTTCTTCCAAAAACAGACTATCATTAATAAGTGAAAATCTCACCATTTGTAGGAGGAAAAAGAATGGTTATCAAGGACACTGGGCTTAGCACGAAAGAAGTCTTTTTCGCCGATCTGGAGCATTACATGAGCGAGCTTGGCTTTGATCGTGGCGCCTGGGATTACAAGCACGCTACATACGATTATAAGATCCAAGATAAAGGAAACGTCTTCTACCTGCGCATCGAAGCAAACGTGATCGAAGGCAAGCTGGAAGACACCCATGCCGTCCTGAAGCTGGAAGATCCGTACATGGGCAAACACCTTTTCCCGCACGGACTGGATTACGACTATCCGATGCCTGAATCCGTTGTCAAAACGGCGAAGCTCAAGCTGCAAATGCTTGGCGAAAAGCTTTCCTCGCACTAATTCCAAATGAAAACGCACTGCGGTACAGAGAGGTATCCCCTCTCTGTTTCACGTAGAAGGGGGTATTACCGTGAAGACTAGGGGCGTACCTGACTTCCTGCTCCTGTTTTTAACCGCCCTGATCGTCGGGTTTGGTATTACCATGGTGCTTAGTGCAAGCTCCATTTTCGCCCTGACCAGCTTCACTAGCAATGGCTGCTCTTATTGCAACGGGGACGAGCTGTATTTCGTGAAGCGGCAAATCCGCTTCCTGCTGATCGGAATCGTCGGCATGCTGGTCGCCATGAATATTCCCTTCTCCTTTTACAAGCGCAATTTCTTGCTGATTGCGTTAGGAAGCTTCATCATGCTTGTGCTCGTGCTGATTCCGGGAATCGGGGAGGATGTGAAAGGAGCGCGTTCGTGGTTCAGGATCGGATCATCCAGCCTGCAGCCCGCAGAGTTCGCCAAGCTAGGTCTGATCTTGTACCTGGCGGCGATTCTCGCGAAAAAAGGAGAGGGGGTACGCAAACTCCAGTCTGGTTTGCTTCCCCCGCTCATGGTTACCGGTTTGTTTTTCCTCCTGATTGTCGTGCAGCCCGATCTCGGGTCAGCCGCCATTCTTCTGGGCAGCGCCTTGATCGTGATGATCTGCGGCGGAGCGAGACTTCGTCACCTGATTGGCCTCGGCGGCCCGGTTGTGACCGTGGCTTTTCTCGGATACATCACGTTGAAGCCGCATGCCTTGAATCGCATTAACTCCTACATCAATCCATGGAACGATCCGAGCGGAACCGGGTACAACATCATTCAGTCGTGGATTGCCATCGCCCACGGAGGACTGTCCGGGACGGGCTTCGGGAAGAGCATCCAAAAGTATTTGTACTTGCCGGAGATGCACACCGACTTCATTTTCTCCATCATTACGGAGGAGCTTGGGTTTATCGGTTCTTCTCTGTTCCTGCTGGTCTACCTGCTGTTCCTGTTGCGCGGCATCCACATATGTCTGCGCGTCAAGGACACCTTTGCCAGCCTGGCCGGGATCGGGGTCGTCAGCATGATTGCCCTGCAAGCGATCTTAAACATCGGCGGCGTGACAGGACTGATTCCGCTCACGGGCGTACCGCTTCCTTTCATCAGCTACGGGGGCTCTTCCTTGCTCGTTTGCTTGATCTCGACAGGCTTTTTGCTGAGCGTGTCGCGCGAGGTCAGCCGCCAGAAGCTGGAGGAGCAGCTCAAGAAGCAGCCTTATTCAATGTAGCATCTCGCTTTGCCCAGAAGCAAAAAAACGGCCTGCCGATGCGCAGGTCGTTTTCATTTGCCAAGCTCGATTGTCTCTACACGCACATTGACCGCTTCCACAAACAGTCCAGTCAAGCTCTCGACGGCTTCCTTCACCTTTTCCTGCAACGTGTGGCACACGCGATGAATTTGCGCGCCATAGCGGACTGACACGCGCATGTCGACGATGACTCTGTCCTCTGTGACCGCCACGGTGATTCCTTTCGCCCCGCCATTCAGCTTTTTCGCCAAGTCCTGATACAGCCCACCCGACCGCACCGTAACGTCCAGCACTTCCTCCACGGCTACGGCAGCAATGATCGCGATTACTTGATCGGCCACTCTGATCTCGCCAAGTCTGTCAGCCATCAGGATGCCCTCCTCTTCGACCGAATGATATCTGCTCCCCCGTTTTATCTGAGTTTTCTTTCATTATAAACAACTCATGCTTGGGCTTGGAAGGGAATTTGTTTTTTTCTCTCGGATAATGTCGGCGCTGTGCAATGGATGTCAAGCAATGTCAAGCGCTCGCCCGTGAGCGCTTGCCGCAAGACAGGCTCCAAGGCCGCACCCGTGCGCACCACCTGGGAGTCCACCCCGCACGCCTTGGCCCACAGGGCAAAATCCGGGTTGTGCAGTTGCACGCCAAACGGGCGAAACCCTTCCTGCTGCATTTTCAGTTCTTCCAAACCGAGCGTCCGGTTGTTCACGACCACGACCGTGATCGCGAGTTGCTGTTCGGCTGCCGTCATCAGCTCCGCGAGATTCATTTGCAGGCCGCCGTCTCCGGTTATGCAGACCACTTGCCTGCCCGGAAAAGCGAGCTTGGCCGCAATCGCCGCTGGCAAACCGAAGCCCATCGTGCGCCACTTCCCGGAAAAGAGCGGCTGCTGTCTGCTTGCGCGAAACGCGCGATTGAACCAGATCGTATGCTCGCCGGTATCGAGCGCGACAATCGCATCGTCTGCCACCACCTCGCCCAATGTGTGCATCAAGCTTTCCGGCCTCACTGCCTCGTCAGGCGACTGCGCCTGACTGCGCTTTGCGTTTTCCGCCCAAAACCTAGCATGCCAGCTCTCTACGCTCTTCTCCCAAGCATCGCCTGGCGGACGGGTTTTTAAACGGTGGCTCCACATCGGCAGGACGTCCAGCAGATCGGCCGTGACAGGCAGAAGCTGCGAATGCGCATGCATGGATGCCGCCGCGTGATCGACCTGGATGATCGGCAACTGCTTCGGAATGAACTCCTTCGGAAACCAGCTTGCGCCCAAAATGACGAGCAAATCGGCCTTTTCCAGCGCTTGCAGGGAAGCCTCGCTGCCGCCTTCGCCCAAGCCGCCGAGCACCAGGCGATGCGACTCGTCGATGGCCCCTTTTGCCCCGAGCGACAACAAAATTCCCGCGCCCAACTGCTCCACGAACCGTAAACACAAAGCTGCCGCCGGACGCGCTCCTGTGCCAAGCAGGATGAGCGGCGCTTTCGCACGCATGATCTGTTCTGCGGCGGATTCGATCTCCACCCGGTCGCCGAGCAAGCGCGGGATGCGCGGCAGTTGCGGCAGCACGGCCGCTTTCGTTTTTTGCGCAAACACGTCCTTGCAAATCGCCAGATGCGCCACGCCTTTTTGCTGGGCAGCCGTCACGAAGGCGCGGTGCAAAGCTTCGCCCACGGCGTCCGGGTGACTGACGGTCGTCTGGTAGGCGCTGATCGGCCGAATCATGTCTTCCTGGGCGACAAACTGCTTGTAGCCCCCGCCTAGTTTGTGCGTCTCGACCTGTCCGGCGATAGCGATGACGGGAACGCGGTCTGTATGCGCATCCGCCAGCCCGTTCAGCAGGTTGACGAAGCCCGGTCCCATCGTCGCTGCGCACACGGCCGGCTTGCCCGTCAGCTTCGCTTCGGCGCTCGCCATCATCGCCGCCGCAGACTCGTGCCGGCACGAAATGTACTGAATCTCCGACTGTTTCCCCAGCGCGTCCAGCCAGGCGAAAATGCCGTCCCCGGCCACGCCGTAGACGCGTTTTACGCCCCACTCTGCCAGTTGTTTCGTCACGTATTGCGCCACTCTCATTTGCTACTCCTCCATTCAATCTACAGCCATGAAAAAGTCAATGGTAGTGTACGCATTCTCCAGTATTTTACTAGGGCGTTGTGTAGAAAGTTGGAGAACCTAACAATTATCATCAGTTGATTAGCACATTTCCAAAGGAGGAGCAAAAATGAAGCAGCCTGTGAAATGGCTGATAGCACTGGCAGCAATAGCGCTCGTTGTCACAACCGCGATCATGATCTCTCCCATGCGCTCCGATGCGTTCAGCCAGCAAATCGTCAAAGTGGGCGCAGAAGGGAGCGACGTCCGGGAAATGCAGTATCGCCTGAAGCACCTCGGATTTTATACCGGGACGGTAGACGGGATCTTCGGCTGGCGTTCGTACTGGGCACTGCGCAACTTCCAGTACGAGTTCGGACTGCCTGTTGACGGCGTGCTCGGAGCGAAAACGAAATTGAAGCTGTACAACGCTACGAAAAACTACAAGCCGACCGCGGCAGACTTGGGCGTGTCGCCATCAACTCCGAGCGCACCTGCGGCGCCGAGCAGTCCGAAAAAAGAGACGTACCACGCCGCCAACATCTCGGCCAACGACCTGCGCCTGATGGCAAATGCGGTTTACGGGGAAGCCCGCGGTGAGCCGTACATCGGGCAGGTAGCGGTGGCAGCGGTCATTTTGAACCGGACGAAAAACCCCGCCTTCCCGAACACACCTGCCGGGGTGATCTTCGAGCCGCGCGCTTTCACCGCTGTAGCAGACGGGCAAATTTGGCTGACGCCAAACGAGCAGTCGAAAAAAGCGGTCAACGACGCCTTGAAAGGTTGGGACCCGACCGGAGGGGCAATCTACTACTTCAACCCGGATACGGCTACGTCCGGTTGGATTTGGAGCCGTCCGCAAATCAAAAAGATCGGCCGCCACATCTTCTGCCGATAAGGTTTGCAAAAAAAGAACAGGCACAACAGTCGAGCAGACTGCGTGCCTGTTTACGTTTTCCCGTCCTGTCAGGTGGAGCGCTGGGACTGCATATGCTGCGCCATCTTGACGAACCGCTCTTCCGATTCGGTCGTGCCGCATACTCCGCACTGAATCATGTAGGATTCGCCCTTGTACGGCTGATGAAACAAGTCCAGTTCCTCGCTGCCCATCTGCTGGACGACTTCTCCCGTTTGCGGGTCCAGCCGTATGTAGCGCGGGATTTGTTCGATAATGGTAAAGCGCATCCGGTTTGACTTGCACGTGGGACACAACAAAGGCTTGGTCATAGTAGCACCTCCCTGTCTTCTTTCATCGTTTAGTTTCTGCCAGAAGAGGAACTCTATACCTATCGTCCTGGTTTCCAGGAGAGCGTCAATTTTTTGGTACAAAAAGGAAGACTTTGCTGGTATGATTCAATAGGTAGGTAACTAATGGATATTTGCAATTGAGGTGATCGCATGAATTTACGACTCTTTTTTTCTCTCGTCGGGGCCTCTGTGCTCTTGGCGGCTTTTGCGCACTACTTTACTGATAACGAATTTTTCCAGTTCGCGACCTCTGCCCTGGCCATCATCTTTCTCGCGGCCTGGCTCGGCAAATCGACGGAAAGCGTGGCTCATTATGCGGGAGACCGGATTGGCGGCTTTTTGAATGCCACCTTCGGCAACGCCGCCGAGCTGATTATCGCGTTTTTTCTCGTCAAGGAAGGCTTGTTCGACATGGTCAAGGCGTCGATCACCGGGGCGATCATCGGCAACATGCTTCTCGTGCTCGGGCTAAGCGTGCTCTTGGGCGGACTGAAGTACAGGGAGCAAAACTTCAACAGCCGACTGGCTGGGCACAACGCCTCGCTGATGACACTCGCGATCGTCGCCCTGTTTATTCCGGCTGTCTTCATGAGGGAGCTGCCGCCAGTCAAAATTGAGACGCTGAGCATCGTCATCGCGATTTTGCTGATCGTCGCCTACATCCTCTGGCTGATTTTCTCCATGATTACGCACAGCGACTTTTTGTCCGACATCGAGCCGCACGGAAGCGACGCTGTCTGGTCGAAAGGCGTCTCGATCCTGATGCTCGCCGTCTCGACCGTGTTTGTCGCGGTCGTCTCGGAATGGCTCGTGCACGGCGTCCAGCATGTGTCGCACTCGCTCGGCTGGTCCGAGCTGTTCGTCGGTGCGTTCGTCATCGCCATCATCGGGAACGCCGCCGAGCACAGCGCAGCGCTTTTGCTCGCGATGAAAGGGCGGATCGGCGCTGCCGTGGAAATCGCCATCGGCTCGAGCTTGCAAATTGCGCTGTTCGTCGCTCCTACGCTCGTCTTGGTCAGCCTGCTGCTCGGCAATCCGATGGACATCGTGTTCACGCCTTTTGAGCTGGCAGCGATCGGGGTTGCGACCTTCATTACGATCTCGATCACGAAGGACGGGGCGACCAACTGGTTTGAAGGGGTTCTTCTGCTCACGGTCTACATCATTCTCGGAACCGCCTTCTTCTTCGCCTGATCCGCTGCTTTGGGAAAAAGCAAAAAGGAGCGCCGCGGCAGTCGTTGCCGTTGCACTCCTTTTTTAGTTGGCCGGCTCGCTGCCGCTACCAGATTCCGAGCATCTGCATGAAGACGAGCACGATCGCCAGGGGCGACACATATTTCAGCAGCAACAACCAGACGACGAACAGACGCTTGGCGAGCGGCGATTGGTCGGCGCGCAGTTCTTCGATCAGCACTTCCCGCTTCATTTTCAGCGGCACAAAAATGGCAATCAGCAAAGCTCCGAGCGGCATCAAAATGTTGCTGACGAGATAATCGAATGCATCGAAGATCGACTTTCCAAACACGGTCACCTCGCTCCAGACGCCAAACGACAAAGCAGACGGCACGCCGACGACGAAAATGAGCAGGCCGACGATCCACGACAGGCGCTTGCGCTTTCCTTCCTCTCCTTTGGCCAAGGAAGCGACGATGATTTCCAGCATGGAAAAAGCAGAGGTCAGCGTGGCAAACAGGAACAAGGCCAGGAAGATGAACAGGAACAGTCCGCCGAGCGCAATTTTTTCAAAGACAGACGGCAGGACGATAAACAGCAGGCCAGGACCAGCCGTTGGCTCCAAGCCGAGCGAGAAGACCGCCGGGAAGATGGCCAGTCCGGCGAACAGGGAAACGAGCAGATTCAGGCTGACAATCGAGCCTGCGGAGCGCACCAGGCTTTCGTTTTTCGCCAAATACGAGCTGTACGTAACCATGACCGATACGCCGACGCTGAGCGAGAAGAACGACTGGCCGAGCGCGTACAGGATCGCTTCTGCACTCAGTGCGGAAAAGTCGGGCCGGAGGAAGAAGGCGACGCCTTCCATCGCCCCAGGCAACGTCAAGGAACGGAACATCAACACGAGAAACAGAATGAACAAGGCCGGCATCATGTATTTGTTCGCCGATTCGATCCCGCTCTGCACACCGCGGGCCACCACCCAGGCCGTAATCAGCATGAACACAAACTGGGCAGCGACTGCGCCTACCGGAGCGGAGATGACCTCTCCGAAAAGCTGCTCATACTGCGCACCGATCAACTGTCCCGACAGGCCACGCATCAGGTAAGTGAGAATCCAGCCTCCGACCACACTGTAAAACGACAACAGCAAAAAGCAGGTCACGACGCCAAGGCGGCCGATCCAGTGCCACATCGTCCCCGGTGCAATCGCCCGGTAGGCGCTGATCGCTTCTTTTTGCGTGCTGCGGCCAATCGTAAACTCGCCTAGCAACAGCGGCAGCCCGATGACGAGCGTAAAGATCAGGAACAGGCAAAAAAACGCGCCGCCCCCGCTCGTCCCTACCATATACGGAAATTTCCAGATCGCTCCCAAGCCAATGGCGGAACCTGCTGCGGCCAAAATAAAGCCGAGCCGGCTCGTCCACTGTTCTGCTTGATTTTTCATCATGATTCACTCCTCAACTATACAGATTGCTGCCACACATAAAAAAACCCGCCCCAAAAAGGGACGAGTTGTTCGTTTCTCGCGGTACCACCCTAGTTAAACATCGCCTTTGCTTATAAAGACATGTCTCTCCTCGTCATTGATAACGGGTATGACCCGGACTCTCTTACTTGCGGCGCCTTGCGTTCAGAGGTCAGCTCCAGAGGGAATTCGACGAAGGCTGTCCTGCGGCTGCTCTCAGTCTATGGCAGCGGCTTCCCTGTCAGGCAGCACATTTCGTTTACTGGTCTCTTTCGTAGCTATTTTCCTATGCAGGGAGGCAGGCGAATAAAAAAACCCGTCCAAAAAAAGGGACGAGTCTGTTCGCGGTACCACCCTGATTAAGCACCAGGAACATTCGCGCTCCCGGCACTTCACTTGCTCATCGTTAACGGAAATGACCCGTTTCCTCCTAGTTGGCTCTGCCGTTCAGAGGGCTGCTCCGGAGGGAATTCCACGGTTCGCGCTTCAAAGCTGCTTGCAGTCTGGGGCAGCTTCTCCCTGTCAAGCGGTGTCTTCCGTGTACTGGTCTCCGTCATCGCATTTTCGCTTATATCAAATACTTGTGTATAAATTTAATATATACAACACAAATAGGCAAGACCTTTTTCAAAAAAACGAAAAGCGAGGATAATCGCCGCTCTCCTCGCCTTACTTTTGATTGAACAGTTCATGGAGAGTCGCCAGTTTGCGTTCCAATGAACCCATGATTTCACGACCAATTTCTTCCGCAATCAGTCCAAGGCGAACTGCATACTCTACTTCCCGAGAAAGCCCGAACATTTGGGTATCAAGCACTTCTTCATACAGTGGGCACTGCGGCATGGTCAGGTTTTCCATCTGTACGTCGATGAGCTTGTAAATCTTGTCTGCGTCTGCTTTGAGCAGTGCTAGCGCTTTCTGTTCCAGATCAGGAACTTTAATTTCTGTCAAAACCTATCCCTCCGTTTGCCTCCATCCTTATCATACATAGTACGCGATTCTGGGCCATTTGAAAAGGGGAGAAGCTGGATCAACTGCAAGAAGCTAAAAGATAGCAAGATTCCATTCCTTTGCGAGAAGCTCAAGCAGCTTGACTCCGGCGACCGAATTTCCTTTTTCGTCCAGAGCAGGACCGAAGACCCCGATCCCCATCCGCTGCGGAACCGCAGCCATGATCCCTCCGGCTACGCCGCTTTTCGCAGGAATCCCGACGTCAATGGCAAACTCTCCGGAAGCGTTGTACATGCCACAGGTCACCATAAAAGTTTTACAGATGCGGGCGACCTCTTGCGGGATCACTCTCTCGCCCGTCTCGGGAATCACGCCGTCGGCGGCAAGCACCATGCCCAATCTCGCTACCTCTTTGGCTGTGACCTCAATCGCGCAATGCCGGAAGTACAAATCAAGCGTCTCTTCCACGTCTGTCGCAAGAACCCCGCTGTCTTTCAAAAACCAGGCGAGCGCCCGGTTGCGGGCAGCCGTTCGCTTTTCCGAGCAGTAAACCGCTTCATTGATGGACAGCGCGGGATTTCCTGTCATTTTGCGCAGCAGGCTAAGCACTGCGTCCAGGCGCTGCTCCACTCCATTGCCCTGAATCATCCCCGCGACGGCAATCGCCCCGGCGTTAATCATCGGGTTCAGAGGCTTGTGCGGCTTGATCGTCTCCAGCTTGATAATCGAATTGAACGGGTCCCCTGTCGGCTCCTTGCCTACCCGCTCAAACACATGCTTCTGTCCGTTTTGGCACAACGCGACGATCAGCGAGCATATTTTGGAGATGCTTTGCAATGTAAACGGAACATCTGCATCTCCCGCCGACAAAATCGTCCCGTCGGGCAGGCAAACCGCGGCCCCGAGCATGCGCGAATCTACTTTTGCCAGCTCGGGAATATACGCCGCCACCTTGCCTTGTCCTGTATAATCGCTGGCCGCTTTCACTGCTTCGGCCAGTTGAATCGACGCTCGCTCGATCTCCATCTGCTATCCCCTCTATCCATATTCACGATGTATATGAATAGATTGTAGATTTGAATACGGTGGCTGTCAAATTGTGGGACGCATCGCCACTCTTTTTGCCACCCGCCCTACTCCGTAATGGCCCGCTTCAAACGCTCCATCGCTTCTTCGACGACAACGCGCGGGCAGGCAAAATTGATCCTCTGGAAGCCTTCCCCTTCCTGTCCGAACACGACGCCGTCCTGAAACCCGAGCTTTGCTTTTTCGCGAAGCAGGCGATTCAGCTCCGGCTGTTTCAGGCCCAGACGGCGAAAATCCATCCAGCCCAAATAGGTTGCTTGCGGCACAGGCATACAGACGCCCGGTACATGCTCAGACAAATAGCGCTGGATGTACGTCGCGTTTTGCTGCAAGTACATAAGCAGTTCGTTGAGCCATGGCTCCCCGTGCCGATAGGCCGCGATGGTGGCTTCCATGCCGAACAGGTTCAAGTTTTCGTAGCCCATCCGGGAAGCGGTCGCGGTAAAATCGCGCAGCAGTTGCCTGTTTTCCGTCAGCAGATAAGACGTGAACAGCCCTGCCAGATTGAACGTCTTCGAAGCCGCCAAAAACGTCACGCTCTGTCTGGCCAGCTCCGGGGGAAGCGAATAGTACGGGGTGTGGCTGCCTTGCTCGTAGACGAGGTCGGCGTGGATTTCGTCAGCCACGACGATTACGCCATGCTCTACGCACAAGGCTCCGAGCCGCTCCAGCTCCTGCCTGGTCCATACTCTGCCGACAGGATTGTGCGGGCTGCACAAAAGCATCAGCTTCACTGCGGGGTCGCTCAGCTTTTTGGTCAGGTCGTCCCAGTCCATCTCATAATGGCCGTCTTGCTCGCGCAACGAGCTGCGCACGACTTGCCGTCCCCGGTTTTCAACCGCATGGAAAAACGGATGGTACACCGGCGTCTGAATCAGGACGCGCTCCCCTGGTGATGTATATGCCTCAATCGCGACATGGATGCCAGGAACTACACCCGGAATGCCCGCCATCCAGCTCGTTTCCACCTCGACTCCAAACCGTTTGCGAATCCACTCCTGCAAGCTCGCAAAAAAAGCGGCGCTCTTCAGCGGATAGCCGTAGATCGGGTGCGCCGCCCGCTGCACAATCGCTTCCGTCACTTCCGGCGGGCAGGCAAAATCCATGTCGGCCACCCACATCGGCAGCATGCCCTCTCCGTTCACCTTCGGATTGTCAATGTCCCATTTTACGCTGTCCGTTCCTCTGCGCTCGATTCTCGTCTCAAAGTCGTACATGGTTTTCCCTCCCGCGATTTCCAAAGCTTCCGGCAGCCTGTCCGCCCTGTTCCCGCTCGCTCCTGTTGTCCGTCTCCAGGCCAAGCCAAGCTTTCCTCTCTATCGTTCAGCATAACCGCTTCGTCGGCAATTGTCCAAGGCTGCGCCTGCTTTTTGACGCACAAAAAGCCGCGACGAAGTCAGCGGCTCTTTGGCACCGTTTGTTAACGCGGATAGACACCTGGCCCGACTGGCAAGCCTGCGTAATACCAGATCGCCATCTGAATGAGCCAGATGACCAAAAAGACGATCGCATACGGCATCATGGTGGAGAAAATCGTCCCCATCCCCGCGTTCTTGTTGTACTTCTGGTAAAAAGCGAGGATGAGCGGCAAATAAGGGTTCACCGGAGAGATCGTGTTCGTGGCCGAATCGGCAATCCGGTAGGCCACCTGAATGAACGCCGGGTGGTAGTCAAGCAGCATCAGCATCGGCATGAACACGGGAGCCAGGATCGCCCACAGCGCGGAGCCGCTCGTGATGAACAGGCTGCAAATGCCTGTAAACAGGCTGAAGGCAATCACAACAGGCAGCCCGGTCAGCCCGACGCTTTTCATGAACTCTGCGCCGTTTACCGCCATCAGGATGCCGATGTTGCTCCAGTTGAAAAAGGCAATGAACTGAGCGGCTGTGAACGCGAGCACGATGAAGCCGGACATGTCCTTGATCGCCTCTGACATGTAGTGCGGCATGTCCTTCGACGTCTTCATTAGCCCCATGGCTCGTCCGTACACATACGAGACGGTGACGAAGAACAGCAAAATGATCGGAATGATTCCTTTTAAAAACGGCGAGGTCAGAAAATCGCCTGTCTTCGGATCGCGCAACAGCGCTCCTTCCGGTACCACGAGCAGGGCGAGAATGACGACAAAGACGAGCGCGGCGATCCCCGCGTGACGCAGCGCCTTGTTTTCCTGCAAAGTCAGCTCGTCGAACTGGACGTTCCGATCCCCCTGGTATGTGCCGAGGCGCGGCTCGATGATTTTGTCGGTAATCCAGCCTCCGGCAAAGGCGAGGAAAAAGACGGACGCCGACATGAAAAACCAGTTGTCCACCGGAGTGACGACGGCATTCGGATCAATCGTCCGCGCTACCTCTGTACTGATCCCCGACAGGAGAGCATCGGTTCCCGCGATAAACAGGTTCGCGGTAAAGCCCGAGGATACACCCGCCATCCCGGCGGCAAATCCTGCGATCGGATGGCGCCCCATCGCCAGAAAAACAAGCCCGCCAAGCGGCGGAATGATGACCATCGCCGCATCAGACGCGAGATTGCCGAGAACGCCCACGAATACGACCGCGTAGCTGACAATCGCCTTTGGCACACGGGCCATCATTTTTCGCAACACGGAGGTCAACAGCCCGACTTTTTCCGCAAGGCCGATCCCGAGCGTCATCGCCAGCACCAGTCCGAGAGCCGGAAACTCGATGAAGTTTTTCAGCATGCTCGTCAAAATCCAGTGAATGCCTTCGACGCTGAGCAGGCTTTTGACCGCGACTGCCTCTCCTTTTCCGGGATGCACGACGGACAAGTTCATCGCGGACAAAATCGCCGAGATGACCATGAGTGCCAAACAGAGGATGACAAAGAGCATGAACGGATGCGGCAGCTTGTTGCCGACGGTTTCGATCCATTTGAGAATGCCTCTTTGCTGCTCCAGTTGCGGTTTCAGATTTGTTGCCCCATTTGCCATAGTATGCCCCCTCATGATGTCCAAGTTTTTTGACCTGAACGTGTTAGCGCGTCCAGTCAGGCGTCCGTTCAAAACCGCGGCTCGTTCCTTCCCCTGCCGTCCTGCGCCAAATATCTTACTTATAAGAATATTTTAATATAATTATATAAATTCAAAAATGTGTGTCAATAATTTTCAGACTGATTTATGAAATTTTCGTTATTTTCATTGTTTGCCCTTTCGCGAACAGGTATAGTAAAATGCTAGATGATGTTGAAAGATTACGGAGGTATGCTTCATGTCTGATGTTATCGTGTTCAAAGGGGCTGTCACGTACCCGATCACTTTGGACCCGACTGTCTGGGTTTTCGACGAGCGCAAGTTTGATTTGAACACGTATGCGGGCGAAGAAGACCCGTCCTTGTCCAAACAGATGCAATATTTGCAAGGAACAGGAACGCAGTGGGACAAGGAGCTGAAGGAAGGCGCGCAACTGCCGTCCGAGCGAAAAAGCCTGGCAGAGGAGCGCAAAGTGCTGGACGGCGACTACGGGATTCGGCTGGATCCGTTTATTACGAATGCGGCACCGCTGCCAGAGGCGACACACGTCCGGCTGCATCGCGAGAACGCGGACCCGGTCGTCCTCCCTATTTCCGAAGCGAGACGGGCCATCCTGCAGTTTTCCAAAGCCGGCAAGCCGATCAAGGAAGACGGACCTGTCTACTTTTACTTGCCGGAAACTTTGCTGAAAAAAGAAGCGCCGATTACGGGAATCACGGCGTTGGAGTTTTTCACGGCCTGATCTATGGATTTGGGCAGCATGGAAAGCGGTCAAACAAACGAACGACAGAAAAAGCCATCCTCTAACTGAGCGGCCCCTTCCCATTGTCAGGAGAATCTGACAATCCGGAGCTGTTCGTCGCCAAGGATGGCTTTTGTCGTTGGTTCTTATGTGTGTTGCTCTTAGGCGCTGGCCTGTGTGATGCGAATGTTGCGTGTCTGCAGCTCTGCGCGAAGCAATTCAATAAAAGCGGAATCTAGCTGAAGGTCGACAGCACGATGATATACTTCTATCAGCATCTGGTCACTCAAGTATTTCACCCTTGCTCACCTCCATCCTCTCGTATGCGTTCATTGTACCAGATGATAGAGTATCGAACAACCGTTCTGATATCCACAAACGATGTGGAAATGCTGTGAGTAACTTGTGGGCAATCTGTGTGTAACAACAGAAAACGCCGCTATACGTATGTGGATATTTATTCCACTTTTATCCACAGACAGTCGAAATTTGTCGAACGATTGCGACTGCTCTTTCCTTTTTCCCTTTCAAACAAAGAAACAGCCCTCCTGAATCGGAAGGCTGTTTGTGTTTGTTACGCGTTTGCTGTTTCGGAAACGTGCAATACTTGCTTGATGCGCTCGATCGCCCAGTCGAGGTCTTCCTTGCTAATTACGAGCGGCGGTGCAAAGCGGATGGTCGTTTCGTGCGTTTCCTTGCACAGAAGACCCAGCTCTTTCAGCTTCTCGCAGTAAGGACGGGCAGCAGTCGTCAGCTCCAGGCCGATGAACAGGCCGCGGCCGCGAATTTCCTTGATGATCGGGTTGTTGATTTCCTTCAGTTTTTCCATGAAGTACTCTCCCATCTCCAGGGAACGTTGGACAAGACCTTCGTCAGCGAGAACGTCCATCGCCGCTACGGCTACAGCGCAGCCGAGCGGGTTTCCACCGAAGGTAGAGCCGTGGGAGCCTGGTTCGAACACGCTGAGAATTTCTTTGTCCGCTGCAACGGCAGAGATCGGGAATACCCCGCCGCCAAGCGCTTTCCCCATAATGTACATGTCTGGCTTGACGTCTTCCCAGTCGCTTGCGAACAGTTTGCCTGTACGTCCGAAGCCGGTCTGGATTTCGTCGCAGACGAGCAGGACGTTGTTTGCTTTACATACTTCTTGCGCTTGTTTCAGGAAGCCCTCTTGCGGAATGATGATCCCCGCTTCGCCCTGGATCGGCTCGAGCATGAACGCGGCTGTATTTGGCGTGATCGCTTGCTTCAGCGCCTCGATGTCGCCGTAAGGGATGATTTTGAAGCCAGGCGTGAACGGTCCGAAGCCGCGTCTGTACTCTTCTGCGGAAGAGAAGGACGTAACAGTCACGGTGCGGCCGTGGAAGTTGCCTTCACAGACGATGATTTCCGCCTGGTTTTCCGGTACTTTTTTCACGTCGTAAGCCCAGCGACGAACAGCTTTGAGAGCGGTTTCCACTGCTTCCGCGCCTGTGTTCATCGGCAAGATCATCTCTTTGCCTGTCAGTGCGGACAGCTTCTCGTAAAATTCGCCCAACTGATCGTTGTAAAAAGCGCGGGAGGTCAGCGTTACTTTGTCTGCCTGATCTTTCAGCGCCTGGATGATGCGCGGATGGCGGTGTCCCTGGTTCAGAGCGGAGTACGCGCTCAGCATATCCAAATATTTATTGCCTTCCGGGTCTTCTACCCATACGCCTTCTGCCTTGGAGATGACGATCGGTAGTGGATGGTAGTTGTGTGCGCCGTATTTTTCGGTTTGTTCAATGACAACTTTTGTTTTCGTCATGCTGATAGCCTCCTTCGATTTCACTTGCTAATCTTATCCAAGCAAGAATGATGCCAATGTAAAAAACAAAGGAAATGACGGGGAACGGGCCGTTTTGAGCAAAAAAATTTTGCAGGTCCTTCCCGTATTATTTTGCAGGTGCATAATCATTTTGCACGCAGTCGTTTGTATGATATGATACTGTCACGAAGAAAGGCTGGTGAACCATTGTGTCGTCTTCAAGGCAAGAAAACTCCCTCGAAACGCTACTTCGCATCTACGAGCATATCCTAGACAGAATGAATGAGGGCGTCCACGTGATTGACGCCACCGGAACGACGATCGTGTACAACCAGAAAATGACCGAGCTGGAGTCGATGGCACGCCAGGACGTCCTGCACAAGCCTCTGTCAGAGGTGTTCCAGTTCCACAGCGGACAGGAGAGCACGCTGCTCACCTGCTTGCGGACAGGAAATAGCATACGCAATACGCGGCAAACGTATTTCAACGACAAGCAAAAAGAAATTACGACCATCAACAATACATACCCGATCATCGAAAACGGGCAAATCATCGGCGCGATGGAGATCGCCAACGATGTGACAAAGATGGAGCGGCTCATCCGCGAAAACTTGCTTGCGAAAAACGGCTCCCGCTACACGTTTGACCAGATTATCGGAAAAAGCGGAGCGATTCTCGACGTGATCGAAAACGCCAAGCGGGCAGCGCGCACCTCCTCCTCCGTGCTCGTCGTCGGCGAAACCGGAGCAGGCAAAGAACTGTTCGTGCAAAGCATCCACAATGCCAGCCTGCGCTCATCCGGCCCGCTCATCTCGCAAAACTGCGCGGCGCTTCCCGACAGCCTGATTGAAGGCTTGCTGTTTGGCACGGCCCGCGGCGCTTTTACCGGAGCGGTGGAAAGACCGGGCTTGTTCGAGCAGGCAGAAGGCGGCACGTTGTTTCTTGATGAAATCAACTCGCTTAGTATGCCTCTCCAGGCCAAATTGTTGCGCGCCCTGCAGGAGAAGTCGATCAGGCGCATCGGCGACACGAAGGATCGGGCGATTGACGTGCGCATCATCGCCGCTATCAACGAAGACCCGGTAGAGGCGATCGCCAATTCTCATTTGCGAAAAGACTTGTACTACCGCCTTGGCGTCGTCACCCTGTTCCTGCCTCCGCTGCGCGAGCGCAAGGAAGACATCCCGATGCTCGTTTCGCATTTTATTGAAAAGTACAATGAGCTGTTTCAAATGGAAGTGACAGGTGTCGCGAGCGACGTCCTGCAATTTTTTCAGGAGCACGACTGGCCCGGCAACGTCCGGGAACTGCAGCATCTCATCGAAGGGGCGATGAACTTGATGGTGGACGAGACGACGATCCGCTACGAGCACTTGCCGCTGCACTTTTTGCGCCGCTCCCCTGCCAGCGCGACCGCAAGCGAGCAAGCGTCTCCCCGCTCTCTTCCGTTTATTGTGGAAGGTAAATCGCTGAAGGAAACGATGCAGGAGTTTGAAACCGCCTATATTCATCACGTCGTAGACCGCTACAACGGCAACATCTCGCGCGCGGCCAAGGAACTGCAAATCAGTCGGCAAAGCTTGCAGTACCGCCTGCGCAAATTGGGAATCAGAGGATAAGCGGCTTGCTTCTTCATTTTACGACGCCAAAATTTTTGGCGTTTTTTTATTTTTTTTGCACAGAAACGCCCATTTTCTTTGCACTCTTCTCCATAATCTACCTGACAAAGATGATTTGCTTGCGCTGATACTTTTGGTATCATTCTTGCAAAACATATAGCACGCCTGAAAACGCATTCATCAAATCAATATTTCTCGCGTGAAGGAGAGGGTTTTATGACACCAAGCAGCAACGAACAGCACAATGAACTAAAACGCAGTATGAACAGTAGGCACCTCTTCATGATTTCTCTTGGAGGCGTGATCGGGACCGGACTGTTTCTCGGTTCTGGCTATACGTTAAGCCAGGCTGGACCCGTTGGCACGATCCTTTCTTTTCTGGTCGGCGGCTTTATCATGTATTTGACCATGCTCTGCCTTGGCGAGCTGACTGTAGCGATGCCGGTAGCTGGTTCGTTCCAAACGTACATGACCCGGTTCGTCAGTCCGTCCCTTGGCTTCGGCGTAGGCTGGCTGTACTGGCTCGGCTGGGCCGTAACCGTCGCCCTCGAGCTTTTGTCTTCCGGTCTGTTGATGCAGCGCTGGTTCCCTGACTCTCCGGTCTGGATGTGGTGCGCCATCTTCGGTGTCCTTCTGTTCCTGTTGAATGCGCTTTCTGCCCGTGCGTTCGGTGAGTCCGAATTCTGGTTTTCCAGCATTAAAGTAAGCGCTATCATCCTGTTTATCATCTTGGGTGGAGCGGCTATGTTCGGCTTGATTGACATGAAAAATGGACAACCTGCTCCGATGTTCTCCAACTTCACCAGCAGTCCGCTGCTTCCGTTTGGCATTACCGGCCTGTTGATGACGATGATTACGGTGAACTTCTCCTTCCAGGGTACCGAACTGATCGGTATCGCGGCCGGCGAGAGCAAGGAACCGGAGAAAACGATTCCGAAGTCCATTCGCGCTACCGTGTGGCGCACGCTCGTCTTCTTCATTTTGGCGATTGCCATCGTGGCCGGGATGATTCCGTACCAACAGGCTGGCGTGATCGAAAGCCCGTTTGTCGTCGTGTTTGACAGCATCGGTATCCCTTATGCAGCAGACATCATGAACTTCGTCGTCCTGACTGCGCTGTTGTCTGTAGCCAACTCCGGCTTGTACGCCGCTACGCGGATGCTCTACTCCTTGTCCAATGAGCGAATGGCTTCCCGCAAGCTTGCGATCGTCAACCGCAAAGGCATTCCGATGAATGCGTTGATTATTACTTTTTCCATCTCTCTGCTCTCGCTTCTGTCCGGCTTTTTTGCAGAAGATACCGTGTTCATGGTGCTTCTGTCCATCGCTGGCCTGGGTGCTCAGGTAGGCTGGATCTCGATTTCCGCGTCCCAGCTCGCTTTTCGTCGCCACTACCTGAAAAATGGCGGCAAGCTGGAAGACCTGAAGTTCCGTACGCCGCTGTACCCTGTACTTCCATTGGTTTCGCTGATTTTGAACCTGAGCGTCCTCGTCAGCCTGGCCTTTGATCCGGAGCAGCGCATCGCTCTCTACTGTGGCATTCCGTTCATGCTCATTGCGATTCTGATCTACCAGCTTCGCTTCAAAAACAAGCTGGAGCCGCAGCCAGACACTGAACTGGGCTCCTATCGCAAAGCGAACAATCTGTAAGCAAATATAAAAGAAAAGCTTGCACTCCTGTTCAAAGGAGGCAAGCTTTTCGCTTTATGGTCATGATTTTTTGGCCATGCTACAGGGAGATTCGCACAATTTCCGTTATGACTACCATGGCAAAGACGGCAAATCCAAGGGAACTCGTCACCAGCAACATCCGTTTCAGCTTTTTCATATCTTCCATATCAGATTCCCTCACTTTCCTAACGCCCATCGTTTTCGTTTCTATCGTTATATACGCACCACCCATGGAAAATGTTTCAATGGGCGCCCAATAACATTTCGTGTTTTCTCGTCAAAAAGCTTACGGTTGCGCGATTTTTGTCAAATCGTTGCCGAGCTTGAACGTGTCTTGCTCCATCAAATGGAGCATCCAGGCAACCAACAAGCCTACGGCGAGACAGATCGTCCACGGAAGCCACGCCGCCTGCAGCTTCAGCCCGACATCGTACACCCAGCCGCCTGCGACCTGGCCGAGCGAGCCGCCGATGGCAATCGAGTATCCGTTGAAGCCGTAATAGGCTCCTACCAAATCTTTTGGCGCAAAACGCGGAACGACATCTACCAGATTCGGCACGGCGATCATCGTGCCCAGCGCGAACAGGAAGACGTCGATGAGCAGCATCCACAGCGAATCGGCAAAGGTAAACAGGAACAGCCCCACGCCCATGACCAGCGTGCCGATGCCGATCAAGGTCAGCCGATGCGGATATCCTTCCAGCCATTGCGTCACCTTCATCTGGAAAAGAATGACGAACAGCGACATCGCCGACAGGACAATCCCGACAGAAGTTTTGCTGTGTGTCACATGCTCCACGAGCAGCGGTATGGTCAAAAATACTTGCATATTCAAGTAATAATAGCCCATCAGGATGAACGTGAAGCGGACAAAACGCTTGTCCCGGATCACCGTGAACATGCTCTCCCAAATACTGTGCCGTGTATTGGTGGCACTGATCGGGGACAGAAAAAAGAAGGAGACAAGCGCGTTCACGCCAAAAATCGCTCCGGCAAACAGCGACAAGTACGTAAAATCAACGGCCGAGAGTGCGGTGCCGACGATTTGCGAGCCGACTACCGCAATATTGCCGAGTACATTGCGAAAGGCAAACACTTCTTTGCGAATGGAATCCGGCGTCAAAATCGCAAACGCAGCCGAGCCAGCCGGGTCAAACAGCGCCCCGCCGAGGCCAGACAAAATCGCTGCGATAAAAAAATGCCACGTCTCTGTACAGAATGCGAACATCGCGAACCCGACAGCCCGCACGGCCATGCCGAGAACCATCGCACCTTTGTAGCCAAAGGCGTCGGCCATCACTCCGCCCAAAAACGCAAAGCCTTGCTGGGAAAACTGCCGCACGCTGAGCACGAGTCCCGCCATCGCCAGCGTCCATCCAATACTGCCCGTCAAGTACAAGGTCAGATACGGAATCAGGGCATAAAAACCAAGGTTCATCATAAAGGATGTCGTCAAGAGCAGCTTGACAGAAAACGGTGTTTCTTTCCACATTTCCCTCTTCATTTGATACCCCTCGCTCTCCCGCTATCTCTCATGATTTGGGGATATCCCCAGCTTAAAGAACAGGGTATAATTTGGGAAACGAACGTTTTTGTATATGGTTATCAAATATTTAGATAAGAGGGAAACACACGCTATGGACTTCGAACAACTGCGCGCCTTCTACACGTTGGCACAGACGAAAAACTTCACCAAGGCTGCGGAAATGCTCCATCTCGTTCAGTCTACGGTGACGATGCGAATCAAGCAACTGGAAGAAAAAGTCGGGAAGCCGCTGTTTATCCGCGACAAGCGGAGTGTGGAAATTACCCAGGCTGGCTTGACGCTTTTGCCCTATGCCGAAAGAATCCTCAAGCTGTCTCACGAGGCACTGAGCGAAGTCGCTTCTCTCCAGCCTTATGAAGATTACTTGTCCATCGGCAGTCTGAACGCCATCTGGACCTCTACCCTCGAACCGATCTTGAAAGAGTATCATTACCGTTATCCGCAAATTGCCATCAGCACCAAAACCGGGCATTCCTCCGACGTCATCCAGTATTTGCTCGACAACGTCATTCAGATCGGAATCGTATATGTGCCGCCGTCTTTGCCGAACTTTGAGGTCATTCCCACCTGGGACGATGAAATCGTCCTCGTCTGCTGTCCGCAGAGCAGCTTCGCCCAGTCGACTCATGTGGACTCGCGCGAGCTTCGCAACCTGCCGCTGCTCTACATGAACTGGGGACCGCCCTTCAACGAATGGATCAGACAGACGCTGCCGCGCAACTACGTGCCCAAGCTGACCGTCGACAAGGCGGAGCTGGCCATTGATTTGATTAAGGAAGGGCTGGGCGTCAGCCTGCTGACCCGCTCCGCCGTCAAGTCGGAGCTGGCTGCCGGAACGCTCAAGGAACTGCCGATTACAGGAAACAAGCCTCCGAAGCGCTCCGCCTACATCGTCCTGCCGAAAGACAAAAAAAATAAACCCAGCGTGGAAAAATGGCTGAGTCTCATGAGTGAATTAGGTTATTCTACCACTTAGCGAATCTAGCGCGATTGCGGTATGGGGTCGACGACGGAATCTCGTCTCCCCAGCCTTCTTTCATAGCCCCAGCGGACGAGAAAATACCAGCACAGCGACAGGCAAAATCCCGTAAGCACGTCGCTCAAATAATGCACACCGAGGTAGACGCGGCTTGCCGCGAGCAACACCACGACGACGAGCGCAATCGGCTGTATGTACGCCGACCAGCTTTTCTCCTGATACCAGCGCGCAATCAAAAGGGCGAGCATGAGGTAAAAGCAAGGAGCGATCATGGCGTGGCCGCTCGGGAACGAAAACGAATCCGGCAGCTCGATCAGATTAAAGCCACTAGGCCGGGGACGGGCAAACATCAGCTTCAACAGTTCATTGGCGCCCTCGCTTACCCCCAATGTCAGCAGGACGACGACCGTCTCCAGCTTGTGCCCTTTGAAGAAAAAGGCTGCGACCAGCACGACGCCGAGCGGCGCTAAGGTCGTTGCGTTCCCCAAGAGCGTAAGCATCTGAAAAAAGGTCGTTGCCGCCTCCGAGCGAACGTCTGCGAAAAACGCAAAGG
This sequence comes from Brevibacillus sp. YAE8, assembly GCF_057543335.1. NCBI lineage: Bacteria > Bacillati > Bacillota > Bacilli > Caryophanales > Paenibacillaceae > Brevibacillus > Brevibacillus sp. YAE8. The sequence goes on from NZ_BAAIYG010000003.1 coordinate 327,715, forward strand.
CCGCCTGATCCATCCCCGCTACCTCACCTGCTATGTACTGGCGAAACATCCATGCTCCAAGCACCGCAAAGACGAAGCCGCACACAATCAATCCACTTTCCTTAGCCGTCCACTTCATACGTTTCTCCTCTCTCCAACAGCGAGCGCAGCGCAGCCGCAAAGCGCTGGTCATCTTCGCGCGTACGCGCCGCCGGGCCTCGCGTTCTTCCTCCCCCGCGACGATAGCGGGCTTTTTCGTTTCGCTCCTCCAGATGAAAAGCAATTCGCTCCGGCTCAAAAACAAGACCGTGCGGCGTCAGCGGCCGCGCCTTTTTGCCGAGGATGAGCGCAGCCAGTCCAATATCTTGCGTCACGACCACATCACCCGGACGGGTTTCGTTGGCGAGCTTCATATCGACCGCCTGTGGCCCTGCATCTACCGTTACGTGATGTTCAGAGCCGATCTGATGATTGTAGCTGGCAAAAGTCAGGCAAAGCCACCCGAATTCCTTGCACAGCTCCTGTGCGATGACGAGAGCCTGTCGTGGGCAGGCATCGGCATCGATGAGAACGCGTCCTTTTTCCATTCGCCACTTCCTTTCGTGCGCTTTTCTCTCTCCCCGCGCTGCTCCGTTTTTGGTATGATGGAAGTGGAGAGGAGTGAGATCACCTTTGCGCAATTATTTTATTTTCGATGAACGATTAGGTATTCGCCTTCCTGCATTGGATATGCCATGGGAGGAGTATTCACATACGGAACGAGCCGACATTTTGATGGAGTGGGAGGAAATCCGCGCGACCATCCCGGATCAGATCCAACGGGTGGAAGCTGTCATCATCGAAAAAACAAGGCAGATGTCGGAAGAGGAAAATTTCGCCCGTTCTTGTGAGCTGAACAGCGAGATCCATGAATTAGCAAGCGTCATTAATGATCTTAATATATGGTTTCGCGTCCAGCAAGACCATGACACCAAAGTCCATCAATAATTTTCCGATGGAAGGAACACGAAAAAGCTCCGCGGCTACCTCGCTGCCATGGAGCTTTTTTTCGTCCTCTTCGGACTATTTCTTTTTGTTTCGCTTTCGCCCGATTTCGAGCGCCATCAGACCAGAAACGTGCGGGGCAGCCATGGAGGTTCCGTTCAACTTTTTGAACTGGTTTCCGGGCCATGTTGACAAAATTTCCACGCCAGGCGCTTTCATGTTGGCACCTTTGCCGCGCGCGCTAAACGACGCCAGTTTGCCCGACTGATCGATCGCGCTTACCCCCATCACGCCTTTGTACCTGGCCGGATACTCTACTTCTCCCCCGCTATTTCCCGCAGAAGCTACCAGGACGATGCCGTGCTCGTTCGCCTTTTCCACCGCTCGCGCCAGCGCCTCACTGTACTGCGGCATGCCGAAGCTCATGTTGATGACATCCATTTGATTGGCAATCGACCACTGCAAAGCCTGCAAAATCGTCGACAGCGACGATTTGCCTTCGTGGTCAAAAGCACGCACGTCGTACAAGTGGGCTTCGGGAGACACACCGACAATCCCGCGCTGGTTCATCTCCGCGACGATGATCCCGGCCACGTGCGTGCCATGCCCGTTTTGCTTGCCGCGCACAAAATTGACGCCGCCTTTGATCCGTCCCTTCAAATCAAAATGATTGCGGGAGATTCCCGTGTCAATGACAGCGACCTTCACGCCCTCGCCCCTGCCTTTTCGCCACAGTCGCTCTGCTCCGACGTAGCGGACACCCCACGGGATTTCGTCCTCGTTCTCGGTCTGTGCATGCACGCTTACCGTCACGTTCTCCTCTACCATCGCCTCATACCTGCGAAAATGTTCGCAGTGCTGCTCGTATATGTTTTCCTTGATGCACAGGCAAGACCAGTCGTCGTAACAACGCCAAGGAAGTCTCTCCGTTTTGGTCATTACTTTTTTCTGCAAATCGGTCAAGATTTCGTGAAACGGCATCCCCCGCTGAAAGCTGATGATTTTCAACCCGCTAGCCTCCTGTCATGCATGGCGTTGCCACATCCTATGTCACATCCGCCTGTGTCTGCTTGGGCATTCGCACATCGCCCGGCAAAATAGGCGAATAGCCCGGTCGATCTGTCCAAGCGAACAGAAGGCTTCTCCCATATATTTGCAAGGGGCAGGCGTAAATACATTTGGAGAGGAGCGAGTGCTGCATGGCAAAAGCAAAAGGAAAGAAAACGAGCGATCTTCTGAAAAAAATCAACCAAAAGAGCAAGAAGAAATGGAAAATGGACGATATCAAGTCACTGGCGAAAGGGATTACGAAAAAGGACCTGAAAGATGACAAAAAGCTTGCCGACCTGATTAAAAAGGTCAGCAAAGCGGTCGGGGTCAAACTGTCCGACAAGCAAATGGCAAGCGTCAAAAAGCAGGTGCATGAAAAGCTCGGCTGACGCCGCTGACAAAACAAAAACAGCAAAAAGGGAGAGCAGCTACGCTCTCCCTCTTGCTATTGCCAACCTATGCAGCCGGTGTTACCTCGTTAGTCGCAAGAGCAAGCAACGATTGTCAGCAATACGAACAACACCAGAATCAAAGCAAAATCGTCGAATCCTCCGTTGAACAGACTCATTCGCTTTCCCTCCTTTGTCAGCAACTAATCATACTGTATGTGCGAATAGCCAATCTTGATTGGACGCTCGCCCAGTCCGTGCCCATTTCTGGTTACGTGTGTAGTTGCTGTGAGGAAAAACAGCGGCAGATCAACTCGCCCGCCGCTCGATCGGCTCCATCATGCCGTACTGCTTTTTCATGACCGATTGCCAAAACGGAATGGTCCTCTGGATCATCGGCCCCGTCAGCAGGGCGATCAGCACCGTCCCGATGGAAACGGGTCCGCCCAATGCTGCCCCGGCAATCAGGACCGCGACTTCAATAATCAGCCGAACCTTCTGAATGCTCCAGCCCAGCCGCTCGTTCATCGCCAGCATGAAGCTGTCGCGCGGCCCGGCTCCCAGCCGAGGCGACAAGTACATCCCGATCCCGATGTTCATCACCACAAGGCCCAGCAAAAACATCGCCAATCGCGACCAAACGGACGACAGCTCCGGCACGATATCGAGCCACAAAATCAGATCGAGAAAGCTCCCGAAACAGACCATGTTCAAAAACATGCCAAAGGTCGGCTTGATTTTGGCAACCAGATACGATGACAAAATCACGGCCAAGCCGACGATCTGCGACCAGATGCCAATCGTTAAGCCAAACGTTTTTTGCAAGCCGATGTGGAACGTATCCCACGGCGCCACTCCCAGGTTTGCCTTGATCGCGAGCACACAGCCAAATGCCCCGATAAACAGCCCGAGAACAAACATGGCGTAGCGCACGACAATCGACCTGCTGACCCGTCTACCGGACACAGTCTTTCACCTTTCCTCTCCCGTTGCGCTCTCTCTTTTTTCCCGGCGAAAACGCCGCCCTGGCGAACAAAATGCCAGGGCTTGCCTCGACGAGCCGGTTACTCTCTTTCCAGCAATCCGTTCTTTGCAGTCATGCCTCTTAGGCTTTGCAAAAGTTACATGCAGCTTCCTGCCTCGGCAAGCTGCCGTCTCGTCCCGATCCGCTGACGCTTTCCCGGCTGACTGCTTCTGCCTCCCAGGGACAACCGCCTTCCCGTGAGAGGGGCAACGTCATTCGCTGCATGCTCCTCCTCTTTCCTAAGTAATAATTTATTCATTATAGCAGGGTTACTCGGTTTCTCCCACCGTTTTTCGCACTCGCTTTACCGCGATACTGCCCAAATCCTCCGCGAGCTGCGTCTCCGGAAAAATCGCCTGCGCTTCCGCCAGCAGGTCGGCCATGGAAAAATCGCCATCCTCGTCTTCATAGCGCGGGCTGAAGTGCGTCAGACAGAGCGCCTTCACGCCTGCCCGCTTCGCCAGCTCGGCGGCCTCCTTCGCCGTGGAATGCCCGCTGCGCACAGCCAGCTCCTTGTCGCGATCCGCGTAAGTAGCCTCGTGTACCAACAAGTCAGCCCCTGCTGCCAGCTCCTCGACACTTTGGCACGGCTCCGTATCGCCGCTGAAGACGATTTTGCGGCCAGGCTGCGGAGCGCCGACGAAGTCTTTGCCATCCAGCACGCGCCCGTCTGGCAGCATGACCTGCTCGCCCCGCTTCAACGCGCCGAACAGCGGTCCGGACGGCACCCCCGCTGCTTTCGCCCGCTCGACCAGAAACGCCCCCGGCTTGTCTTTTTCCAGGACGCTGTACGCGAACGAAGGCACCCGGTGCTTCGCCTTGCGACATGTGACGATCACGTCCTCGTCTTCGTACACGATGCCTTCGCTGACGATGCACAGATCCAGCGGGTATTGCAAATGCACCGGGCTTATGTCCATGATCGCGCGAAAATAGCGGTCCAGCCCCGGCGGCCCGTACAGCGCAAGCGGAGGCGCCTCCCCGTTACGCAGCGATCTGGAAGCGAGCAAGCCGATCAGTCCGTACAGGTGATCGCCGTGCAAATGCGTAATGAAAATTTTGTCCAACTGGCTGATTTTCATCGGAGAGCGCAGCAGTTGATGCTGTGTCCCTTCCCCGCAGTCAAACAGCCACCATTTTCCTGCTTGTAAAAAGCGAAGCCCGATTCCGCTCACATTGCGGCGGGTAGTGGGCGCACCTGATCCAGTCCCTAAAAATGTCACGATCACGACTATTGCACCTCTCCTTTGGCGGAGCTTCCCACAAGCGTGCCTGTCACGGTCTGTAGGCATTCACCCTTTTTTGTCTGGGCGCATAACTTACAACAAACAACAGCCTAGCAAGGAGGGACTCCCGATAATGAAACGATTTTTTGCGCTGGGGCTGGCTGCCTGTCTGGCTCTGTTCGCCGCTTTGACCGGCTGCTCCAGCACTTCTGAAAAAATAAGAATTGGCGAAGTAACCCGCTCCCTTTTTTACGCTCCCCAATACGTTGCGCTGGAAAAGGGATTTTTTAAGGAAGAAGGCCTGGACGTGGAGCTGTCCACGATTCCCGGCGGCGACAAGGTGATGTCTGCGCTCCTGTCCGGCGGGATCGAGGTCGCTCTGGTCGGTTCGGAAACGAGCATCTACGTCTCGCAGCAAGGGGCGGCAGACGTCGTCGTCAACTTCGCCCAGTTGACCCAGACAGACGGTACTTTCCTCGTCGCACGCAACAAAACGGACTCGTTTTCATTTGAACAGCTCAAAGGCAGCGTCTTCCTCGGTCAACGCAAGGGCGGCATGCCGCAAATGGTCGGAGAGTACGTGCTGGGAAAGCACAATATCAATCCACAAAGCGATCTGGAGCTGATCCAGAATATCGAGTTCAAAAACATTGCCTCTTCCTTTGCTTCCGGAACCGGCGAGTATGTACAGTTGTTCGAGCCGGAAGCGTCCCGCTTCGAACAGGAAGGGATCGGCCACGTCGTCGCCTCATTCGGCAAGGAGAGTGGCACCGTCCCTTACACCGTCTACATGACGAAACAAAGCTATATCGACAGCAATCCTTCGGCTATCCAAAAGTTTACCAATGCGGTCTACAAAGGGCAACAGTGGGTTGCCAGCCACAGCGCCAAGGAAACGGCTGAAGTCATCGGAAAATACTTCGAGCAGATCGACCCGCAAATTTTGGAGAACGCCGTACAGCGCTATTTGGAGCAAGGTTCCTACGCCGCCGATCCAGTGTTGGACGAACAGGAATGGAACCAGCTTCAAGAAATTATGGATGCGGCAGGTGAGTTGAAGCAACGGGCGGATTACACCAAGCTGGTCAACACCACCTTCGCCAAACAATCCAAGGAAGGGAATTAATCGTCATGAACCAGATTCCTTCTACGCCGGCCAAGATTGAACTTTCCCACGTGACCCATCTCTATTTATCTACGACCAGGGCGTTCATGGCGGTGCAGGACATCAACCTGCGCGTGGAGGAAGGCGAGTTCATCTGTATGGTTGGCCCTAGTGGTTGTGGCAAAACGACACTGCTCTCCCTCGTTGCGGGACTGGAGACGCCGACTGCCGGAAACGTGCTGATCGATGGAAAACCCGTTCGCGGAACGTCCCGGCAGGTCGGCTACATGCTCCAGCAAGACTATTTGTTCAACTGGCGCTCGATTGAAGACAACGTTTTTCTCGGACTGGACATCCAGGGAATCCGCACCAGGGAGACGGAACAATACGCCTTGCATCTGCTCGATGAAATGGAGCTTGCCGACGTGCGCAAAGCTTCCCCGCAGCAGTTGTCCGGCGGCATGAGACAGCGGGTCGCCCTCGTCCGCACCCTTGCCTGTCAACCGGATGTGCTGCTTCTCGATGAACCGTTTTCCGCTCTGGACTATCAGACGAAGCTGAAGCTGGAAGACCTGATTTTTTCCACCTTGCGCAAGCATAAAAAAACCGCGATCCTGGTGACGCACGACCTGTCCGAATCAATTGCCATGGGCGACCGCATCTACATTTTTTCGCGCAACCCGGGCCGGGTCAGCAGCGAGCTGGCCGTCCCTGCCGCGATTCGCGACTCTCTGCCATTCGACGCCCGCAACCAGGATGGCTTCCAAGACTTGTTCCATCGCGTCTGGAAGGAGATGGAGGTGGTATCCGATGCAGCGAAAGGACATTGAAGCCATCCACCGCAACTACTTGAAGCAGGAGGCGACGGGCCGCTACTGGGTGTTTTCCACGCAATGCCTGCTGTTTCTCGCCTTTCTCGGCTTGTGGGAGCTGCTTGCGCGCACGAACACAATCAATGCGCTCATTTTCAGCTACCCTTCCAAAATCTGGGCACAGTTTTGGTCCCAGCTACTGGACGGCAGCCTGCTTCCCCACGTAGGCATGACGGTATGGGAAACGGTCATCGGCTTTCTTTTGGGCACGCTGCTCGGGGCGGTCATCGCGACCGTCATCTGGTGGTCCCCGTTTCTGTCGCGCGTGCTGGAGCCGTATCTCGTGATCGCCAACAGCATGCCGAAAGTCGCGCTCGGCCCGGTCTTCATCGTCGGCTTCGGGCCGGGGCTGATGTCTGTCATCGCCATGGGCTGCGCGATCTCGATCATCATCACCACGATCAACGTCTACTCCGGCTTTCGCGAGGTCAACCAAAACTACGTCAAGGTCGTCCAGACGCTCGGCGGCAACAAACGGCAAATTTTCCGCCTCGTCATTCTCCCTGCGACGATTCCGACCTTGCTTGCCACGTTGAAGGTAAATGTCGGCCTTTCCTGGGTGGGCGTCATCGTCGGCGAGTTTCTCGTTTCCCAGCAAGGGTTGGGCTATCTGATTATTTACGGATTCCAAGTGTTTAATTTTACCATGGTCATGATGAGCCTCGCCATCATCGCGGTCGTCGCCACGCTGATGTACCAGGGCGTCGCCTTTCTCGAGCGGCGGCTCACCAGCCAGTTTAAATAGATGGAGGTACGAAACAGCGCGATCATCATCCGGGGATGGTCGCGCTGTTTCACTGGTTGTGTGTCTTGCCGGGGCGCTTTCGCCACTCTCTTACTCCGGCGCTACGATCTCCACCTTGATCCGATCCGGGTCTTCGCAAAACAGCGCGTAATGCTCCCGGCCGCCCGCGTGTGGATAGCGGTCCTCGTAGAGCAGCGGCACGCCTCGCCGCCACAGCTCCTCGCGAATCGCCTCCACCTGCTCCCGGCTGCGCGCGTGAAAAGCCAGATGGTTCAATCCGACGCGACAGCGGTGATACGGCACATCGAGAAACCGTTCCTCTGCCTGCACGAACACCAGATACGTGTTGCCGTGCTTCCAACTGATCCCGCTCGCCCATTGCTGGTAGCGCTCATAGCCGAGCTGTTCCTCCAAGAGCCACCCCCAAAACTCCGCGGATCGCTTCAAATCCGCTACATACAACTCCAGATGGTGCAGCATGCTTCGTCCTCCTTTTTGCTCGCGGTCTTTTGGCGCTGGCGGCCCCGTTCGCTCGCGGCTTTTGCGCCAAGCGCGCGTGGCTGTCCCCTGCCGTTCGCCGCACAGGCTGTTGCAACCGCATAGAAAAACGCCCGACAGCCAGATGTCGGGCGCTATGTACGCGTTTTCGGCTACTTCCAAAACTTCCACCAGCTCTTTTTCGCCGCCTGATCGCCAGGCTGGCTGTTGGCTGCCACTTTTTGCTGCGCCGCCGCTTCCACTTCCAGCGCACCGGGCACCCGGGCGAGGAAATGGTCGACCATCGGCTTGTAGTTGTCCGGCAGATGCTCCTGCATCGTGCGCAGAATCGCAATCGCCTTTTCCTTCTGGTCGGTCGCCAACAAGGCGTTGGCATAGTTGAAACCGGCATACGGATACGGAAACTCCGGCGTCCAAAACTTCTCACAGATTTGGATCAGTTGATACACATAGCCTGCCTGTCCCAGCTCGCCCGTTACCGTCATGACCACTTCGAAGCGGTCTTTGGCTCCTTCGATAGCCACCGTGTACCATTTCATCGCGTTCAGCAGATCGTTTTCGGTCAGAGCGAGGCGGGCCAGATGCAACTGCGGCCTCCAGGCGCCTTCCTTGACACAGAGCGCTTCCAGGCGAGAGCGCAGCTCCTCGCGCTTGCCGCTCTGCAAAAAGCTCTCGACGTACATGTTCAGGCCGTTTTCCTGGTTCGGGTCTTTGTGCAGGCCCGTATTCAAGATTTCGAACGCTTTGTCTTCTTCTCCCTCATACGCGTAAATCTTCGCCAGATTGGTGCAGGCCGTCCCCGACGAAGGGAAGCGCTCCAGGCAATCGGTCAGGATCGTTTTCGCCCGCTCAAATTCTCTCGCCTGCATGTGAACAACCGCGCGGAAAATGAGCGCAGACTCAATTGGCCCGTACAGCTCAAGCAGCCTGTCCGCCGCAACAGCCGCCTGCTCATGAAATTGCTCCTTCACCAACTCCATCGCAAAGTCACGAAGCTTTTCTTTTTGGTCCCAATACATATCCAGATTGTGCGGAATCACTTTTTTCTGGTAGTCCTCCCGGGACATCTCGATGGTTTGACCAAATTCATTGGTAAACGTCACAAATTCAGACATGAAACAGCCTCGCTTTCATTTCCTTCACAATAGTATCAAGGGACAAGCCCCGTCCTGCAAAGAAGAACGATTTTCCCCAAAAGGAAAACCGCAGATCGTTATATCCAGGCTTTCAGATTTACTTTACGGATAAAATCCTCCATTGATTCCTTCGCTGGTTCGTCATTTGCCTCTTCTGCATCCGACATGCCCATCAGTTGCCTGAAGAGGGCTTCGTTGCGCGTCGCCAGAGCGTAATCAAGCAAAGCTTCCTGCGAGACACGCTGCGCTTCCTCCTCCAGCAGTTTTTCTTCCAGGGCGATGTCTTCTTCTACCACTGGAATATGCTTATCTATCTTGGGTATGCGAATGACCCATGCAAACGCACTGTCCGGGTTGCGGTCGCGTGCGATCAAATACCCGTATTCGCCTATCGGCAAGCCTTGCTCGAAGGAGTCGGCAACAATGACGACGCGTTGTCCAAGCTTGAACATGAGCGTCCACTCCCAATAAAGATTAATTCTAATCATACTAAATTGTATGTGTACTTGGGAAGAGAAAACCAGCAGGATGGGCAAAAGCACAAAAAGTTTGTTGCTCGACTGAAAATAAGGTACACTTTACCTATATGCGCATTTTTATGGATTACGGTTACGAGGTGTACGCACATGAGTGAAATTTCGACAGGGTTTTCCCTGTTTATTGTCGGGTGGACGTTTGTGCTTGTCGGGTTGATGGGGATCGGCGGCTACTTCATGTTTCGCAAATTCCTCAAGTCCATGCCGAAACAGGACGGGAAGTCCGATCTCGACTGGCAGGACTACTACATCGAGCAGACGCGCTCGCTGTGGACAGAAGAAGGCCTGACGCTGCTCAACGAGCTGGTTGAGCCTGTTCCGCAGCTATTCCGCGATGTGGCAAGACGCTCGATCGCAGCCAAAATCGGGCAGATCGCCCTGGAAGAGAAAGCGACCTCGATTACGACAGAGCTGATCGTCAAAGGATACATCGTCGCTACTCCCAAGCGCGACCACAAATGGCTCATCGCCCACTTGCAATCCAAGCAAATCGACTACACCCCTTACGAGAAATATTTGAACGCGTAAAGGCAGCAGGCACTGCCCCGCCTGCCCGAAAGCCGGCTTGCTCCGTCTGAAACTTCCTCTCTGCCCATCCGTAAGAATACTTATACGGATCACTGGCCTGCGCAAAAAGCTTTTTCAACGCGAAACGGGCTGGGCAAAAGGAGACGATGCAGATGTCAGTCATACTGACCATTTTGGGGATCGGGTTCGTGCTGTTTGTTGTCGCGGTCATCATTGTCGTGGCTCTGTTGAAAAAAGGCGCGCGGTTTTTTTGGAAAATGGGCGGGCGCGGCTACCGCAAATACAGCAGCAGCGATTATCGCCATCGCGGACCGCTGTGGAAGCTCGGTCACAAAACGTATGGCCATCGCTACTATCGTCGCAAGCATTCCAGCCACAGCGGTTTTTTCAGCAGTTAATGGACGCAAAAAAAGAGCAGGGCAGCTACTGGTCGTAAAGCCGGAAGCTGCCCTTTGTATGTTCCATAGAAAAAAAGACGAAAAGCTGCCTCATGCCTGGCAGCTTTGTTCGTTTTCGGCCTTGGGGGTCGCCTTTTTGCCGGATACCCCGCCCGAGACGAGAAACGCCATCACCTCGGCGCTGTCCATGTCGAGCGGCTGCACCTGCTCGCTCGGAAAGAGCAGCAAATTGCCCGCAAAGTTGTACGACTGCGGGAGATAAACGGCGACGTGATCGGCAAGCCCGTATGTATCCATGCTTTCTTTTGTGATGAAGCCGATGACTTTGGCTCCCGAATCCTTCGACAGCGTCACCAGAACCGGCTTGTCGAAGCTTTTTTTGTCGCCGACGAACGCCCCGATCAAGTCCTTGATCGCGGTATAAATCAGCTTGATGAACGGCACTTTTTCAAAAATGCTGTCCACGACGGCCAACAGGCCGCGCGTCAGCACGTTGGAGGCCAAAAAGCCGACAATCGTAATCCCCACAATTGTAATCAGCACTCCGACGCCGGGAAAATGGAGATGGAACCGGTTGCTGGCCAGATTGTAAAACCAACTGTCCACCGTCGTAAAAATGGTGTATAAAATGTAAATCGTCACAGCCAGTGGAATCACGTACAGCAAGCCTTCCAAAAAGTATCGGATCACACGCTTCATCCCGTTGCTCCTCTCTTCCGCCACTTTTTAGAAATATTGTACCCCATCGGATAGTCATCTGCTATGATGAAGAAAAAATCAGAAAGCAGGGTGAACCATGCAAGCACTTGTCACACCACAATGGCTCCGCGATCATTTGCACGACGAGCGGATCGTCATCGCCGATTGCCGCTTTGCGCTGTCCGCTTCCGAACAAGGCGCGCAAGAATACGAAGTCGATCATATTCCAGGGGCGCTCTACTTTCATCTGAATCGCGACCTGTCCGGTCCAAAGGGCGAGCATGGCGGACGCCATCCCCTCCCGGATATCAACGCTATCGCTGCCCTTTTTTCGCGCGCAGGAATTGATGAGCAGACGACCGTGATCGCCTACGATGACCAGGAAATGTCGATGGCTGGACGTCTCTGGTGGCTTTTGCGCTACCTCGGTCACGACCGCGTCGCCGTGCTCGATGGCGGATACGCCGCCTGGAAAAAGGCTGGCTACGAGGTGACCGCTGACGTGCCGACACCGCAGGCGCGTACGTTTGTCCCGCGCCCGCGCCCGGAGATGCTGGTCGGCATCGAAGACGTGCAAAAGCGCACGCCTGAAACCGTGCTGCTCGATTCGCGGGCAGGCGAGCGCTATCGCGGCGAACAGGAGCCGCTCGATCCGAAGGCCGGACACATCCCTGGCGCCCGCCATTTCTTTTACAAGGACAACCTGGCAGCGGACATGACCATGCTTCCGCCCGAGCAGCTCAAGGCTCGCATCGCCGACTTTGCAGACCGGGAAATCATCGTCTATTGCGGCTCGGGAGTCACAGCCTGCACCAACCTGCTCGCCTTGCACCAGGCAGGACGGGCTGACGCCAAGCTGTACGCAGGAAGCTGGAGCGACTGGAGCTCCTACGATTTGCCTGTCGCCAAAGGCCCTACTCCTGCCGAAGGAATCGAAGAATGATCCGCTTCATTCGCCTCCTGCTGCACTTCGGGTATCAGGAGGCCATGTCTTGCCTGTTTCCCGTCTTCATCTTCGCTTCGCTCGCGGTATCCAAATTCGTCGCGATCCCTGGCCTGCCCAGATACGACTTGCTTTTGCTGCTCTGTTTGGCTTTTCAGGTGTTCATGGTGAAAAGCGGGCTGGAGTCGCGGGACGAGTTGAAGGTAATCACGGTCTTTCACCTGATCGGACTGTGTCTGGAAATATACAAGGTGCACATGGGCTCCTGGAGCTATCCCGAGGCCGGGTACAGCAAGGTGTTTGGCGTTCCGCTCTACAGCGGCTTCATGTACGCGAGTGTCGCGAGCTATTTGTGCCAGGCGTGGCGTCGCCTGGACGTCAGCCTGACCAACTGGCCGAAGCCGATCTGGGTGACCTCGCTCGGTGCGGCGATCTACCTCAATTTTTTCACCCATCACTTCATCTGGGACCTGCGCTGGGTGTTAATGGTGCTCATGTTCATCGTGTTCTGGCGATCGAAAGTGTACTTTCGCGTCACCCACGAGCGCTTTTCCATGCCGATCCCGCTCGGCTACTTCCTGATCGGCTTTTTCATCTGGATCGCGGAAAATATCGCCACCTTTTTCGGCGCCTGGGCGTACCCGAACCAGCGCTCCGGCTGGGAGCTGGTGCATCTTAGCAAAATCAGCTCGTGGTTTTTGCTCGTCATCGTCAGCTTCATCATCGTGGCGGAGTTGAAGCATGTAAAAGCGCGACGGACAGGCGGCAAGTCGGTTGAGACAAAGTGAGCAGGCGGGCAATAGCAAAAAAGGCAACGGTAGGTTCGTTGCCTTTTTGCGCTGGGAATCTCTCTACTTTTTCGCTTCCGCGACCAGCCAATCCGCCAGAAGCTCTGCCTGCGACAGCACGGCGATCGGGTCCTGGAACCACGAGCTTTCCTCGCCCCAGATGTAGACCCGCCGTTTTGGACCGCCTGCAATCTGCCCCAGATCGGGTCTGCCTGGTAGTCCGCCAGCTTTTTCGAGTCGCTCGTCAACACGAGGTAATCGCCATCGTACTCGCCCAGCGTTTCCAGCGAGATCGGCTTGTGGGCTGCCAGAAACAACTGGCTATCATTATAAGTGATAACTATTCTCAATGATAGACGGCAATAAAAAATCCCAAACCGCCGCCCGCTTGCTGCGCACGATGGTTTGGGGTGTGAGTGACTTATTGTTTCAATACGTTTTCCAGCACGTTCTCGATCATCTGGCGGTTGGCGATCACGCCTGTGTACAACCAGCTTGATTCTGTCGTAAAGTCGTAGACATGTCCGTTTTTCACCGCAGGGATATTCGCCCAGACCGGCTCCTTCAGAAACTCGTCCTTGGACACGCCTTTGCTGTTTACGACAAACAGGTAGTCGGCGTCAAGCTGTGCCAGCTTTTCCAGAGACACGGAGTTCCAGTTGGCATCGCCCGACTTGGAAATTTCCTGGACGACAGCAGGCACTTTGAACCCAAGGTCTTTGTACAGCACGTCCCCGCTGGACAAGTCCTGACGCGCCATGTAGACGGCTTTCGCCGTTACCCACAGTGCCGCCGCCGATTTTTCGCCAATGCCCTGCTTCAGCTTTTCTTTGCTTTCGGCCACGTACGTATCGTAATCGGCCAGTACCTTTTTCGCTTCCTCGCTCTTGTTCAGGACCTCGCCCACGATCAGAAGCTCTTTGCGCCAGTCGCTGTTCTTTTCTTTGCCAATCGTGTACGTCGGCGAAATTTTGGCGTACTGGCTGTATTTGTCTCCCGCTACCAGTTCTGCATTGTCCATGATAATCAAGTCGGGATTGTAGCTCATCACGACTTCAGGCGGCAGGTCATACGGAATCGCCGGGATTCCTGCCAAATCTTTTTGCAGATACCCCTGCACGTCGCCTTTGCCTACCGACCACTGGGCGACCGGCTTCACGCCCAGCGCCACCAGATGGTCTTCCAGATAAGAAGCGATGATCCGCTGCGGATGCGCAGGTACGGTCACTTTGTTGCCCAACCCGTCTGTCAATTCGCGCTGGGCCGCTCCGGCTTGCTCCTGTACGCTCCCCTCGGCTTGCGGTGTCGGACTTGCCGTGCCGGAGCACGCGCTCACGAGCAGTGCGAGACTGACCATGAAGAGAGTTGCCATGTGGCGCGTTGATTTTTTGTTCATGCGAACGATCCCCCCAAAGCTTCGTTGATAACGATTATCGTTAACACTATAGCTTTCCCCCTTCTCGTCCACAATAGATAATCCGGGCTTTCCATATAGACGATCCGGAACTGGAGGCGCGGCCAGGGCATGCTTGGAAAAGGCGCTCGGCGTCATGCCTGTATGCTTTTTGAACAGCCGACTGAAGTAGAGCACATCCTGGTATCCGACAGCAGCCGCTACTTCCTGCAGCTTCGCGTCCGTCCGGGCCAAAAGCTCCTTCGCTTTTTCCATCCTCAGTGAGATGACGTAATCAATCGGGCTGTGGCCTGTCTCTTCCTTGACCAGTCGGGTCAAGTAGCGGGCGCTGTAGCAAAACTGCTCAGCGAGGCTCTCCAAAGAAATCCGCGTTGTGTAATGCGCTTCCAGGAAGCGGACGACCTGCTTGGCGAGCGGCTGTTGTTCTTGGTGAAACCCGTGCTGAATGAGCTGCTGCATGACCTCGTGGACAAACTGCAAAAACGTGCCTTTTGCCCGAAGCCGCTCCTGTGCGTCCCATTCGCGGGCCATCGTTGCGGCCAGATGGTACAGTCCGGTTGGCTCATGCGGCACAAGCGCATAAGGCAACTGAAACGGCTCTTTGCCGCCATCGTTTAGCAACGCATGGTCGGCAGGGCGCGGCAGCAACGTTTTTGCTTTGTACAAGATCAGGTAAAACGCGAATAGCTCGTCGTCTGTCAGCTTCACGTCGAGCACCATGCCTTTGCCGCCGTGAAGCAGCAAGAAGCGGTCTGCCGCATATTCGCGCCCATCCAGTCGAACCGTGGCCTGTCCCTTGCAAGCGTAAAAATAGCTGGAGGCCGGAAGCCGGTAGCTGTTCCACGACTCTTGCGCCTGCAACACAAAATGCCGAACGTCGATCACCTGAACAGCCGCGTGCGTCCAATGTGCCAACAAGTCATGGATTTTCTTTTTTTCCTCTTCCTTCATCCGAGCACACCTGCCTGTTTTTGCGCAAGAAGCGTTGATTTGTTTGATTTTTATGAGAATGATTATCACAAAAATACATCGGTATTATAAGGGAATTTGGGGGCCAGATCAACCTGCGGAAAATTCCAGTTCGGGGTCTGGCCCGTGCAAGTTCGCGAGCATTCCAAAAACGTCGGCAGCATGGCAGGGAAGCGTTCCTGTTTCAATTCATGCGGAGCGGTTGCCTTTTCTTCCTTGCATTACTGTTTACTTTACTTTTGCGATTACCTTTCCTTTGGCCCTTCCGCTTTCCAGGTAGTCGAATGCTTGCGCGGTATCTTTCAACTGGTACACCTTGTCAATTACAGGCTTAATCTGGCCTGCTTCGATCATTTCCGTCAGGATCTTCAATTGCGCGCCGCTCGCTTTCATAAAAAGGAAGTGATATTTCGTTTGGGTCTTCCGCTCAAGCGCTGTGATTTTACGGCTCACGATGGACAACATGGCCGTTTTCATCCAACCCAAATTGGCTTCTTTTCCGAATCTTGCGTTTGGCATGCCCGAGACGGAGACGATTTGTCCGCCTGGCTTGAGGATGCGGAACGATTTTTCCAGGACGTCTCCCCCTAGCGTATCAAAGACAGCGTCATACCCGGTAAGCATTTCCTCAAAGTTCTCTTTTTTATAATTAATGATGAGATCGGCCCCCAACGATTTGACCAGTTCATACCCTTTGTCGCTTGCTGTTGTCGCCACGAAAGCGCCCATCCTTTTGGCCAGTTGGATGGCGAAGGTGCCTACGCCGCCCGAACCTGCGTGAATCAAGATTTTTTGGCCTTTTTGAAGATGCAAAATATCGGAAAACGCCTGGTAAGTCGTAAGTCCAACCAGCGGTATGGACGCCGCTTCTTCAAAGGTCAAATTTTGCGGTTTCAGCCAAATATCATCCTCATGCACAGCAATGAATTCGGCCAATGTGCCGATCCGGCTTTTGCGGGGCCTGCCGTAAACTTCATCTCCGGGTTTAAACGCCTTCACCCGTTCGCCAACCTTGACGACAACTCCGGAGAAATCGTTGCCCAAGATCAGCGGAAACTTGTAACTCAACAGGAATTTCACTTTTCCTTCTTTAATTTTAAAGTCGATCGGATTTAAGCTGGCAGCATGAATTTCCACCAGCACATCATGTTCTCCGATACTGGGCATTGGCTGTTCTGTCAATACTAATGGAGCATTTTTTCCATAATTCTCAATGACGATGGCCTTCATGTACGATCACTCCTGTTTATGATTATTGGTTTAAACAAACGAACCAATTGTGCAAAACAATTTCGCTACCACATTTCTCTTGCATCTCTAGGTAGTCACTGCGACCCATTGCACTCGGCTTCCACGGCGGTAATTAATGCTTTGAGTTGTTCAAGCGGTTTGCGGACAGTCAATACGTAATAATTTTCTACGCCTTTTTTTTCGGATGTGATAAAGCCGGACTGCTTCAACACCTTCAAATGATGGGAGACAGCCGGTCTGGACAAATCTATATGGCTCGCGATCGCATTGACGTTCATTCCCGATTTGTTCTGTGCCAGCAGCATAATAATCGCTTGCCGATTTTCATCGGTCAGCACTTCCAGCAGAGGAATGCAGTCTTTAAATTGTTGCAGCACATGCTCGGTTCGCTGGCTCATGCGGTTCATCCTTTCGTTCGTTCATTGGTTCTTTGGTTTAATCGTTTAAACGTAATTATAACCACTTGTTTTGTAAATGCAAGTGGGAGGTGGAGGTTTTTGCAGATGCAAGCCCGTTGTTTTACTTTCTTACTTTGAATCTTTGTCTCTACCAGCAGCAGCTTCCATTTGCCACTGAATAAGTTTTTATTTACTGCCAAATGTGCCCCTTCCTGAGTTCCCTCTTTCATTCATTTTTTCGGTTGCCCGCTTTTCTATGTATCCTCCTGCCACTCGCTAGTTATAGGGAAACGGTTCCCGCTACAATGTTGTTAGAATGAACGTCTGTTTGCCCATAGCCATTCATGCGGAGTAGAATATACACTCGACTTCTTCTAATGACACTTGCAATTGTTGGCTGACATCATATATTCCCACATTCTGCGCTTGTGTATCTTCGGGGGTACTCTTGCAATCAACAGGAAAAACATGGTAGATTGTCTTTTGAAGTCTTATGTATGTTTGGAGGCATGGTAATTTGAAGATCACTAGCATCCGTAAATTATTATTTAATGAAAAATCTTTCAACCCATTTAGTGACAATTACAACCCAGAGCAAATTCAACTTATCTTAAAAGAGTATCTAAAATCGGAAAAGGAAGATACATCACAAATTAAAGATAAGGAAAGTGATATTGACGCCGTTAGAATAGCTGTGCAAACGCCTGTATTTAATTACTATTACAAAGAACTGTACGAATATATGAAAAAAACTTTAAGTGAACCAGGAATTAATGTAATAAACGTTATCCAATACTTAATTGCGATTGTAAATCATGATACAAAAATGATTGAGATGTCAATAAATAAAATGATTCAATCAACTAATCAATTAAGACTTGAAGAAATGGCAATGCTCAAAATTGATGAAAAAAATTTCAAAAGTAATGCTGTAAATTCTTATGAGTTGCAAACTGATCTTTTAAATCTACTATTAAATTACTTAAAATATTTTCACAAAGAAGATTCTCGGCATGATAATGCTGTACCAGCAAGAATTCATGAAGCTTCTAGTAAAATGTATAGAGCTTCGAACCTGCTATACGTAGTTAAAGATGCTTTTGATCGTATGGTATGGGAGAACGGAACGATCATTGAAAAAAATGAAGAATTATATCTACGTTACATTGAACCGGATTCCCAAATTCTTCTTCAACTTGGTATGTTCAGAGTGCAAAGGAATGCGCTTGCATACTCTATAACTATTTACCAGCACTTAAAGGAAAATCCGATTTACTTACGCTTTTTATCAGAAACGAGAAAAGGGAAGAACATTTCAAATATCCGTATTAACTCGAGAGGATATATTCGCTATTCAGTTCAAAACGAGGGGCCGAATGCTTTACTACAATCAGAGTTGGTACAAGGATTGGCTTTTATTGCAGCATTCTACCCACATTTCACAAGAAAAGAACTTGAAAAATTAGGAAAGCTAACTGTGGATGATTTAATGGTTTTACACAGTGAGCTAGTTCATTTAACCGAAAAAGTTAAGGATTGCTTACCTGAAGTAAATGATGCGACAGATATAAAAGACTATATGGTTAGAATTAGAAAAAAAGATTTAATGAATTATTTTATAGATACAACGACATACACAACTACTCAAATTGAATCTTACATAAATCTAATACAAAGCGACATTCTCCAAATGGAAAGAATAAATCTATGGAAACGCCCTTTAGTAAAAGATCAAGATGTATTCTATCTTTCTATACCATCCATATTATCTCCCAATTATCTGCAATTGATCGATGAATGGCTTGAAGGAGCTGGATTTAATTTAAATGAGAGGGGTTTTGCACTAGAAACTTTCATTAAAAATGATTTAAAATCCAAGTTAGTCTCTAAAGGTAATTTTACTATTCCTTCACTAAGCGATTTTCAGATTTCAAAGAAAGTTTCTGAGGAAATTGACCTTATCGTTTCATTCGATGATTTTATCTTTATTGCTGAAATAAAAAATGTAAAGTATCCAATGGAGCCAAGGGATGTCCATAATGCCATCAAAAGATTATCTGATGGAGCCCTACAGTTAAAGAGAAAAATAAACTTTGTACAAAAACATAATGATTACTTTTCTGAAATACTAAATGGTGTAGAGGGGAAACCAATTTATTCTGCTGTTATTTGTAATTATCCCCACTTCACAGGAATGAAATTGCATGACGTTCCAATTATTGATTTTATGGCACTAGCAACATATTTTGGCCATGGGTCTATTACTGACCTTCGCTCTGAGAATATTGATGCTGAATCACAAAAAGTAAGAGAACTCAGGTTATGGAACAATCGGAAAGAGTTCGCTGACAATTTCCCCAATTACCTTATAAAACCAACTGTCGTTGATGACTTGAAACACAAATTTAAAACAAAATTTCATCGAATAACGCTAGAGACCGCTAATCCGCAAATGCACTTACAAGTCGCAGAAATAATTGAAACAAATTAGTCTGTAAAGTATTCTGTCTAAACACTCAATCTTCCCCCCTACTTTTAACTATTTGCTTTTTATAATGACTGGATCACCAAATTACCCAGTTTACACTGGACTTCATGTAGTTTAATAGTGCCAATCGTGGAGCCAGCCCCCATAAGGTGTGCATATTACAACACACTAGTATCATGGACACTAGTTTTGTCTACTGTTTGGGAGGCTTGCTTCACTCTGGAGCACAGAAACTAGATCTACAGTATTTCGCCTCGCTTGTGTCTACTTGAATTCCTCTGAAAATTACTCTGGCAGACTAAGGAAAACCAAAGAACAGTGTAACTGCAGTACTAAACGAAGATACTTGCATTTCTAGAAACTGTCCCAACATTTTCTCTCGTTAAAGACCATGAATCATACTTTCGTTAATAGCTATTATTATCAATAAGGCATTTTCGGTCGCCCCCCTCATTTCTGCTTTTAAAAATGTCGATATACCCCGCACACAAAAAAAGAGTTCCCCCGCCCCAGGAAAACTCTCTCCACCCCCTACCGCGGAACCCCGCTCAACAACAACCGATGCAACACGCCGATCAAACACACCCCTGCCGTCACGAAGAACGCAATAAAGTACGAATGATGCCAATTCCCCAACAAGCCCGCGATGACCGGGCTCAGCACCGCCCCGACAGACAGCACCGCCGAGTAGATGCTGAACACGCTGCCGTACAGCTCGCGCGGCGAGTGCACCGTCAGGATCGTGGCAAAAGCCGGGAACAACATGCCGAAGCAGGCGCCGAACAAAAACATCATCACCTGGATCGGGATCGCCACGCCGAGCGCGAGCATGTACAAAAGCGCGCTGAGCACTCCGAGTCCGGCAAAGCTTCGCGTCTCCACCGGGACTTTGTGCAGCCAAAACTGGCAGAGAATCGCCAGCGCCCCCAAACCTTTCAAACTGAACAAAATGCCGGTCACGGCTGGCGACATCCCTTGCTTTTGCACGAGCAGCGGCACCTCGTAGATGATCGTCCCTTGCGCGTAAATGATCGCAAACCCGCCCAAAAAGGCCGGATACAGCATGCGATTTTCCAGAATCGTCAGCAGGCTTTGGCGACCTGCCGCCTTGGGCAATAGCTTGGCAGGCATGCCGCCGCCATCCACTTTGGCCGGGAGCACGAGCCAGGAAAACACGCCGGCTACGATCATGATGTAGCCGAGAATGACAAACGATTGGCCGTAGCCGAACTGAACGGCAAAAAAGCTGCCGACCGCTGGCGACACAATCCCCGCTGTCGTGAGCACCAGTCCTTTTTTGCCCATGATCTCGCCTTGTTCGAGCGCCGTCTTGCCCGTCTCGCCCAGCATCGCCGAGCAGGCGGGAGAGACGAAGGCCATGACAAAGCCAAGCATGAGCCGAAAAGCAAAAAAACCGCCCGTATGCGTCACGACGCCTTGACCAATCAGCATGAATCCGGCCAGAATCAAGCCTCCGGCGATAAACCACTTTTTCGGAAACCGATCGAGAAAAGGACCCGCGAAGAGATTTCCGGTCAGATTGCTTACTGCATAGCCGCCCAGCACAAAGCCGATCATGGCAGCCGACACACCCAAAATATTCAAGTACGGCGCCAAAAGCGGCGTCTGTGCGTGCATGTCGAAGGCAACGAGAAACAACACGACCAACAGCAGAACCCTCAAAGCATTCCCTTCCTCTCATCCCGCCAGTCTTTGTCCCAGTATATGAGGGGAGTCGTCCAAGTAGGATAGGAAAAGCAAAACAGGACCCCGCCACTGCTCAAGAGGTCCTGTTCTTTTCATCACTTATGACTGCGTCGCTTTCAATCCGAGCGAGCTTTCGTGGAACTTGATCGACGAATACTTTTCCATGGCGACCCGCAGTTGATACTCGCTTTCAAACAGCATCACCGGGCGGCCATAGCGGTCGGTAACCGTTTTGTTTTTCACGGCGTCGAGCGCCGCCTTATCGCCTTCCAGCCAACGCGCGATCTGGTACGGCATTCTCGTCAGCATGATTTCGACACCGTACTCGGCCTTCAGGCGGTATTCCAGCACCTCGAACTGCAGGACGCCGACTACACCCAAAATCAGCTCTTCCATCGGATAGGTGCGGAACAACTGCACCGTCCCTTCCTCTGTCAGTTGCATGATGCCTTTTTGGAACTGCTTGTGTTTCATCGCGTCTTTCACCATCACCTTGGAGAAAAACTCCGGCGAGAAGTGCGGCATTTCCTCGTACTCAAACGATTGGCCGACACAGAGCGTATCGCCGATCTGGAAAATGCCCGGGTCGAACAAGCCGATGACGTCACCGGCGAACGACTCCTCGACGATTTCGCGATCTTGCGCCATGAACTGCACAGGCTGGGCCAGCTTGATGTCTTTGCCGAGACGCACGTGCTTCACGGACATGCCCCGCTCGAACTTGCCGGAGCAAATGCGCAAAAAGGCGATACGGTCGCGGTGGGCAGGGTTCATGTTGGCCTGGATTTTGAAAATGAAGCCGGAAAACGGATTCGTGTACGGATCGATCAGGCCGATATTGCTCTTTTTCGCAGAAGGCGCTGGCGCCATTTGCAGGAAGTTGTCCAGGAAGGTCTGCACGCCGAAGTTGTTGATCGCACTGCCGAAAAATACAGGCGTGAGCTGTCCTTGGGCGATCAGCTCGGGATCAAATTCGTCCCCGGCGACATCGAGCAGGGAGATTTCGTCCTGCAACTGCTGCCACAGCTCCTGACCGACGCGCTCGCCGATCATCGGGTCCTCTGCGCCCTTGACCGGGAAAAACGAAATTTCCTCGTGCTGCGAGTTGTTCTGGTACAGCTCGACGCGGGATTTCATCCGGTCGTAGACGCCGCTGAAGTAGCTGCCCATGCCGATCGGCCAGTTCATCGGGTACGAGCGGATGCCCAGCACGCGCTCGATTTCTTCCAGCAGTTCAAACGGGTCCTTCCCGTGGCGGTCGAGCTTGTTGACGAACGTAAAAATCGGGATGCCCCGCATCCGACAGACTTTGAACAGCTTGATCGTCTGCGCCTCCACCCCTTTGGCCACGTCGATAATCATGACAGCGGCATCGGCGGCGGTCAGGGTGCGGTATGTGTCTTCGCTGAAGTCCTGGTGACCAGGAGTGTCCAAAATATTGATATGGTGCCCTTTGTATTCAAAGTCCATCGCACTGGACGTCACGGAGATTCCGCGCTTTTTCTCGATCTCCATCCAGTCGGATGTGGCGTGCTTGGCGTTTTTCCGGCCTTTGACCACCCCTGCCTCACGAATGGCTCCACCGTAGTAGAGCAGCTTTTCCGTCATCGTTGTTTTACCCGCATCCGGGTGGGAGATGATGGCAAAGGTGCGGCGTTTTGCTATCTCATTTTCCCATTGGGGATTGGTTTGACTCATCTTCATTCTCCTGTCGTCGCGAATAAGGTGCCAGATTGTTTTCCTATACGATTATACCGACAAATGCGCCCTGCATCCACCTAGTAATTTTTCTCCAAATCGTTATAATATTTAGTAGTAAAAATTTTTTGACTGCATGATGTACATATTGATAACATGGCTATGCACAATTACACAGGAGGGACTTCATGACGACGAATCTCGAAACACGCGCGGCCGATTTTCGGGCCTATGTGAAAAAAATGACCAGCTACAACCAGGCACTCGCCGTCCTGCATTGGGACAAAGCTACACAAGCTCCGCGCAAAGGGATGGATGCCCGCTCCGAGATCATCGGCGTGCTGGCTGGCGAACAGTTCAAGCTGGCGACGTCCAAGGAAATGGAAGCGTTTCTCGCCGAGCTCGGTGAACCGTCCGCCCTGGAAGCACTCGACGAAATCACCCGCCACAGCGTCCTCGAATGCAAAAAAGAGTTCGACCGCAACAAGCAAATTCCGGCTGCCAAGTATCAGGAGTTTGTCGTGCTGACCTCCCAGGCGGAAACCGTATGGGAAGAAGCCCGGGCGAACAACGACTTTTCCATGTTCCAGCCGTACCTGGAGAAAATCGTCAACTTCCAGCTTGAGTTTATTGAATATTGGGGACACGACGGCAAGAACAAGTACAACACCTTGCTCGACCTGTACGAGCCGGGCATGACGGTCGATCAGCTCGATCCGATCTTCGCCACCTTGCGCGAAAAAACCGTCAAGCTGGTCAAAGCGATCGCCGACTCCCCGAACAAGCCGGACACGTCGTTTTTGCACAAAAACTTCCCCATTGCCGAGCAGGAAGCGTTCAGCCGCTATATCCTGGAGAAAATCGGCTACGACTTCAAGGCAGGCCGGATGGACAGAAGCGCGCATCCGTTCTGCACGACCTTCAATCCGGGAGATGTCCGCATCACGACGCGCTACGCCGAAAATGATTTCAACTCCGCCTTGTTCAGTTGCATTCATGAAGCGGGCCACGCGATGTACGAGCAAAACATCAATCCGGAGCTGCTGTTTACCCCGCTGTGCGACGGCACCTCGATGGGCATTCACGAGTCGCAGTCCCGCTTCTGGGAAAACATGATCGGGCGCAGCCTGCCGTTCTGGAACCACTTTTTCGCGGATTTGCAAAAAGCGTTCCCGGCGCAGTTCGCAGGCGTGACGGCCGAAGACCTGTACCGCGCTGTCAACTCCGTGACCCCGTCGTTCATCCGCACCGAAGCAGACGAGCTGACGTACAACCTGCACGTCATGATTCGCTACGAGATCGAAAAAGGGCTCATTAACCAGACGATCCAGGTTGCCGATCTGCCGCAAATCTGGAACGAAAAGATGAAGGAATACTTGGGCATCGAACCGCCAACCGACACGCTGGGCGTCCTCCAGGATGTGCACTGGTCCGGCGGCAGCTTTGGCTACTTCCCAACCTACTCGCTCGGAAACGTGTACGCCGCCCAGTTCGCCCATGTGATGAAAAGCGAGCTTAGCGGCTTCGAAGACCTCGTGGCGAACGGCGACTTCGCTCCGATTCGCGCCTGGCTCAAAGAAAACATCCATCAGTACGGCAAAATGAAAAGCCCGCGCGAACTCGTGCAAGCGATTACCGGGGAAGGCACAAACGCCACTTACCTGATGGATTACCTGGAGAAAAAATATACCGACATCTACAAACTGTAACAGGTTGTACCCTCAGCGTTCCCGATCCGGGAGCGCTTTTTTCATCTGTGGCTGTAATCGCTTCCTTTTTGTTCACGTTCTATCCACCATTTCTTCACGCCTTATTCACAGATCCCCAACCACAAACCAACAAAACAGGAGTATGATGAGCATGTAAAACATTACCACCAAGTGAGGAGAATCCTTATGATTCAATCGTTGTCGCGCTGGTTGTGGGGCAAAGAAGAACACGAAGCCGTTCCATTCGAGACAAAAAAATACGTCCGCAATGAAATGGAACAATTCATCATGAACGAGCCGGAGCACATGCTGCCGTACGCTCAACTGTAATTTCACTACCGAACCGATCGACCTTTTACCGATAAGCTGCCAGCCGTCTGGCGGCTTTTTTTGCTTGTTGCTGTAAGCGCTCTCGGGTGTGCTACAATGTGAAAAAAACGGAGGGAATCGCATTGGTCGACTTTACGGAAAAATGGCTGCCGACTTACATCCGCCGCGATCTGGCGGTTTTGTTTTGCGGCATCAATCCCGGGCGCGTCTCGGCGTCGGCAGGCTTCCACTACGCGAACCCGGCGAATTTGTTTTGGCGCGGCCTGTTCGAAGGCGGGCTTACCCCCCGGCAACTGCGCCCGGAAGAAACCGCCCTGCTGCTTGAATACGATTACGGCATTACCGATCTCGTCTCGCGCCCTACCCGCTCGTCGCAGGACCTCACCCGCGACGACTTCGCGACAGGGGCCGAGCAGTTCGTCCAGATGATCCAGACCTATCGCCCGCGCGTCATCTGCTTTAACGGGATTACCGCCTTTCGCCATGCCACGGGCCAGAAGAAGGCGGCTGTCGCTCTCGGCTTGCAGCCGGAAAAAGCATTTGCCACAGATGACTGGGCTGGCAGCTATCTGTTTGTGATCCCGTCCACGAGCGGAGCCAACGCTTCCTTCACGCGCGCAGAAAGAATCGCCAAATTCGCCGAGCTCAGCGCCTTTTTGCGGGAAAAGAACTGGCATCCGCTGCCCTTGCCGCCCGGCTGAGCATTTTTGTGTCAACTGCTGTCTCTCTTGGCGTACTATAATCGTACGATCTTATACGCAAGGGAGGCGCAAACCGGATGGACGACCTCATCCGCAAGATCGAGCAAAAATACGCCCTGACTGTCATCCAGCACGAAAAGCTTAGGGAAACGCCCAAGTCGCTCGTCGTTTTTTTCGATACTTCCATCGGCAAGTTCATCGGCAAAGTATCGTATTTGCCCAAAGAGCGCCAGCATTTTATCCTGAACGCCGAAGCGCACCTGCGCAAACAAGGAATCCTCATCCCCGGTATTCAGCGGACGAAAAACAGCAAACGCTATATTATTTGGAAAGACAACCTGTTCGTCCTCCATCAGTGGCTGTCCTGGCCGAAGCTCGCCTACAACTCGCCGGGCAAGCTGGAGCAGGTCGGCGCTTTGCTCGGGCAGTTTCACAAAAGCTCGCTCGGCTTTACCTCCAAGCACGGCGAACTTTACAACGGCGCCAAAAAATGGTCGGAAGAATACAAAACGGACCTGGCCGCGCTGGAAAAATGGGAGCAACGGCACGCAGACAAGCAGAAGCCGCATTTCTCCACCATCGTCGAGTACCTCCCGTATTTTCGCCAGGCTGGACAGACGGCGCGCAAGCAACTGAATACGTCCGCCTATTTTGCCAAGTGGAAAAAAGCGCCGCTCAGCAAGCACTTCCTCTGCCACGGCGACTTCAACAACGGCAATTTGCTTGTGCGCAACAAACGAATCGCGATCATCGACTGGGAAGATGTCCGCTACGACTTTCCTTCCAAAGACATCAGCCGTGTGCTGTCGCTTGCCATGCGCAAGGAAGGGGCATGGAACAAGCAACTGTTTGCCTACCTGTTGCGCGGCTATTTGCGGGAAAACCCGCTGTCGGCCGAACAGCTTCACCTGCTGTTTGTCGACCTCGCCTTTCCGCATATAATGGAACGCTTTTTGCGCATGAAGCAGTACGAGCAAATGGATGCGGCGCACATCCAGCAATTTTGCACACGCGAATCCTTAAAGACTGCGTACATGCTGGACGAACTAAAAGCCCTCGCGTAAACGACAAAGGCTGTAGCCTGTCTTTTACGCGAGGGCCTGTTGGCATGTCGACAGAGAGTGGGCTTGGCGAGCGAAAGCCGTTACGGCTGCGCCGTTTTGACCAGCGCGCTCTGCTGGCGCACGTAGGCGATCAGCTCCGCTGCCATCTCGTAGTAGTTGAAGGGCGTAATCAGGTAAATGCCGTTGAAATAGCGGACAGCCGTATCGAGCAGCTCTTTCGCAATGGCGATCCCTTCCTGTCTGGCGGCCGGACCCTGCACCTTTTTCATTCGCTCCAGCGCTTCCGCCGAAAGCTTGATGCCCGGCACCTCGTTGTGCAAAAACTCGGCGTTGCGCGAGCTGGTCAACGGCATGATTCCGATAAAGACGGGAATCCCGATGTGCTTGGTCGCCTCGTGCACCTGCCGGATCGATTCGACGTCGTACACCGGCTGAGTCATGATGTAATCGGCCCCGGCCTCGACTTTCTTTTCCAGTCGGGCGACGGCTGCCGCCATGTTGCGGACGTTCGGGTTGAAGGCCGCGCCGACGATAAACTGGGCTTTTTGCTTCAGCGGACGTCCCGAGAACGAGACGCCTTCGTTCAGTTGCTTCACCATGCGGATCAGATCGAAGGAAGTAACGTCAAACACCGAGCTGGCCCCCGGCAAATCGCCGAAGCGCGACGGGTCGCCCGTGATGACGAGAATTTGGTCGATGCCGAGCGCGTGCAGCCCCATGAGGTGGGATTGCTGGCCGATCAGATTGCGGTCGCGGCAGGCGATGTGCAGCAGCGGGTCGATCCCGTGCCTGTTTTTCATCAGCGCGCCGAGCGCCATGTTGCTCATCCGCACAGTGGCGAGCGAATTGTCCGCCAGGGTGATCGCATCCGCCCCGGCCTTGTGCAGTTCGCAGCAACCGTCCAAAAACTGCTCGGCGTCGAGATCGCGCGGCGGATCAAATTCGACGATGATCGTCGTGCCTGTTTTGACCCGCTCGACAATGCTCGGCTTTTCCCGCTCGTGGGTGCTTTGCACGGAAATGTGCGGGCGCTCGACCAGGGCAACGGGCGGATTGACGCGGGCTTTCGGCTGTTGCGAAGCGAGCGCGTCTGCCATCGCCTTCACGTGCGCAGGAGTCGTTCCGCAGCAGCCGCCGATCAGGCGAACTCCCTGGTCCCTCAGGCGCAAGGCGCTTTCGGCAAAGTATTCGGGAGACGACTTGAAGGCGTACTCCCCGTCCGTCATGCCCAGCCTTCCTGCGTTTGGAAACGCCGACAGCAGCGAATCGTCCGGGAAGATCGTCCCTTCAAAAGAGCGCAAAATTTCAGCCGGACCCAAACGGCAGTTCAGGCCGATGATGTCAGCTCCTGCCTTTTTCAACTGCGGAAAAGCGTCTGTCAACGAGTAGCCGTCGCGCGTCCGCCCGACTTCGAGCGTCGCAAGCTGGGCGATGACCGGCACATCTGTCAACGGACGGATGACCTCAATCGCCAGCAATAGCTCCTCCAGATCGAGAAACGTCTCCAAAATCAGCGCGTCTGCGCCTGCGTGCAACAGGGCGATTGCCTGTTCCTCGTACTGGTCGCGATATTCATCCAGTACCTTTTTCTTGACCCGTCCGGCCAAAATCGAGCCGATGCTGCCCGCTACATACGCATCATCCTGTGCCGCCTCGCGGGCGATCGCCACAGCGAGACGGTTGATCCGCGCTACCTTGTGCTCCAGGCCGTAGCGGCTGAGCGCGTCGCGGTTCGCCGAAAACGTATTCGTCTCCAAAAGGCGCGCCCCCGCCTGATAGTACGAGGCATGAACCTCATGCACCACGCGCGGATTGGATAAACACAATTCTTCAAAGCTGACGCCAACCGGGGCACCCAGCGCATGTAGCTGGGTCGCCATGGCTCCGTCTCCGACCAGCAGGTGATCTTGCAAATAGTCCCGTAAGTCTTTCTTGCTCGTCGTCAACTCAATCCCTTCTCTCCCATTTCATTAGACGATCTATACTTCAAACACCGACGGACCCGCGTTAAAGTAGCGCGCTTCCGGGTGGGCAAATACCATCGCGGAGACAGATGCTTCCGGCTCCATCATGAAGCCTTCTGTCAACTGAACGCCGATATCCTCTGGCCGCAGCAGACGGAACAACTGCGCCTGGTCCTCCAGATTCGGGCAAGCCGGATAGCCGAACGACACGCGAATGCCTTGGTAACGGGCACCGAAGCGCTCCAGCATGGTCATCTCCGCCGGATCGGGAATCCCCCAGACGTCGCGCATCATGTGGTGAATCCGCTCGGCGAACGCCTCCGCCAACTCCAGAGCGAGCGCCTGCAAGACGTGCGAGCGCAAATAGTCGCCGCGCTCCTTCAGTTCCGTCGAACGCTCGCGGATACCGCCCCCTGCCGTCACAGTCAAAAAGCCGACGTAATCCATTTCCTTGCTCTCGACCGGGCGCAAGAAATCAGACAGACACAGATGCGGTTCCTCCGGCTGGCGCGGGAACGAGAAGCGCTCCAGCACTTTGCTGTGATCGTTTGGATCGTAGACGATAATATCGTTGCCGTCCGCTTGCGCCGGGAAAAACTGGTACACGCCGTGCGCAGTAATCGTTCCGCGCTGCTTCGCTTCCTTTAATAGTTCCTCGACCACGCCGTACAGCTCCAGCACTTTTTCGTCGCCCGCTTCGAGCAGCTTTTCCACATTGCCGCGCACGCCCAGATGCTTGCCGAGCAGCATGCGCAAGTTCAAGTACGGCTGCAAGTGGCTGATCGGGTATTGGCGCAGCACATGGCGGTCGCAATCCGGCGGCAGGTGGATCGGAACGGTTCTGCTGATGGCCGAACGCGCCGGGAGCGGAGCTTTTTTCTCCTGCACGACAGGCTGTGCAGCAGCGGCAGCAGCCGCTTCGGCCAAATCCTGCTGTTCCGCGATCAGCCGCTCGCGCTCCTCCGGGTTTTGCAGACGGTTGACGAGATCGAGGCCGTCCATCGCGTCTTTGGCGTACAGCACAACCCCGCGGTATTCAGGCGCAATCCGGTTGGAGGTGAACTTGCGGGTCAACGCCGCCCCTCCGACCATCATCGGCACGTCGATTCCCGCCGCACGCAAGTCCTGTGCGGTAATGACCATCTGCTGGGCCGA
The DNA here is from genome assembly GCF_057543335.1 of Brevibacillus sp. YAE8. NCBI lineage: Bacteria > Bacillati > Bacillota > Bacilli > Caryophanales > Paenibacillaceae > Brevibacillus > Brevibacillus sp. YAE8. The sequence goes on from NZ_BAAIYG010000003.1 coordinate 357,463, forward strand.
CTTCACCAGCAGCCCGGACAGGCCGATCGCATCCGGCTTCTCTTTGCGGCAGGCGGCAATCAGTTGCTCAGGCGGCACTTTGATCCCCAGGTTCACGACGTTGTAGCCGTTGTTGGCCAAAATGATCTCCACCAGATTTTTGCCGATGTCGTGCACGTCGCCTTTGACGGTCGCCAGCAAAATTTTGCCTTTCGACGCGGAATCGCTCTTTTCCATGAACGGCTCCAAAAACGAGACGGACGCTTTCATGACTTCCGCGCTTTGCAGCACTTCCGCAACGATGAGCTGGTTGCCGTTGAACAGCCGGCCGACCTCTTCCATCCCGGCCATCAGCGGACCGTTAATGATTTCCAGCGGCGTGTACTTTTCCAGTGCCAGCTTCAAATCGTCGACCAGGCCGTCCTTCGAGCCTTCCACCACATAGCGGGCCAGCCGCTCTTCCAGCGTCAGCGAGGAAGCTTCCACGCGCACTTCTTTTTTCTTCTGGCGGTAAAACTCCGTAAAGGCTGCCAATGTCTCGTCGTTTGTTTCAAACAGCAGCGCTTCCGCCAGCTTGCGCTCGTCCTCCGGGATCGAAGCGTAGCGCTCCAGCTTCTCCGTATTGACGATGGCAAAATCAAGTCCGGCGAGCGTCGTATGGTACAAAAACACCGCGTTGAGCACTTCGCGTCCCGCTGGCGGCAAACCGAAGGAAACGTTGCTGACGCCAAGAATCGTCTTGCACTGTGGCATCGCTTCTTTAATGAGGCGAATCCCCTCCACCGTCTCCCGCGCGGAGCCGATGTACTGTTCATCTCCCGTCCCTACCGGAAAGACGAGCGGGTCAAAAATGATATCCTGCGGCGGGATGCCGTACTGGTTGACCAATATGTCATAGGAGCGCTTCGCGACCTCAAGCTTTTTCTCGCGGGTGATCGCCATTCCGGCTTCCTCGATCGTCCCGACGACGACGGCCGCCCCGAACTTGCGGATTAGCGGAGCCACTTCTTCAAAGCGCTCCAGTCCGTCCTCCAGGTTGATCGAGTTGAGAATCGCTTTTCCCTGGGAATAACGCAAGCCCAGCTCCATCACTTTCGCGTCTGTCGAGTCGATCATGAGCGGAGCCTTGACCTTTTTCACGACGAACTGCAAAAACTTTTCCATGTCCGCATACTCGTCGCGATCCGGGTCAGCCAGGCAAATGTCGATGACGTGCGCCCCGCGCTTCACCTGGGCGCGGGCGATGTCGGACGCTTCCTCGTACTGCCCTGCTGCGATCAGATCGCGGAATTTTTTCGAGCCGATGACGTTCGTGCGCTCCCCGACCAGAAGCGGGCGATTGTCGTCCTCGACGTAGACGACCTCGATGCCGGATACGGCACTGACCGCCTGCTCTGTTGCCTGGCGCGGCTTGCAGTCTTTGAGCGCCTCCGCCATTGCCCGGATGTGGTCAGGCGTCGTTCCGCAGCAGCCGCCTGCCACGTTCAGCCAGCCTTGCTCGGCAAAAGCGCGCATTTTCGCAGCAAGTCCTTGCGGCGTCTCGTGGTAGTGCCCGTTTTCGTCCGGCAGCCCGGCGTTTGGATAGCAGCTTACCCCACATTGGGCCAAGCCGGACAACGTGCGCAGATGGTCGCGCATAAATTCCGGCCCTGTCGCACAGTTCAGGCCGATCGTCACGGGCTTCAGGTGCTCAAGCGAGATGTAGAACGCTTCAATGTTTTGCCCCGCCAAAGTCGTACCCATCGGCTCGATCGTTCCGGACAGCATCACCGGCAGTTCTACGTTCAGTTCTTCAAACGCCTGGCGAATGCCGATCCCGCCTGCCTTGACGTTCAGCGTATCCTGCGACGTCTCCAGCAACAGGACGTCCACCCCGCCGATAATCAACCCTTTTGCCTGGCGGTAGTACGACTCCACCAGTTCCTCGAAAGTGACGCCGCCTGTCAGTGCCAGCGTTTTCGTCGTCGGCCCCATCGCCCCCGCCACGTAGCGCGGCCATTCGGCTGTGGAGTAGGCATCGACTGCTTCCTTCGCCAGACGGGCAGCGGCGATATTGATTTCCAGGTCCTTGTCCGCGACATCGTATTCGGCCAACACGACCGAAGTCGCCCCGAATGTATTGGTCTCCACGATGTCCGCTCCCGCTTCCAAATATTTTTCATGGATGGAGCGAATCACATCGGGCCTGGTCAAATTCAGCAGCTCGTTGCAGCCGTCGTACGCTTCGCCGCCAAAATCATCGGCGGTCAGGTTCGCCTGCTGCAGCATGGTGCCCATCGCACCGTCCAGAATCAGAATTTTCCGGGAAAGCTGTTCGCGAAAAGTGGGTTTCATTGACGTGCTCCTTTTCTCCCTTGCGTCGGTTTATTCTCAGCCGTTTTTTGCATCAAAAAATCCTCTTCTTTGAAAGAAGAGGATTTGTCCGCGGATACACTTGCGCCTGAACCATCCTCTCATCTTTCAAAGCACGTAGCTTTGCTGGAATTGGCACCGGATTTTAACCGGTTGCCGAGGCTTCATCAGGCCAGTCCCTCTGCCTCTCTTGATAAGAGTTGTTACTATGCTATTCATTTTTTGCTTTCAGGTTTGATGTTTGAAAGTATCTTAACACCGCGAAAAGTCTTCGTCAATTGAGAATTTGTCTATTCTTTACACTCTTCCCGCTCTTCTGCGCCCATTTTTGCGCATACCGGGCATTCGCCCACGCCAATCTGTGCGTTCGTGTATAGACTGTAGCATAACGGAAAGGAGGGGGAACAAACGTGAGTACATCTTACTGCGGACACGGCATCTTTGGAGACAGCTTCGCATTGGTGCTCGTACTGTTTATCCTGCTGGTCATTGTCGGGTGTTCGAACGACGACTGCTAAGTAAATGACAGGAAGAGGCTATCCCCCTTGCCTTGGCTTGAAGGGATAGCCTCTTTTTTCATGTCATGGACAGTGCGATCGCAGCCAGACCGCCTGCCGTAAAAGGCGACGCGCTCACGCTTGTCCACCTGGACGGTCAGGACGTCATACGGGACAGGCTTGCCGTTTTCCATCCGCTGGTCGCTGACGTTCATCCACGTTCCGTTGCGCCAATGCTCATCCGCATAAACCTCTGTCGCCTGGCGCTCGTAAACGTCGGCTTCTTCCCCCACCATCGTTTTCCAAAAGGCTTGCGCGACTTTTTCTGCTGCCGCAGGCGCGACCGTTGCCTTCTCGCCGCCATTGATCCAGCTACGGGCTTTTTGTGAGAAGCATCGTTAGTTAACTTTTTTCAACAGGATGGCACTTGACCGCTCTGCCTTCATTGTCAGAGCGAAACGCTTTTGCTATCATGAGGCTACCCAAACCGATGAAAGGAACGATCGACAATGGACGCTCTGCTCGCGCGTGAAAAGGACGAATTTCTGTCCTGTATAGAAACGATAAAAGAACTGGAAAGCTCCGAATTTGAAAGCTACTCCATCGTAAAGCATACCGAAACAGGAGAACATTATTTGCGCTACTTTTTGTCCCATATCAACCTGTCGGAAGGGGGCCGCAGGGACAACTACGATCACTTCCTGCCGATTGACTCCGATGACGTCCTGGGACTGATGTTCGGCGAGCAGCCGTACCGCTTCCCGGAAAACTGGCGCTCCCCCTACCTGCGCAGCGGCAACGACAATCGGCTCATTCCGTTTGATCCATCCGAAAACTACGATCTGGACGAGGAGGCGGCGGCCGAGCTGGCGATGGTGGAGCAACTGGAGCTTTACAAGCAGCAGTGGATGAACGCGGAAACTATGAGCGCGGAAGAAAAAGAAAAGCTGACGAAGCAATATTTCGCCGAGCTCGACAAGATTTTGAAAAAAGCCGAAGAGTAAGTTGCATCCTGGCACCAAAAACGGCTATAATGCTAGAGAAACAAGCGAATCGTTGATGAGGAAAGTACTCCTGGAATGAGGCTGTAGCGAGTCGGGGATGGTGGAAGCCCGATGCCGAACCACGCGAGGAAGCGCCCCTCGGAGATGCGGCCTGAACATCCGGCGAAGCAAATCGCGCCCGGATCGCGTAGGGTTTTGCCGGGTCTGCCCGTTACAGCAGCACAAAGCGGTTTTTGCCTGATGCACGCATGCAGGCGAAAACAACAAGAGTGGCACCGCGGGAGCACAACCTCTCGTCTCTTTTATCCAGGAGACGCGGAGGTTTTTTTGTTTTCTTTTGCGTCCCTTAAGCTTTTTCCCATTTTGAAAGGAGAATCACAATGAGCTACAAGCACCAAGTCGCGGAAAAAATCGCCGCTGCCCTCACCTCTCTCGGTGTGGACACCTTCCCAACAGAAACAGTTTACGGCATGCTGGAAACGCCGCCAAACCCTGCGATGGGAGATATCGCCTTCCCTTGCTTCCAGCTCGCAAAAGCGCTCCGCAAAGCGCCACCGATGATCGCCACAGAGCTTGCCGAAAAAATCGAAGGAGCGCCACTGCGCTCTGCCCAAGCGGTCGGCCCTTACGTCAACCTGTTTCTCGATCAGGAAAATGTGGCGGCGCAAGTGATCGGAACGATCCTTGAGCAAGGCAGCGCCTACGGCAGCAGCCAGGTAGGCCAGGGCCGCAAAGTGCCAATCGACCTGTCCTCGCCGAACATCGCCAAGCCGTTTTCCATGGGCCATCTGCGCTCTACCGTGATCGGAAACGCGATTGCGAACATCATGGAAAAACGCGGTTACCAGCCTGTGCGCATCAACCATTTGGGCGACTGGGGCACGCAGTTCGGCAAACTGATCGTCGCCTACCGTCTGTGGGGAGACGAGGAAAAAGTAAAAGCCGAGCCAATCAAGGAGCTGCTCAGCCTGTACGTGCGCTTCCACGAAGAAGCGGAAAAAGACCCGACTCTGGAAGACCAGGGCCGCGAATGGTTCAAAAAGCTGGAGGACGGCGACGCAGAAGCACAGCATCTGTGGAAATGGTTCCGCGACGAATCGCTCAAGGAGTTCATGAAAATTTACGAGCTGATGAACGTCTCCTTCGACTCCACGCACGGCGAAGCTTTCTACAACGACAAGATGGATCGCGTCGTCACCTTGCTGGAAGAAAAAGGACTGCTGACCGAATCGGACGGCGCCTTGGTCGTCAACCTCGACGAGTACAACATGCCGCCGTGCCTGATTAAAAAATCGGACGGTGCGACGCTGTACGCGACGCGCGATCTGGCTGCCGCCCTGTACCGCCACGAGACGTACGACTTCGCCAAAGCGCTCTACGTCGTCGGAAACGAGCAGCGTCTCCACTTCCAGCAACTGTACAAGGTACTGGAAAAAATGGGCTACGCCTGGTCCGCCGACATGCACCACATCCCGTTCGGCATGATGCTCAAGGACGGCAAGAAAATGTCCACCCGCAAAGGAAAAGTCGTTTTGCTGGAGGAAGTATTGGCACAAGCGATTGCCGACGTGCAAAAAGTGATCGAGGAGAAAAACCCGACGCTCGCGAACAAGGAAGAAGTTGCCCGCCAGGTTGGGGTCGGCGCTGTCATTTTCCACGACCTGAAAAACTACCGCCTGAACGACATCAACTTCTCCTGGGAAGAAATGCTCACCTTCGAGGGCGAAACCGGACCTTACGTGCAATACACGCACGCCCGCGCCTGCTCGCTTCTGCGCAAAGGCAACTACCAGCCGCAAACGACAGCGAGCCTCGTACCAGGCGCTTTGGACAGCAAGGAAGCATGGGCGGTCATCACCTTGCTGAACGGCTTCCCTGAGGTGATCGAACGGGCCAGCGACAACTTCGACCCGTCGCAAATCGGCAAGTACGTCATCGACCTCGCGCAGTCGTTCAACAAATTCTACGCCAACGTCCGCATTCTCGCGGAAGAAGAAGACGTGAAAGCTTCCCGCCTCCAGCTCGTGGCAGCGGTGGTGGCCGTGTTGAAAGAAGGGCTGCGCCTGCTCGGACTGGCAGCGCCAGAGGAAATGTAGGAAGCGCCGTTCTTTGACGCATGATCTGACCCAAAAGCCGGAAGCCTGCCTTGGCAAAAGGTGGCCCCGGCTTTTGCTTTTGGATGAAAAGCGCCTCGCGGGTAGTTGACTCATTTGTTTCGTGCCCTTTTTTCCAGCCTGTGCCATAATAGGAGAGGAAAGCAAGAAGGATGTGGCAAATACGGGCAACGGGCAGATTCCTTCCGTTTGACACCCCGGCTTAAGATAGCGGCTCCCCCGCAGGAACGCCTTGGCTCCACTCGGCAACAAACACATCCCGCTGTTCACACCTGGTCGCAAACAGGCGACCTGCTACAGAAAGCGAGACGGTAAACGATGAAAAAATTTCTTTTGCTCGCCACAAGCTTGCTGCTCGTGCTGAGCGTATTGACAGCCTTCGAGGCGAAGGCGGCAAGCGCACTGCCATCGTCTATGAACAAGCATGTCGTTCCCGTATCGAAAATGGAGCTGCCCCAAAAAACGGTTATCGGCTTTGGCGAAGCGACCCACGGCAACAAACAATTTACGACGCTCAAGCTGGACGTGTTTCGGCAACTGGTAGAAAAGCACGGCTACCGCGCCTTCGCCATCGAAGCCGACTTCGGCGGCGGCCAGAAGGTCGACGCTTACATATCCGGCGGAAGCGGGACAGCGCAAGAGGCGGCAAAAGCGCTCGGCTTTGCGATCTACAACACCGAGGAGATGGCAGCGCTGTTGTCCTGGATGCGCGCGTACAACGAACAGCGCGCTGACCACGACCGCATCCGCTTTTACGGCTTTGACATGCAGCGCTACGACCAGAACAAACAAGCGCTGTTCGCCTATTTGCAAAAAGTCGATCCGCCCCTCGCCGCAACCTATGAAAAAGCTTTGGCAGCTTTGACCGATCAAACGCTGTCCGAACAACAGCCAGCCAAGGAAGGGCTTCCCCACATCCAGAGCTTGCTCGGCCGGATGAAAGCAAACAAAGCCGCCTACACCGCCAAAAGCTCCGAAAAAGACTACGAGCTGGCGTTAGCCTTTGCCGAGTCGATCAGACAAAACGCGATCCTGCACGGAACGAACGTCAACTACGGCAGCGCCCGCGATCGCTACATGGCGGAGCGCGTCATGTGGATTCTCGCGTTTGAAAAGAAACATTACGGCCGCGAGCGCCTGTTCATCACCGGACACAACGGACACATCGAAAAGACGTCCACGACCACGGGTCTTGCAACCTGCATGGGGGCGTATTTGGCGAAAGCGCTCGGCGACCAGTATTACGCAATCGGCAGCGAATTTTATGAAAGCGCCTTTCTGGCCAAGGACGCCACTACCGACGAACGCAAGCTGTTTGCTGTCAAAAACGCCGGGGATCACCGCCTCGCCGTGCTGTTCGCGCGCACCAACCTGCCGGACGGCTTCCTGGACTTCGCCAAAACGCGGCAGGATGCCGATTTTTACGCCTATGTGAATCGTCCGCAGCCGATCAGCGCCATCGGCGACGTGTTTAGCGGCTGGTACGCGAGCATCGAGAACATGTACACGCTGCAAATGGTCCCGGCAAAAGCGTTTGATGCGCTCGTGTTCGTGCGGACGGCGACTCCTTCTGTCATGCTCGCGGACTGACGGCGTGCGAACGAAAACGTGCACCGGAACCATCCGCCTGCTTTCCGGTCGCTTGTGCGCAAAGCGCAAATGGCTCCGCTCCGCCCCAAGACGTCGCCCCGGATCACCAGCAAAAGAAAGCCCCGCCAGACCGCCACGAGCCGAGATCGACGTGGCCCTCTGACGGGGCTTTTCCTGTGCTGTTCTTTGTCCGCCGAAAAGCTTACGAGGACAGCGTCAAGTTTTCATAAATGACAGACAGGCCCATTCCCCCTGCCATGCAAAGCGTCACCATGCCGTACTTGACGCGGCTGCGCACCATTTCGTTCATCAGGCTGACGGTCAGCTTCGCGCCGGTGGCACCGACCGGGTGGCCGAGCGCGATCGCGCCGCCGTTGACATTCACCTTGGCCGGGTCCAGCTCCAGCCCTTTCATCACCGCCAACGCTTGCGCGGCAAACGCCTCGTTCAGCTCGATCAGCCCGATGTCGTCCAGCGTCAGCCCTGCTTTTTGCAGCGCTTTTTGGGTGGCCGGCACAGGCCCGATCCCCATCACGCCCGGCTCGACTCCCGCGCTGGCAAACGCCTTGATTTTGACCAGCGGCATAAGCCCCGCTTCCTCCGCTTTTTCGCGAGACATCATCAACACTGCGGCTGCGCCGTCATTCATCGGACACGCATTGCCTGCCGTGATCGTTCCGTCTTTTTGGAATACGCTTTTCAGCTTCGCCAAGTCTTCGAGGCTAATCTCGTGGCGGACCGACTCGTCCTGATCGAACACCCGCACTCCTTTGCGCTCATGGATGGCAATCGGCACGATCTCGCTGGCAAACTTGCCTGCGGCTATGGCAGTCGCCGCCTTTTTGTGGCTGTCGTAGGCGAAGCGGTCCTGTTCCTCGCGGGAAATACCGTACTGCTGCGCAAGCCGTTCAGCCGTGTTGCCCATGTGCTCGCCTTCCAAGGAACAGATCAAGCCGTCAGACAAAAGCGCATCTTCCATCGTCAAGTTGCCGAACTTGCTGCCCCAGCGGTTTTTCATCAAATACGGCACGTTGCTCATGCTCTCCACGCCACCCGCAACCACCACGTCCTCTTGCCCGGCCATGATCGCAAAAGCGCCGCTGCCAATCGCTTTCAAGCCCGAGCCGCACGCCTTGATGATGATGTGCCCGTACACATGGCGGGGAAATCCGGCCAACTGCGAGCTGATGCGCGCCGCGTTCAGCCCGCCTCCGTGCACGTAGCCGTTGCCGAAAATCACTTCGTTCACTTCCTGCTTGGGAAAAGCCGCCTTTTCCATCAGCCCTTCCAGCACTTGCCGTCCCAGCTCCGTTGCCGGGACGTCGCGCAAGCTTTTGCCGAATGCGCCGACCGCGCTGCGCACGCCGGCGACAATGACTACCTCTCTCATCGTTACGCTCCCTTTCGTTTTGCCCTCGTTACAAGACCCGGTTCAAAAATTCGCGCGTCCGCTCTTCCTGCGGATTGTTGAACATTTCTGCCGGGCGGGCCATCTCCACGATCTTGCCCTGGTTCATGAACGCGACCCAGTCCGCCACTTCTTTGGCGAAGCCCATTTCATGCGTCACAATAATCATCGTCATCCCGTCCTGGGCGAGCTGCTTCATCGTCTCCAGCACTTCGCCGACCAGCTCCGGGTCGAGCGCGGAGGTCGGCTCGTCGAACAGCATGATCTCCGGCTTCATCGCCAGCGAACGGGCGATCGCTACCCGCTGTTTTTGTCCGCCTGACAGCGAGGATGGATAGACGTTTGCTTTTTCGGACAAGCCTACCTTCTGCAACAGTTGCAGCGCTTCCTGCCTCGTTTGCTCCTTGTCCGCCCTTTTCGCGATCAGCGGCGCTTCCATGATGTTTTCCAAAACCGTTTTGTGCGGGAACAGATTAAAGTGCTGGAACACCATGCCGACCTTTTGCCGCACCTTCGTCAAGTCGTCCTTTTTCGGATCGATGCTCTTGCCTTCGATGAAAATCTCGCCGCCGTCCTTGATCTCCAAAAAATTGATGCAGCGAATCAGCGTGCTTTTTCCCGAGCCGCTCGCCCCGATCAGCACGACGACTTCGCCCTTTTTCACCTGTAGCGTCACGTCTCTCAGCACCTCCACGGCGCCGAAGCTTTTTTTCAAATTTTGCACGCGGATCATGACTTGCTTGTCTTCCATCGTTCTCCCTCCCCTCTTCTATACGTCACCTTTGGCCAACCGCTTTTCCATCACATGGACGATATACGTAAAGATCATGACAATCACCAAATAGTACAGGGCCACGATCAAAAAGTACGTCATCTCATCAAAGGTTTCCGCAGACAGGCGGCGCGCCAGCGAGAACAGCTCATCCATCGCGATGAAAGCAGCCAGCGACGACTCCTTCAGCGACAAAATAAACTGGTTGCCGAGCGGCGGAATGGAGCGCTTCATCGCCTGCGGCAAAATGATCCGGCGCATCGTCTGGCCGGTAGACATCCCGAGCGACAAGCCTGCCTCCATCTGTCCCTTGTCGATCGACTGGATGGACCCGCGGAAAATTTCCGCGATGTACGCCCCGCTGTGGATCGCCAAGGCCAAAGCCGCTGACCAAAATTGACCGAGATCAATCACCTTGTAAAAACCGAAATAGAGGACAAAAATTTGCACGATCAAAGGCGTTCCGCGAATGACCATAATATAGACGTTGGCAACAATTTGCCCGAGCTTGAACTTGGAGACTTTCAACAGGGCGACGAACAGCCCGATGATCGACCCTGCGATGACGGAAGCGATCGTCAGCTCAAACGTCAAGAGCAGCGGCTTCCAAAAAAACGGCAATGTGCGGAAAAACTCTTCTGTCAAATGGGCAATACTGGGCACTCGATGCCACCCCTCGCTGATAAAATGTCCCTGTCACCCGCCGCTTTCCTTGCGCGGATGACAGGCGGCCTTACACAAACGTCAACCTTATTCGTTCTTGCTGATGTCGCGATTGAAGTACTTTTCGCTCAGCTTCAGATACGTGCCGTCTTCGTGCATTTGCTTCAGCACCTCGTTGATTTTGTTCAACAGCTCGCTGTTGCCTTTGCGCACGGCGATTCCGTGTTGAACCTCAGACAACGGCGCGCCGCTTTTCTTGATTTTCAAGCCTTGGGCAATCGCGATCTCGCCGACCACACTGTCCGTAATGACCACGTCATGCTTGCCTTGCTCCAGCGCGCGCAGGGCCGTGACGTCGCTGTCGTACGTCTTGATGTTGTCGGTGTACTCCCGCGCCATTTTTTCATGCGTAGTGCCCAAGGCGACTGCGACTTCCTTGCCCTTCAGCTCTTCCAGTGTGGAAGTCGTGCCGTCGGGACGAGTGAACAGTTGGCCGCCGGACAAGTAGTACGGATCGGCGAAATCAATTTGCTGCTTGCGCTCTTCCGTAATCGCGTGACTGGCAATCGCCGCATCGTAGCGCCCTTCCTTGACCCCCGCGATAATCCCGGAAAACGGCGAGGTGACGGGCTTTGGCTGCAAATTCAGCCGTTTGGCGATCTCGTTGCCGATTTCGATGTCAAACCCGGTAAGCTGCCCATCCTTGAAATAGCTGAACGGCTGGTACTCGCCGGAAGCGGCAAAGACGAACACACCTGGCTCCTTCGTCATCGCGGACGCATTTCCGCTGGCTGCGCCTGCCTGTCCCCCGCCATCGTTCGTCGAAGCCCCCTGGCTACATCCTGCTACGAGAAGCGACAGCGAGAACAATACGCCTGCAACGGCTTTGAGTGATTTTTTCATGTTGGTAAGCCCCCTTATCTTTGTGCAGAAAAATTTTTCATTACTCCACCATTTGCAAATGTTCTGAAATCAACAACGGCGCTCCGGTATGGTAAATGACATCCTGCAAGGAGTACGGATACATGACCTCTGTCAGCATCAGCCCCTGCGGCGTGACCTCGATAACCGCCCGCTCTGTGACGATCAGGTCGACACAGCGCTTCGCGGTCAGTGGAAACGTACACTCCCTGCGGATTTTCGGCTCGCCTGTCCGCGTCACATGGCTCATCAGGACGATCACCTTTTTGGCGTAATAGGCCAGCTCGGCTCCACCGCCGATGCCATGAACGCGCGAGCCAGGGACGATCCAGTTCGCCAAATCTCCCCTGCGATTGACCTGCAAGGCCCCGATAAAAGCGACATCGAGCTTCTTGCGCCGAATCATGCCGTAGGCAATCGTGCTATCGAAGTAAGAAGCGCCCGGAACTACGGTAACGGGCGCTCCCCCCGCGTTGGAGATATGCTGGTCTTCTTCGCCCTTGATTGGCGTGGGGCCTACCCCGAGAATGCCGTTCACGGAATGAAACATCACGTGCCATTCGTGCGGGATAAAGTCCGCGACCAGCTCCGGTATCCCGATCCCCAGATTGACGGCCATCCCCGGTTCGATTTCCTTGGCGGCGCGCCGCGCGATCATGTTTCGCTGATCCATCGTCAGTCGCATCAGCCGTTCCCCCCGCCGCTGCGATTCACCATGTAATCGACAAAAATGCCGGGTGTCACGATTTTTTCCGGGTCCAGCTCTCCTGCCGGAACGATCTCCTCCACTTCGGCAATGGTGATGTCAGCAGCCATCGCCACCAGCGGATTCAAGTTTCTCGCCGACTTGTCGTAGATGAGATTGCCGTACGTGTCCGCCTGTTTCGCATAGACGATGCCTACATCGGCCGTCAGCGCCGGTTCCATCCAGCACGGCTTTCCCCCAAAAACCACCGCTTCCCCTCCTTCTGTCGCTTCTCCCCACATTTGCGCATCGACAACAATACCGGGAATGCCTACGCCCCCTGCGCGAATTTTTTCCGCAAAAATTCCTTGGGGACAAAACGTGACCTGGAGCCGTCCGTCCATCATCTGTTGACCAGCTTCCGGATTGGAGCCGATATGCGTCGTCATCAGCTTCCTCACCCGCCCGTGGCTAATCAGCTTGCCGATCCCGACCTGCGGATACCCCGCGTCGATTCCGATCAAGGTCAGGTCGCGCACCCCTTTTTCCAAAATCGTGTCGATCAAAAGAGCCGGGGAGCCGATCGTTCCGAAACCGCCGTACATCAGCCGGACACCGTCTCGTACACATTCCGTCGCTTGTTCGCGCGTCACCAGTTTCGCTAGCATCGCATGCCATTCCTTATCTCTCTTGTTTATTGAGCAAAGTCGCTTACGTCCCGCTAACAGTAGCAAGTCCTGTGCCAACACCCAAAAAGCTGGATGGTAGCGAAAATTGCCGAAACTGCGTCTTTTCTGACGAATCGAAGTAGAATCACTTTTGAGTCGAAAGGGAGAGAAACGCACTCTTTTCAGGTGAATCGAAATCGACTCGAGTTTTTTCAAATCCGACTCACTATACAATCGGCAGTCACTTCCTGTACAATCAGGTCAAAAATGAGGGGAGCGTATCAAGCGTGGAAAAAGATGCGGAGATTTTGGCCTTGTCGTCTGTAGATCGGTTCATCGACATATTGAACTCGCTTGCGGACGGCATTTTTATATCGGATGCGCAAGGAACCACACTGTGGCTGAACAAGGCGAGCGAAAACTTGTGCGGCATCCCGAAAGCCGAGCTGATTGGGCAAAACGTGACCGATCTGGAGGAAATGGGCATTTTCAGTCCTTCCGTGACCCGGCTTGTCCTGGAATCGGGCAAGCCGACGACGACCATCCAGCTTGTGAACAGCAAAGGAAAATTTCTCGTGACAGGCCATATTATCCCGGACGAAGACGGAAAGCCGGAGCTGATCGTCGCCCACTCCCGGGACATTACGGAGGCGGCACGGGCCAGCTCGCAGTTGGAGGAAACGGTCGCGCTATTGAAGCGCTACAGCGAGGAACTGCAGCTCATGAAGCGGGAAGCGAACCAAAGCTCGTCGCAGACGCTGATCGGCAACAGCCGCTCGTATTTGGCGCTCATGGAACTGATAAAAAAAGTCGCGCTGGTCGACACGACTGTGCTCATCACGGGCGAAACCGGGGTGGGCAAAAGCCATCTCGCCGAGCAAATCCACCAGCTTAGCGAGCGAAGCGCAGGGCCGTTCGTGCATGTAAACTGTAGCGCCATCCCCGAAACGTTGATCGAATCGGAGCTGTTCGGCTATCACAAAGGGGCGTTTACCGGGGCGAACCACTCGGGGAAAATCGGCCTGGTCAAAATGGCGGACAAAGGGACGCTGTTCCTCGACGAAATCAGCGAGCTGCCCTACCATTTGCAGTCGAAGCTGCTGTTGCTTTTGCAAAACAAGACGTTCATGCCGATCGGCGGCACCAAAACTTACACGGCGGACATCCGCATCATCGCCGCGACCAACACCAACCTGCAGGAGCTGGTGCGCCAAGGGAAGTTCCGGCACGACCTGTACTATCGGCTCAACATTTTGCCGATCAACGTCCCGCCCTTGCGCGAGCGCAAAGACGACATTTTCCCGCTGTTGCACCACAATTTGCAAAAATTCAACGCCAAGCACCACCAAAAACGCCGTTTCACATCTGACGTGCTGGACGTGTTGCACCAGTATGACTGGCCAGGCAATGTGCGGGAGCTGGAAAATTTGGTCGAGCGCATCGTCATCACGTCCAAGTTCGACGAGATTTCCGTCACCGATTTGCCGGAGGAACTGCGCAGCATTCGCGAGCTGGAGGACGGCATCCTCACGCTCGGCTCCCTTTCCTTGACGGAGCGGATGGAAAAAATCGAGGTCGAATTTATCATGCAGGCGCTGCGCATCCACAAAACGACGCGCAAGACCGCGGCGGCGCTCGGCATCACCCAATCGCTTCTGATGCGGCGGATCAAAAAGTACGACATTCAGCTTGAGGACGAGACGGCCGAATGATCTCGGTACTTGCCGCTCCCAGCCTTCGCCTGTTCCTCGTCACGAGCGACTACATCCTGCGATTTTTTGCGCGAAAAAAAAGGAGCGCTACCACTCGCAGCGCTCCTTTCCCTGTTCTTGTCCGACTATTCCTCGACCTTTTTTGGCGCCTTGCCAAACCAGGTCTTCGCTACCAGCTCGACGACTTGCTTCGGCAGCGATTGCGGCGGCTGCACTTCCTGGCCTGACGCGTCGACGCTGCGATACAGCAGCGCTGTGTCGTCTGCCGGATCTGACTTCGTTTGCAAAGTCCACTCGCCGATTTGCCCGGCGTTGGTCCATTCCTCGATCATGAGCTGGTATTCGCCCGGTGCCAGCTCAATGTAGTCGTCCTCTGTCACATCAATGACAGCGTAGCCGTCGTGCTCGATTTCGGCATCGTATGTATTCCCGTTGGCTGCTTCGTAAAGAGCCAGCTCTTCCGGGTTGTTCAAATTCTCTTTCAGCGTCGCAAAATCGTGAATCGTCACTTTGATCCGTTTTGCCATTGGTACCCCTCCCTCGTTGACAACATCCTCTCACACTGTACCACAATCCGGTCAAGCCTGCCAATTGTTCGCCAGACGCCGGACGTGCCTGATTTCTTCGCGATGCCCCCCGCTTGACCCTCGCGCTGTCTCCAATACAATCGGCAAGCCTTGAAGCTGCGGCGTGCGCAACAGCTCGGCAAAAGCATTGTCCCCGATCATCCCTTGTCCGATGCGCGCATGCCGATCCCGAAACGAGCCGCTCGGGTAAACCGAATCGTTCAAATGCACGGCGGACAAATACGGCAAATAGTCCAGTTCTTCCATACGCTGTATGACCGCGCCCCAATTTTTCCCGTCCCACAGCCCGCTGGCAAACGCGTGGCACGTATCGAAGCAAAACCCGACCTTCTGCGGCTCGGCAAGCAGTTGCCGCACCTGTGCCAGCTCCTCCAGCGTCGTGCCCATCCGGTTGCCCTGTCCGGCGTTGTTTTCGATCAGCAGCTTGGCCTGTCCGGCCCAGCCGTCCACGATTCGATTCGTCAGCAAAATCATCCGCTTGTAGCCGGCAAGCACGTCCGTCCCTTTGTACTGCCCGAAGTGGACAACTACGCCAAGCGCTCCGCACGCCTCGGCAATCTCCAGATCGTTGCGCACCGATTGCACCGTCACCAGAGCCAGCTCGTCGTCTTCCACGCACAAGTTGACCGGATAAGCCGTATGGGCAATCGACGCCAAGCCGTGTTCCTCGCAAAAAGCGCGGCAAGCTGCCGCATCGGCCGGATCAAACTGCTTGACCCCCAGGCTGCGCGGGTTTTTCGGGAAAAACTGATAAGAGGCGGCTCCTTCCCGCAGAGCGGTTCGCGCCGCCTCTGCATAGCCGTGGCGGATGCTGATGTGACACCCGATTTTCATGCGTTCCTCGCCCCCTCACTCGCTTTCCCCATTTTTCCCCTGACCGTCCATTCTCAATCGCCTTGCGGGAAAGCACTTGCGCTTCTTTCTCCCATCCGGTAGACCGAAATTAAACCGAACGTTCAGTCTATAAAAAGGAGCCTTGCCTTTCATGTCCAAACGTCGCCTTGATGGGGAGAAAACCAAACAACATATCGTCGAGAAAGCAACCGAGCTGTTTTCCCAAAAGGGCTACTTCGCCACATCGATCGAAGACATCTGCCAAGCGACCGGAGCGAGCAAAGGGAGCCTTTACTACCATTTCAAAAACAAGGAGCAGCTTTTTTTGCACCTGCTGGAAAAGCAGTATAACGAGTGGACAGAGCTGTGGAAGGAAAAAGAGAAGCAGTACGCCACTTCGGTGGAAAAGCTGTACGCCTTGGCCGCTTTTCTGCTCGAAGACTTTTTGTCCCACCCGTTGAAACGAGCCGGAGAAGAGTTTTCCGGCAGCCAGCTCGCCGATCCGCTCATTATGGACCAGGTGCTTGCGATGCTCAGCTCCTCCTACACGCTGTACACGTCGATTTTTCAGGAAGGAATGGCGCGCGGAGAATTTGCCGAGGCCGATCCGGAAGAGCTGGCGATGATCCTCGAAGGGTTTGTCAACGGCCTTATCAATGTCGGCTTCAAAATGGAGGAGGAGCGCCTTCATGCCTTGATGAAGCGGGGGATTGATGTTTTGCTGCATGGCATTGTCGCCAGGTAGCTTTTTTTTCGAAAGTTTATAGACCGAACGTTCGGTTTAATTAATCGCAGGAGTGTGCAAAATGAAGCCACTAATGGGGAAATCGCGTCTTTCTCACCGTCTTTGTCTCCGATACGCTGGAAAACGTCGGGATTTGGATACGCAACATGGCTTTGCTTTATTACGTGATGGAGACGAGCGGAAACAATCCGGTTGCCGTCTTCGCTCTCTCCATCGTCGTCGAGGCGCTCTCTGTCTGGCTGATCGTCACCGCTGCCATGCGTTTTTCACCGGAGTGGGGCTTGCTTTTCTGGAAATTGTGATCGGAATGCGGATGATTACGCTTGTCGAAGAAGCGTACGTCGGCCGGGTAAACGGGACGATTGCGCCGCTGCTCGTCGGGCTGATGATGCTCGGTTCGTTTGTGGCCGGGCCGCTGATGCAGTTGACCGCGCTGATTTATGTCTTCGTCATCGCAGGCGCGGTCGTGCTCGTTGCCGCCTGGGGAAGCTCCCGCATCAACTCGGCGTCCGGCGCTGAGCGTGCCCTGGAGCATTAGAAAACTTGGCTGCGCCAAGCCATTGGCACAGCCTTCGTTGCACTTTCCGCTGGATAAATTCTTATCCAACCTTATCTGCACAAAAAAGCTGCCCGGAGTCCGGACAGCTTGCCTGTTCACGAATGAGCCTATGATTTGACGATCAACAGCGGCGTTTTGGTGCGATGAATCGTTTTGAAGGTCACGCTGCCGAGCAGAGTGCCCGCGATGCCGCCAAGCCCGTGGTGACCGAGCACGATCAGACCTGCTTGCTCCTCTTCGGCGGTCTGGCGAATCACTGTCGCCGGATCGCCAATCACTACCTTGCTCTCGTAAGGAATTTGCGCCGCTTCCAGCACTTCTTCGCAAGTGCGCACGGTTTCTTTTCCCCAGTTTTCCAGCGTCGCTGTGTCTTCCCAGCCTACGCCGTACACTCCGGCATAAGCGACAGGAGGCGTCACGACACTGAGTAGCAGGTAGGAAACGCCCGGAATGTCCTGGCTCAAGGCAATCGCTTTTTGCGCTGCGTTTTTCGCCTGCTCCGAGCCGTCGACGGCGATCAGCACTTTTTGCCAAGGGAAGCGGCTGGCATCGGTCTCCTCGGAAATGAGGAAGACAGGAAGCTGGGCGTCGTGAATCGTCGGGTAGCTGACGCTTTGCAGCAGGAATCCGGTGATCCGGCCGTATCCGTGCGTCCCCATGACGATTGCGGCGTACTCGCCTTTTGTCGCGTGCTTGGCGATCACTTCATGCGGCTCGCCGAACTCGATTTCCAATTCGTAAGTGACTCCTGCCTCTTCGACAATCGTGAGGAACTTTTTCAAGTCTTCTCTCGCTTCATCCAATTGGAAATCTTCCACGCTTTTTTGCCCGAGCTTGCGGACGACGTTGCGCGATGGAAACGGAGGGATGGCATGAAGCAGAGTCAGTTCATGCTTATCTTTGGCGTACGCAAGAGCAAAGCGAACCGCCTGAATAGACTGTGCAGAGAAATCTACTGGTACTAGAATACGGGACATAAGGACACGTCCTTTCCTCTTTCATCGTCGCAAAAAGTCGATTTTTGAGACTTTTTGCCTGTTTTCATTGTAGACTGACACCCTCATTATGTATGTAGGGGAATTCCCTGATCTTGGCATCGAAAAAACCCTTAGGTCTAGTTTCTCTCTCTATTCTAGTACTCCTGTAATAAAAATGGTGGGCTCTGCGCCGAGATCAATATCGCAAATCTCGTGATCTTCTGCCATCCGCCGATTCGCCTGCTGCTCCCGCCTGATGACCCGCACGACCGGACGGGCTGGCAGGCCGCGGTTTTGGTCGATCACGACGCCGACTTCGCCTGTGCTCAGCTTGAGCGACGTGCCGATCGGGTACAGCGCGATCGAGCGCAGGAAGTGGATGACCATTTTGTGGTCGAAGCGCTTTTCCGCAAGGCTCATGATTCGCTCGCACGCCTCGTAGGGAGGCAGCGTCTCCTCTTCCTCGGAAAGCGGCGAGATCAGATTGTCGTAGTAGTTGCAGATCGCGACGATTTTGGCGAACTCGTGAATCTCGTCGCCGCTTAGTCCGCGGGGGACTCCGGTTCCGTCGACCCATTCATGGTGCTGGAGCGGCACGTGCGCAGACACGATGCTCATCTCGTGTTTTTTTCGCAATATTTCAAACCCTATCCAGGTATGATGATTGGTCCTGCTGTTTTTCTTGTAGGCTGGCGCTTCCTTGTCCACCGACAGCTTGCCGATGTCATGCAAAAGCGCGCCGATTGCCAGCTCTTTCAGTTGCGTGGTGTTGTAGCCAAGCCCGACGCCCATCACGGTCGCCATCATGCAGACGTTGAGCGAATGGATGTACAGGGCGTTGTCCTTGGTGCGAATTTCCCCGAGATTTAACAGCACCTTGCGATTGCGCAGCGTCTCTTCAACAATGTTGCCGACAGACTTTTGAATGCCGCGCACGTCGAACTCCTTGCCGGACTGGACACACGAAATCGCGCCTGACAGATTGCGAATGGCATCTTTTCGCGTCGTCTCTGTGACTACCTCCTGTTCCTTCACCTCGTCGAAAAAAGGGTCCTTGATACTGAGCATCGTCACCCCAAAGCGCCGCAGTTTGTTTATCATTCCGACGGTCAGTTGCACACCCGTCTGCAACAGCGTCAAGCCCTCGCTCGTATAAATGCTGCGAGCCAGCACATCCCCAGGCTCAACTTGATCTACGCTCACATATTTCATGGGGTCAATCCTCCTGATTCCTTCTCCCCTGATGCTTTTTCCCTATCTTAGCATTGGAAAAACATGTTTCGCAGATGTTTTTATGAACAATCCGGCAAAAAAGGACCTTTGCAGCAAAAAAGCACCGGATGATCCGGTGCTTTTCGCACAAAAGACGGCGCTGTTTCTTTTGGCCTTACAGTCGCGCTTTTTCTCTGCGGCTGGCCATCGCCTCCAGGAACACGTCGACGACGGTCGGGTCAAACTGGCTGCCTTTTCCGTCCAGCAACTGGTCGACAGCCTTCCCGTAGTCCAAAACAGGGCGGTAAAGCCGCGCTGATGTCATCGCGTTGAAAGCCTCGGCGACAGAGACAATTTTTGCGCCCAGCGGAATCTCGGCAGCGAAAAGGCCGTGCGGATAGCCTTTGCCATCCAGCCGTTCGTGATGGTACAGCACCGTCTTGGCAATTCCTCGCTGTTGCAAGGGAGCAATCCGTTTTACAATCGCGTAGCCGATCTCTGGATGCTTTTTCATGATAGCCAATTCTTCCGGTGTGAGCGACCCGTTTTTCCTCAGGATCGAATCCGGTGTGCCAATGATCCTGATGTCGTGCAGCAAGGCGCCGATATACACATTGGCACATTCTTCCTCGTCGAGCTGAAGTTGGTTGGCGATTACCCAGACGTAAAAGCCAACGTTGACCGAATGCTGATACGTATAAGGATCACGGGCGTTCACGCATGAAACGAGCGAGTGGATCGTTTCGACCATGTGATTCGTAGCCGCACGGTTACTATGCAGCATCGTCGTTAACAGTTTTTGCAATGGTGCCTCCCCGGCCATGTCATCCCGCTCTTTTCTCTCAAGCGAAATTTACGAAATGTAGCGCCGCAACGTTTTCGTCATTCTCGGAGCAGCAGAGCAAAGACAAGCTCTCCTTGCTGCACACCCTTCCCGCCAGGGGGAATCTTAATCAAGCAGTCGGAATCTTTAATCGACACGGTTACGCTTGACTGGTCCATTCCGACAGGCTTTACGAACAGTTTGCCATCTTGCACATACGATTTTCCGCGGACATAGCGCGGATACGCATTGACCTTGGCAAACGCCTCTCCTAAAAAAGCCGTGCATTCCGGTCTGTATTTGTTTTTGCGCCCTTGCATCCCCAAAATCGCCGGGCGGACGAACAGCTCGAAGCCGACAAAGCACGCCCCCGGATTGCCTGACAGGGCAAATAAAAAGGCGTCTTTCCACACCCCTGCCGTCGTCGGGCTTCCGGGCCGCATCGCTACTTTGTTGAACAGCAGCTCCCCTTCCCAGTTTTGGAAAAGATCGACGAGAATATCGTAGTCGCCTACCGATACGCCGCCTGATGTGATGACAAAATCCGCGGTGGAAAACGCATCGAGAATAACCGCTTGCGCTTTGTCCGCTTCATCCGGGACCGCGTTCATCAACAGCGGAATGCCCCCCGCTTCCCGAACGAGCGCTGCCAGCATGTAAGAGTTGCTGTTTCGGATTTTCCCCTGGCACAGTGGCGCGTCCACAGGCAGCAGTTCGGAGCCTGTGGCGAATATCGCGACGGTCGGGCGCTTATATACGTTGACACGAGAAAAGCCGAATGTAGCCAGCAGCGCCGTCTCGCCAGCGCGAATTTCGCTTCCTTTTTGCAGGACGCATTCGCCTTTGGCGAGTTCGTGGCCGATCGGAGTCAGATTTTTGCCGGGCGGCATCTCTTTTTTGATGGACACGAACGTTTTGCCCTGCTTCTCCACGTTGTCGGTCATTTCCAGCATGATAACCGCGTCTGCCTGTTCCGGCACCATCGCTCCGGTCATGATCCGCGTAGCCGTATTAGGCGATACGGCTTTAGTCGGAACTAAGCCGCACGGAACATGCTCGATCACTTCCAGCAGGACGGGCGATTCCGGTGACGCTCCCTTGGTAGCGCTCGCCATGATCGCAAAGCCATCCATCCCGGAACGGCGGAAATGCGGCATCGGCTCGGGCGCCGTCACCTCCTCTGCCAACGTGCGGCCGCAGGCATCTTCCAGCGAAACCTCCTCCACGCCAAGCTGGCGCAGATGCTGTTCGATTCTGCGCTGCGCTTCCTCCACCTGAACAGTCTGTCGGCGAAAACGATTTGCGTTTTCCATCTCGCTTATCCTCCAATTTGCGACATGCGCCTTGCCGTCGGTACATGAGATTGGCTTTCATCTGCCAAAGCCTTGGCCATTTCGTGATTCATCGGCTTGATGCTCAACGCTTTGAAAAAAAGCTGGCGAATCGCTTCATCGTCTCCGATATGCTTGCGAACGTTAAACTCGTCTGCCCAATACAGGCACGGCTTGATGTTGCCATCCGCCGTCAAACGCAGCCGGTTGCACGTTTCGCAAAAATGATCGCTCACCGGGTGAATCAACCCAAAGCTGCCTTTGGCCCCGGCAATCCGAAAGGTCTTGGCGGGACCGTTGCCGCGCACGTCATGGCTTTCCTCTGTTTCCCAGCCAAGCTGCTTACATCGCTCCAAGACGGTCGACAGCGGCAAATACGACTGTTTCCAGCGCATGTCGTTGTGGCCGATCGGCATGTACTCGATAAAGCGGACTTGCACAGCGCCGTCCAGCGTCAGCCGCAAAAAATCTTCAATCTCGTCGTCGTTGATTCCCTTCATGAGAACGACATTCAGCTTGATCGGCCAAATCCCGGCTTGTTGACAGGCCGCGATACTGTCCAAAACGCGCTGGACATCGCCGCCGCGGGTGATAAGCGAAAAACGGTCGGCCTTCAATGTATCCAGGCTGATGTTGACGCGCTTCAAGCCCGCTGCTTTTAATTTCGCCGCCTTTTTCGCCAAAAAAATGCCGTTGGTCGTCAAGGCAATGTCTTCGATTCCCGGTGTTTCCGCTATCGCTGCGACCAGTTCTTCAATGCCTTTGCGGACGAGCGGCTCCCCGCCCGTCAGCCTTACTTTTTTCACGCCCATTTCGGCCAACACTCTGACAACCTCGGTAATCTCGTAAAAAGACAAAATGTTTTCGTCCGGCTCAAATTCCATCCCATCCGCTGGCATACAGTACACACAGCGCAAATTGCACCGATCGGTTACGGAAAGGCGCAAATAGTCGTGAACGCGGCCAAACGAGTCCACTAATTCACTTGGAATCACTGGACGTCCCCCCCTCGGCCTGTTCGATTCGCTCAGGCCAGGTGTACACGTTGAACGACTGGTTGCGAATAAAGCCAACGGTAGTAATGCCAAGCTCCTGCGCCAGCCGCAGGGCCAGCTCGGTCGGCGCCGATTTGGACAACACGATGCTGCATCCGATCTTGGCTACTTTCAACAGTACTTCTGACGAAATCCGGCCGCTGAACACCATGATTTTGTCTTCTACCGGCACGGAATGCATCAGGCAATGCCCGTACAGTTTGTCGAGGGCATTGTGCCTGCCGATGTCCATTCGGGAGGCGACGATCCCGTTTGCATCGCACAGGGCAGCATTGTGAACGCCGCCCGTGTCCTGAAAAAGCTTCGCTGACTGCTGCATCGCCTGCATGAAGCGAAAGCAATCCGCGCTTGAGATCGTCACGCCTGTCGTTTCCAACTTTTTCACCGTGCGCGCGTCGTTGTAAAAGTAAAAGCTTTGGCGGCTTTTCCCGCAGCACGAAGTGACGTACCGTTTCGAGTGGAACATCTGGTTGTACCTGTTCACTTTTTCGGCGCGGACGTAGGCGTACCCAGTGGTTTCGTCCACAAACAGGTCAGTCACATCCGTGTATGCCTGAATTACCCCTTCAGACGCCAAAAAGCCAATGACAAGCTCTTCGATGTATTCCGGGCTGCACACTAACGTCGCAAACTCTTCCTCGTTCAACATGATCGTAATCGGCGACTCTGTAACGATGGAATCTTCTACTTCCTCCAAAGCGCCATTTTCATAGTGCAGGACAGGAGACAAAATAGACACGGGCTGAATCACGATTGTTTCCCACCTTTCCTTTGCTGCTGCTCGTTATGAAATGGATCGGTCCAGTACATATACGGTCATGGCGATGTCTTCTTCCAGGCTGATATCGGAAAAAATCCGCAAAATTTTGGCGTCGATAATTTCCTCCAGCTTCGCTACTACCGCCGGATCATTGTAAATGTTCTTCACCAGCTTCGTACGCGCATCGTGAACCATTCGTCTGCCGTCTTCGGACATAATCATGAACTTTTCTACGTTGGTCAAATTGCCTTTCATCTCGCAAATGACCCACGGCCCGCAAAACCGAGTGAGGATTTCGCGCGGACCGTTTCCAACGTATTCCTTGCGTATCTCGCGCACAAGCATGCTGAATTGGTGCTCAAGACTTTTTGTCATTCGATATTCTCCTTTAGCTCCCCGACCTTGTTCTGACGGGGAGCCAGCATAATATAGCTGATGACCAGGATAAAAATAACGAGCGATAAAATCAGATTGTTCATCGCATCATCCCGATTGACGATGATAAAACGCACAGTGCCTGTGATCCCGATATAGATCAGATAGCGCAACGGAAAGTGATACGCTTCGTGGAAATACTTGACGATCATCGAAACGAAGACAAAGTAGAGAAAAAAGGCCAAGACTTTTTCCAAAATATCATGGACGTTATTATTTCCTTGAAGGGCATCCAGAACAATGGCATACAGTTCGCGTACAAGGTAAAAGCTCAAGACCAACCCGAGAATGATGAGCGAAGTATTTAGCATGAGTTGATAAAAGCGCACGATTGTCAATTCGTTGTTGCTTTTCGTCATCCAACTAGCTGACCTCCTCTTCAAAAAGCTTGCTGCCTGTTTCATCAGTCTTTCAATCCTTCCCCGACTCCTTTCAGCAGGTTGATGCCAAATCCCATCGCCCGGTTGATGTCCGGATCGCGCAACGCTTTTATCAAATCGAACACGCCGACCTTTGCTCCCGACTGCAAAGCTTCATCCGCTCTTTGCAGCCCTTTGGTAACGCCGGCCATCAGCTTTTTGGTCATTTCCGGATCGAGCTCTGTCAATCCTCCCGCCGCCGCCATCGCATTGTTAATCATGTTCGTGACGGGCGGACGAACCATTTGTCCGACGACGATTTTGGCGATATCTTCTTTCGCTTCGACAGCGGCGTTGAGCGCCCCCAGTATGCCGCTGTCATGCAACTCCTGCAGCAGCTTGATCGTCGCCTGAATCCCCTCCGGATTTTCGGCCAGGGATTGCAGGACGCGATCGACTGTTTGCGCTTGTTTTTGTTCTTCGCTAACCTCTGGTTTCACTACTTTCGTTATCGGTCTTGCCATTATTTTTCTCCTCCCGCAACGTTAACTTCTGCAATCGGCACGTAATCTTCTCTCGCCCATTTCCGCTCTACCTGGACACCCAGTTGCGGGTTTCGTTTCGCGTAGCGAGGATTGTACATAGGCAGCGGGGTCATGCCTTTTTCTTTGAGCAGCTCCATGCGCACCTTCGTCTGTTTGTACGCAGGGGTTTGCGTGCGAACGTCGCCCACGCTGCCTGTCAGCAGGTTGATCGCATTTTCATGGCTGACGGAGTGCATCGGTACGTACAGTTCGTTGCCGCTGACCCGATCGGTCACGAGCACCCGCAGCTTGATCGCTCCGTACGGCGAGACGAGGCGAACCAGGGAACCGTCTTGCACGCCGCGTTCGCGGGCAAGTTCAGGCGAAACCTCCACAAACACTTCCGGCAGTTTGTACTGGATTCCTTTTGACTTGTTCGTCATGTTTCCTTCGTGGAAATGTTCCAGCAATCGACCATTATTCAAAGTAAGGTCAAATTCCGATGGATATTCCACAGGCGGAATGTATTCCACGAGCGAAAGTCTCGCTTTGCCGTCCGGGAAGTTGAAGCGCTCCTGGTAGAGAAGCGGTTCGTCGGTGCCGTCTTTTTGTACCGGCCAATGCAAGCTGTTCCATCCTTCCAGACGGTCGTAGGACACGCCTCCGTAAAGCGGCGCCAGGCTGGCGATTTCGTCCATGATTTCGCTCGGATGCTGGTAGTTCCAGTTGGCTCCCATGCGTTGCGCGATCATCTGGATGATCGCCCAGTCCGGCTTGGAATCGCCAAGCGGTTCCAAAACTTGATACAAACGCTGGATGCGTCTTTCGGTGTTCGCGAACGTACCGTCTTTTTCCAGCGATGGCGACGCTGGCAAGACGACATCGGCAAATTGCGCCGTTTTGGTCAGGAATACGTCCTGGACGACGAAGAAGTCTAGCTTGCTGAGCGTGTCGTGCACGTGGTTCGCGTTGGAATCTACCCACGCCATGTCTTCGCCCATCAGGTACATCGCTTTCAGTTCGCCTTTTTCGACGGCTTCCAGCATTTCGATATTGGTCAAGCCCGGTTTGTTGGAGATGGTGACGCCGTACGCTTTTTCAAATTTCGCTCTCGCCGCATCATCGGTAATATGCTGGTACCCTGGCAGCCAGGTAGGCAGCGTGCCCATGTCGCAAGCGCCCTGGACGTTGTTGTGTCCGCGCAAAGGATAAGCGCCCGCTCCTGGACGGCCGTAGTTTCCTGTCACCAGCAGCAGGTTGGAGATCGCCGCCGATGTATACGAGCCTGCGACGTTTTGCGTGACGCCCATTCCCCACAAAACGCAAGTGCCGTCCGCTTCATGGATCATTTTGGCGGTCTGGATCAGTTGTTCTTTGCCGAGTCCGGTAACTGCTTCGGCGTAGTCCAGCGTGTATTTTTCCAGCATGGCGCGATATTCGTCAAACTGGTTCACCCGCGCCCGGATATACGCCTCGTCATGCCAGCCCTGGTCGATGATGTACTTCGCAACGGCCGTCAGCCAGACAAAATCGGTTCCTTGTTTCGGGTGCAGGAACAGATCGGAGCGCTCTGCCATCTCATGCTTGCGCAGGTCGGAAACAATCAGTTTTTGCCCGTGCAATTTTTTCGCCCGTTTTACGCGGGTTGCCAAAACGGGATGGCCCTCTGTCGGGTTCGCCCCGACGATGATGACCAGTCCGGCGCTGGCGATATCTTTAATCGTGCCTGAGTCTCCGCCGTATCCGACAGTTGCGAGCAGTCCGTCGGTTGCGGGCGATTGGCAATAGCGGGAACAGTTGTCGATGTTGTTCGATTCAAAAACTTGGCGCGCCAGCTTTTGCATCAGGTACGCATCTTCGTTTGTCGTTTTCGACGAGCTGACAAAGCCAAGCGCTTCGCCTCCGTAGGTTTGCTTGATCGCACCCATCCGCTCGGCAATCAGCGTCAGCGCCTCATCCCACGTCGCCGGAACGAAGGCGTCGTCTTTGCGAATCAGGGGCGTAGTCAAGCGCTGGTCGCTGTTGACAAAATCCCAGCCGAACTTCCCTTTCACACATGTGGAGACGCTGTTGACCGGAGAGTCTTCCGTTGGCTCCACTTTCAAAATGTGGCGGCCTTTGGTCCATACTTCAAACGAACAGCCTACGCCGCAGAACGTACAAACCGTTTTCGTTTTTTTGGTTCGCGTCTCCCGCATCGCCGCTTCGACTTCTGAAATCGCAAAAATGCTGCTGTACCCAGGCTCGACTTCTTTAATCAGATCGATCATCGGGTTCAGCAGGTCTTTTTGAATGCCTGACATGAATCCTGCCTCGCCGAGCATCGATTTTTCCATCAGCGCATTGCACGGGCAAACGGTCACGCACTGACCGCAAGATACGCACGAGGAGTCGTTAATCGATTTGTTGTCATCCCAAATGACTCGCGGGATTTCCCGCTCCCAGTCGATGGTCAGCGTTTCGTTTACTTGCAAATCCTGGCATACTTCGGTACAACGTCCGCAGAGGATGCATTGATCGGGATCATAGCGGTAAAAAGGATGCGACATGTCCACTTCGTAGTTT
Source organism: Brevibacillus sp. YAE8 (assembly GCF_057543335.1). Lineage (NCBI taxonomy): Bacteria > Bacillati > Bacillota > Bacilli > Caryophanales > Paenibacillaceae > Brevibacillus > Brevibacillus sp. YAE8. The sequence continues at coordinate 384,594 of NZ_BAAIYG010000003.1, forward strand.
TTGCCGCGGAACGGACGCGTTTGGTGGTCGATTTCGAGCAACTCTGCCGTGTTGTGCACCCGGCAATTTCCGTTGTTGTTGTCGCAGACGGTGCAATACAGCATGTGGTTTTCCAGGATGCGGTCCATCGCTTCGGTCTGCGCGCCTTTTGCCCGCTCGGAGGAAGTGAGAATCTTCATCCCGTCTGCAATCGGCGTCGAGCACGCCCGCATAATTTTTCCGTCCACTTCGCACATGCACGTATCACAAGTTTGAACTGGGCCTAAAATGGGTGAGTAGCAGATATGCGGATGCTCGATGTCGTGTTGCAGCAGGTAGTCCAGGATGTGGGTCCCTTCTTCCGCTTCGTGCTTCACGTTGTTTAGTTCAAACTTTACCTTTTTCATTTCCCAAAAACCTCCAGAATCATAATAAAAGCCCACCATAAAACAATTCGGGCATAACGCATGCACAAATTGTCTTATGGTGGGCTAATGACTAAGCATCAATTGATACCAGTTATCCATCCCATTCGTATGGAGGAGATCAGGATGCGTTGGCTATACGTGATGACCAACCATCAATGATCGACTATAGCTTCATTATAGCACCAAAACCGCCCGAAAATCCAACTCTTTTTGTTGAAGGATTGCTCACACCTTGCCTTTCACATATCTTGCGTTAAAAATGAACAGCCGCATCAGCAAAAACAGCGACGGAATAAGCAACACCATCCCGCCGATGAAAGCCGCGACCAAAAACTTGGCCATCGTCGGATTCGTGACGCTCGTATGAAAGGAGACGTACGGGTAGAGCAAATACGGCAAATGGGACTTTCCGTACCCCCAGAACGCCGTGAAAAATTGCAGCATGACGGAAATGAACATCCAGCCGTATGCCCTTTTGACGATCAATAAGCGCAGCGCATTCAAGAAGAAGCCAAACGACAAAATAAACCAGATGCTATGGTCCATGAGCGAAGAAAAATGCTCAGGATTATGCTTCCACAAGGCCATAAAGACGAGCAAAGACGCAAAAATCGTCGGCAAGCTGTTAAACAGCGCCCATTGCCGCAGCACGCCCTCTGCCTGCGCGTCCTCCGCCCGATTCGCGTAATAGGTCAAAAAGCTTGCGCTGATAAACAGCACACTCACGAGAGCCAAAAACACAACGGCCCAGGAATACGGGCTGTAAAAAAGGTTGCCGGGCAAAAAATGCGGGACGCCGCCGTCCATTTCGATAAATCCCCCTTCCGATATCGTCAGGACGGTGGAAAAGGAAGCCGGGATCAGGACGCCTGTTGCCGCGTACAAAAAATGGTACAGGTGGCTGCTCGGATTGCCGTATTTGCTGAAGGCGTAAAAAGAGCCGCGAATCGCCAGCAAGACCAGGGCGACGCTCGCCGGGACGAGTAGCGCTGTCCCGTAGAAATAGCCTGTCTCCGGAAAAAAGCCGACGATGCCGACGAAAAAGAACACGAGAAAGACGTTGGTCACTTCCCAGACCGGCGACAAATAGCGGGTAATCACTTTGTTGATGATTTCTCCTTTGCCTGTGATCCTTCCGTAGTAGGAGAAAAAGCCCGCCCCGAAGTCAATCGAAGCGACGATGATATAGCCGTACAAAAACAGCCAGAGGATGGAGATTCCAAGCCCTTCCGTCGTCACGTCTGCTCACTCCTCGCATCCAGTAGCGGCTCCACCGGATTTCTGCGCGCCATTCGAACCAGCACATACACGGTCAATATGCCTAAAAGAGCGTAAATCACACTAAACAGGACAAGCATCGACCCGACGTCTGGCGATGTTGTCGCCGCCTCTGATACGATCATATACCCGCGCAAAATCCATGGCTGCCGCCCTACTTCAGCAAAAATCCAGCCAAATTCGATCGCAAGCATCGACAACGGGCCTCCGAGCACGATCAGGCCGAGCAGCCAGCGGTTCCATTCCAGTTGCGGCTTCCAGATCCGGCAAGCGACAAAGATACAGGAAAGCACAATCATGAAGCTTCCAATCCCTACCATCAGGTCGAACCAGTAATGAATGATTAAGGGAGGCCAGTTTTCTTTCGGAATGTCGTTTAAGCCCGTGACCTCTCCCTGAAAGCTGTCGGTTGCCAAAAAGGAGAGCATGCTTGGCAATCGGAGGGCGTAGTTCACCTCGTTCGTCGTTCTGTCCAAGGTTCCCCCTACCAGAAGGTCAGCGTGCGTTTTCGTCTCGAAATGCCATTCCGCCGCAGCCAGTTTTTCCGGCTGGTAGGCAGCGAGAAACTTGCCCGACAGATCGCCCACCACGGCCGTCGCCACTGCAAAAATCAGTCCTACCGTCATGCTCAGTCGCAACGCCTTTTTATAGTACTCGTTGCGGTGGCCCCGCAAAATAAACCAGGCCGCAATGGCGGCGATCACGAAAGCCGTTGTCATGTACGCAGACGTGAGTACGTGCGCTACCTTGGTCGGCGTCGCCGGGTTGAACATCGCTTTTAACGGCTCGATGTTCGCAATCGCTCCGTTTTCGATCGTAAACCCTTGTGGCGTATTCATGAACGCATTTACCGTCGTTATGAAAAAGGCGGACAGGCCAGAGCCAATCGCGACCGGAATCAAGACGAGCAAATGAAAGAGCGGCTTTTTAAACCGGCTCCACGTGTACAGGTAAATCCCTAAAAAAATCGCTTCAAAGAAAAAGGCAAACGTCTCCATAAATAGCGGCAGAGAAATCACTTGCCCCGCGATTTTCATAAACCCCGGAAACAGAAGGGACAATTGCAGGCCGATGATCGTCCCCGTCACGACGCCAACCGCAACCGTGATCGAATACCCTTTGGCCAGCCTGCGCGCCAAAAGCCTGTACTGCTGGTCTTTTTTCACAATCCCCATCGTTTCAGCCAGCAACAGCAACAACGGCATTCCCACTCCGATGGTGGCATAGATGATGTGAAACCCTAACGTAAGTCCGAATAAAATTCTGCTTTGCAACGCCAAATCCATCCGCTTTCCTCCTTAGCAGCATTCGGTCGTCCCTGCTCGTCTGCCGGTCGGCAATGCAGCTTTCGCACACATGGAGAATCGTCATCTGCTGCGCGGCTCGGGTATCCGCCTCTTGCTCCTTGGCAGCCTCTTCTTCTGCGCGTCCGCACACTTCACACAGTCTGGACATGCGATCAGCCTCCCAATTTCCTGTTTATTTCCCGGCTACTTTATAGCCCAAATCGCGAATCACCTGTTGAAAATCTACCAGCGACGCTGCCTTTTCATCGTAGGAAACGAGCGCTTCGCCTTTCGCCAGGCTCACCTCCGCCTGCTGGATGCCCCAAACGCGGTGCAGGGCAGCGCTCACTTTTTCCGCGTCGTTTTCATCCTTCATTCCCTGCACGGGGATTTTGTCTGTATGCATTCTCGCGCCTCCTTGCTGTCGCGGTCAATGAACGTGCTTCTCGGCTTCCTGCATGCCTTCGCCCATTCCGCGCAAAAAGTTAATCATGGAGCCAAGCGCGAGGGTGACGTTCGGCTCCATCATCGCCCTGCCCATTCCCATCAGGCCCATCGGTTTCTCGCTTTTCGTGTCCGTTAACCGCACGATTCCATGATCGACGGCGTTCAAGATGTTTTGCAGCTTGCCAGGCTCCAGATTGCCCAAAAACTGTAGCGCGTTCATCCCGTTTTTCATGATCCGGTGCATGCCGGGCTGGTTGAGCTGGGACACGGCGATAACCCCGATGTCATGCCGATTTTTCAGCGCTCCCTGGACGATGTCCAAGACGCCAATCTCCTGCAATTCCTTCACGATATCGAGCAACGTAATCAGCGCCTGGTGGTTTTCGCTCACCGCATCCAGCACCTGATGGATCGCCTTTTGCTTTTCTTCCTCCGGCGTGGGAATGTACCGTTCAATGTTTGTAATCGCTTTGGCCATCGGCTTGCCCTCCTGTTCCGAGTAAATCGGGGATGGAAATCCAGTCGTCACGCTTCCGTCCTTGATGTCTCGTTCTTCGGCCAGCTCCGGCGAAACCTCCAGCCACGGATTCGGAACCTTGTGGGTAATTCCCGTCGCTTTATACGTCATGTTTCCTTCATGGAAATGCTCCAGCAGGCGGCCGTTGTTCAGATGCAAGTCGAAGTCCTTCGTCAGCTCGAACATCGGCGGCAGCCAGTCAACCTGAATCAGTCGTGCCTTTCCATCCGGGAACGGGAACCGCTCGGTAAAAAGCAACGGCGTATCCTCCCCGTCAGGCTTCACTGGCCATAGCTGGCTGTTCCAGCCTTCCAGCCGCTCGTAGCTGACTCCGGCAAACATCGGAGCGAGGCTGGCTGCTTCCACCATGATTTCACTTGGGTGCGTGTAGTTCCAGTTTGCGCCCATCGTGTTGGCCAGATCGCGAATAATCATCCAGTCCGGCCTGGATTCGCCCAACGGCTCAAACACTTTGTGCAGCCGCTGAATCCGCCGTTCCGTGTTGACGAACGTCCCGTCTTTTTCCAGACTCGGCGATGCGGGCAGCACCACTTCGGCAAACTCGCCCACAGGATGCACGTGCCGTCGGCTTCGTGAATCATCGTCGCCAGCTTTATCAGCTCTTCTTTTGTCAACCCGGTCACTTCTTCGGCATATTCAAGGGTGAACTTTTGCAGCGATTGGACGAACTCTTCGTAGCCGTTTACCCTTGCTTGAATAAATTCTTTTGCTTCCCAGCCCTGGTCGATGATGTATTTCGTAATCGCGGAAATCCAGACCAGATCGGTTCCCGGCTTCGGATGCAGATGCAAATTCGCTTTTTGCGCCAATTCGTTTTTCCGCAGATCGACAACCGCGAGCTTTTGCCCAAACAGCTTGTGCGCTCGCTTGATCCGGGTCGTCAGCACCGGGTGGGATTCCGCCGGATTGGCCCCGACCACGATGACCAGGCCGGCGCTGGCGATGTCCTGAATCGTTCCCGAGTCGCCGGAGTAGCCAACCGTCCGCATCAACGCCATGGAAGCAGGCGACTGGCAATAGCGGGAGCAGTTGTCGACGTTGTTCGTCTGGATGACAGAGCGGGCGAACTTCTGGAAAATGTAATTTTCTTCATTGGTGCATTTGGAGGAAGCGATGAAGCCGATCGAATCTGGCCCGTACTTTTCTTTCAGTTCGTTCAGTTTCTTGCTGATAAACCCAAGCGCTTCTTCCCAGCTCGCTTCGACGAATTTGTCGCCTTTGCGAATCAACGGCCTGGTCAAGCGTTCTTCGCTGTTGACGAAATCCCAGCCCCATTTCCCTTTGACACAGGTGGAGATGCCGTTTACGGGCGCTACTGGCTGCGGCTCGATTTTCAAGATTTTGCGGCCTTTCGTCCATACCTCGAAGCTGCAGCCTACCCCGCAATACGTACAGACCGTTTTGGTCCGCTTAATCCGGGTTTTGCGCATGCTGGCCTCGATTTCGGATACGGCAAAAATTTCTTTGTAGCCAGGTTCCACTTCTTTGGTGATGTTAATCATCGGCTCCAGCACATCGGCGGGAATCCCTGTCATATACCCGGCTTCGCCGAGCATGGATTTTTCCATTAACGCGTTGCATGGGCATACGGTGACACAATGCCCACAGGAAACACAGGAAGACTGGTCGATCGGCACATCGTTGTCCCAGATTACGCGCGGATTTTCGCGGTTCCAGTCGATGGAAAGCACTTCACTGACTTGCAGATCCTGGCATGCTTCCACACAGCGGCCGCACAGGATGCATTGATCGGGTTCGTAGCGGTACATCGGATGGGATAGATCGGGGGGATACGGCTTCGGCTTGAACTCGTATTTTTGATGCTCAATTTCCAGGTACTCGGCGGTGTTGTGGACGACGCAGTTTCCGTTGTTGTTGTCACAAACCGTACAGTACAACTCGTGATTGCGCAAAATGCGCGACATCGCCTCCAACTGCGCTTCTTTGGCCAGCTCCGACTTTGTGTTGACGATCATTCCCGGCTCGCTCCCCGTTGCACAGGAGCGAACCAACTGGCCGTTCACTTCCACCATACATGTATCGCACGTCTGAATCGGCATCAGATTGGGATGTTTGCAGATATGAGGAATATAACAATCATGGGATTCTGCCACATCCAAAATCGTTTGCCCTTGCACGGCGGGGTACATTTCGTCGTTGATTTGAATCGTGTACGATCGCTCGTCCATTTTGCCATCCCTCCACAAAATAAAGAACATTCTGGTATGTACACAAAGCAAACAAAGGTAAATAAAATGCCTGTACCCTTTCTATTCTGAAGTTATTCTGTCGTAACGCTGGGGGATTATACATTTTTACGCAGACGCTGTCCGGGCGCACGAGCTGCAGCTTTACACCCCGCCTGCTCACGTTGGCAACAAAAAACCCAGGGTGTTTGCCCTGGGTGTCGTGCCGGAGAATCGCGTATAGAGAGCGGTATGACGGCGCGATTTTATCGTTGGCACTCGGCCCGATCATCGGGGACATCCTCATGTACATCTTTACCAGCTCGATGCTGACGTTTCGCGGCCAAGGGTTGCCGGAAATCTTGCGGCACGCGTTGCCCAGGGCCATTGCGATTCCGGCGCTGCTGCTTCTGGGCAGCGCGTCGTTTATATCGGGAGCGCTCGTATTGATTAACTACGCCTTCATCGTGTCCCGCTATTTAAGCCCGGAGACTCCGGTGTACGTACTGTTGATTCTATTTGTTGCGGTAGCGAGCTTCGGCGCCTTGCAAGCTTCGAAAACGGTGCTGTACAGCACGGAGCTGATTCTGATTTTGAACGTGCCGCTCCTGCTGTTTTCAATTGTCAAGGCGTACACGAACCCAAACATGAACTTCGACGAAGTAAGGGCGATGATTGATTACACGTGGATTTTTCCCAGTTGGAAAAGCCTCGCCGTCTCGACGTATGCGGTGACGGGATACATCAGCCTGTCGATTTTCAACCGCGCGTTTTCCGGTGTCCAAATACTCAAGCACCGCTGGACGATCCCCTGTATCGGGTTCAGTATCCTGTTTACCGCGTTTTTTGTCCCGATCGGCATTTTGGGAACGGACGGCGTGAACAACTATATTTTCACATGGGTTTCCACTGCGGATGCGATTCGCTTGAAATACGCCTTTATCGAACGGGTCGTGTATATTTTTCTGCTCATTTACTTGGGCATTTCCTATTTATTCGCCATGATTACATGGCGCCTTGTTCGGGATCGGGACCGTAATCGTCGGAAGCTGGCTCAGCGAAGGGACAAAGCGCTATCACCACGTGCTGCGAAAGCTGCAGACGCTTGGCGTCGATCCGATCGGGTTTGGCTTGCGCTATCGGGCTACCCACTACGAGCGGGAAAAAGACTGGGAGAGATGGAAAGCGATCTATCCCCGGCTCGACTGGCAAATCAAGGTGAACATCGACCTCGTCGGATCGGGCGGAATCAAATGACACAGCCGCCCACAAAGACAAAACGACCCTCTGCACGGGGTCGCCAGTTTCTACTCTTCTTTTTTCATGACGCTGTACTCGTCGCGCACCATGGAGACGTCATCGCCTTGCTGGGTCATCTCCAGCTTGTACAAAATGTCGGAAAGCACCGAGGCGACGATCAAGGTCAGATCGCCCGTATTGACGGGTTGGCGAAAATAGTGCCCGATCATCTCGTAGCCTTTTCGCTTGAACGATTCGGTGTCGTCCTCGCCCAAGGCATCACACAATTCTGCGATCAACTCGTTCAACGCGATTCGCGCCCGCTCGTACACGTCGGGCTGATCGGTGGAAACGGCATCTGCTTCCTTTTTCTGGCCCAAATTGTCTCTCCTCCTTCCCCCTATAGGGTGGAGCAGGAACAAATTTTTATGCAGAATCCGCTTGGCGTGCTGTCCGCGCCTGCGAAGTGCGGATGCCCGTCAATGCCTGGAGCAGCACGCGGTCGTAGTGCGCTTCAGCGTCAGGCTTGCGGGAATCGAGCAGCGTGCCGAGCACAGCGCCCAAAAACCCGAGCGGAATCGAAATCAAGCCGGGGTTGGTCAGCGGAAAAATCGGCTCGGCCAAAATGAAGCCAGTCTGTGGATTCATCACGGTCGGTCCGGCCACGACGAGTACGACGGAGGCGATCAGCCCCGTCAACACGCCGCAAATCGCCCCGCGCACGGTAAAGCGGCGCCAGTACAGCGTAAACAACAAGAGCGGCAAATTGGCCGAGGCGGCGACGGCAAAGGTCAGACCGACGAGAATCGCGACGTTCATCTTTTCCGCGCCGATAGCCAGCCAGATGGAAGCGAATCCGACGGCAACCGACGAGCATTTGGCCATCGCGACCTGTTCTTTTTCCGACGCCAGCCCCCGCCGGATCAGATGGCTGTAGACGTCATGGGCAAAAGCGGACGAGGCGGACAGCACCAGCCCGGTCACCACGGCCAAAATCGTGGCAAAGGCGACTGCAGCGATGTAGGCCATCAAAAATTCGCCGCCGAGCGCATCCGCGAGCAGCGTCACGGTCAGATTGCCGCCAAAGCCGACATTTTTCAGCGCCTCATAGCCGACGAAGGCGCTTGCGCCAAAGCCGAGAAAAATCGTCAGCAAATAAAACGCGCCGATCACCCACGTAGCCGTGTAGATCGAGGAACGGGTGGTCACCGCATCCTTGACCGTAAACAGGCGGGAAATGATGTGCGGCAGCCCGGCGGTGCCGAGAATCAGGGCGAGATGCAGCGAGATCGTCTCCAGCGGATCGTTCAACTGGTTGCCCGGATGCAAAAATTGCTCCTGCAACGGCGTAATCGTGCTGACGTGGGAAAACATCTCCGACAGGCTCCAGCCAAATCGCGAAAAGACGATCAGACTGAGGATGAGCGTCCCCGTCAGCAGCAAAATCGCCTTCACAATCTGCACCCACGAGGTCGCGACCATCCCGCCGAAGACGACGTAAAACGTCATCAGGCTGCCGACGATCATGACCGCCGTATCGTAGTGGACGCCGAGCAAATAGTGGATGAGCGCCCCTGCCCCGACGAGCTGCGCGATCATGTAAAAAATCGTAATCAACAGCGTCGTACACGCGACCACCCCGCGCAGCCACAAGCTGTCGAAGCGGACGGCAATCGCGTCGGCGAGCGTATAGCGCCCGAGGTTGTGCAACGGCTCCGCGATCAGAAACAAAATGATGAGATAGGAGACAAAAAAACCGATGGCGTACACGAAGCCGTCAAAGCCGTACATGGCAATCGTCCCGGCGATGCCGAGAAACGAAGCCGCGCTCATGTAGTCGCCCGCAATGGCAATGCCGTTTTGCAGACCCGTCAGGCGGTTGCCGGCGGCGTAAAAATCTCTGGTCGTTCCCGTCTGCTTGGCAGCCGAATACGTAATCGCCATCGTCCCGATTATGACAGCCAAAAAGAAAATGATCGTCGTCACGGACCCGCTCTCCTTTCCCCGCGCCAAACGAAAAAGCCCAGGGATCACCCTGAGCCTTTTTGCCTGGCAGGAGCTTCCTTGCGTATTTGCTTCTACGCCGAGTCCTTTATTCCTGTGTTCGCCCGCACCAAAATTTCGTCGTACTTCGCGTCGTTGCGCGAGCTGGACAGCAGCGTGCCGATCCAGGCGGCCAAAAACCCGAGCGGGATAGAGACGATTCCCGGATTCGGCAGCGGGAACAACGCTTCTCCGACCAAAATCGCTTTTCCGGCAACCGGATTCCAGACGTTGGGGCTCAAAGCCACGAGAATCAGCGAACTGAACAGCCCGACCAGCATGCCGCTGACCGCCCCTGTTGTGTTAAACCGTTTCCAGAAGATCGTGAACAAAATGACGGGCAGGTTGGCGCTGGCCGCAACGGCGAAGGCAAGCGCGACGAGAAACGCCACGTTCAAATTTTGGGCAAACAGCGCAAGTGCGATGGACACGACCGAAACCCCTACCGAAGCCCATTTCGCCATCTTCATTTGCTCTTTTTCCGTCGCTTTGCCCTGGCGGATGACGTGGCCGTAAAAATCGTGGGCAAACGCCGAGGCTGCGGTCAGCACCAATCCGGCCACGACGGCGAGAATCGTCGCGAAAGCAACGGCGGATACAAAGGCAAAGAGGAAGTTGCCGCCGAGTGCCTGGGCGAGCAGCGGAGCGCCCATGTTCCCGGCCGCATCCATGTTTTCCGCTCCTACAAACGCCGCTGCGCCAAAGCCGAGGAAGATCGTCATGATGTAGAAGAGGCCGATAATCCAGGTGGCGTAGACGACGGACTTGCGGGCAGTCGTCGCGTCTTTTACCGTAAAGAAGCGAATCAGGATGTGCGGCAGCCCGGCCGTTCCGAGCACCAGCGCCAGGTTGAGCGAGATCGTATCCAGCCCGACCTTGAACTTGTTGCCCGGATTGAGGAACTGCTCCCCGAGCGGCGTCGCCGTTTTCATCTGTTCAAACATCGTCATCAGGTTGAAATCAAACTTGGCAAAGACCATCAGCGAGATGATGAACGTGCCGACCATGAGCAGCACGGCTTTGACAATTTGCACCCACGAGGTTGCCGTCATGCCGCCAAACACGACGTAGACCGTCATCAGCGCCCCTACAATCAAAACAGAGGTCGTGTACTCCAGCCCGAGTAATAGCTTAATCAACGCCCCCGCCCCTACGAGCTGGGCGATCATGTAAAAAATCGAAATGGCGATGGAGTTCAGTGCAGCCACACCACGTACCTGCTTATTGTCAAAACGCGCAGCGATCATGTCCGCCATCGTGTATTTGCCGAGGTTGCGCAAAGGCTCCGCTACCAAGTAAAGCACGACGAGGTAGGCGACGAGAAAGCCGATGCTGTAAAAAAAGCCGTCAAACCCGCTTAATGCAATCATTCCGGCAATCCCGAGAAACGAAGCGGCAGACATGTAGTCGCCCGCAATCGCCAGCCCGTTTTGCCACCCTGTCAGCCCACCGCCCGCGGTGTAAAACTCGCTGGTCGTATTCGTCCGCTTGGAAGCGTAATACGTAATCACCAGCGTAAGCACGACAATTCCTAAAAAAAGTAAAAATGCCGTTACATTCATTTGCCCCCGCCCCCTGTCTCCCGCTTGATTTTCTCCACCAGCTCGTCAAAGCGCGCGGCCCGTTTGGTGTATAAAATACAGAGGCCCCAGGTCATGATGAATTGGGCAAAGGCGAACACCCACGCCCACGAAATCGCTCCAATCGCCGGCTGGTTGAGCACGGTGAAATAGGAGGTCAAGATCGGCAAAGTAAAGTAGAAGACAAAGAAGAAAATGGAAGATGGCAGGATGAACGCCCGTTTGCTGCGCAACAGCTCCTTGAAAGTGTCTGATTGGATGATCGCTGTGTAATCACTGCTATCCTGCTTCTGGCTCTGTGCTTTTGGCACCGAAAGCGGCTTGCTCATTGGAACCTCCCCCTCTACAAACAAAAATGTAAGCGCTTCCTCTATTGTAGGGAATCCGTTTTTGTTCGTGTGGCTTTTCGCGCAAGATGTCTGGGGGCGTGCGCCAACGGCCGATTTTGCATCGCGATCTGCAAGCGCCTCATTCTTCGAGCCGTCTCAGCAAATCTTTGGCCGAGGTTCGGGACACCGGGATGCGCGTCTTCGCCTCTCCTTTCAATAGCAGGTTGTAGGCGCCGTTGAACCACGGCTCCAGCTCGCTCACATAGTGCAGGTTGACCAGGTAGCTTTTGTGCGTGCGAAAAAAATCGTAGCCGGCAAGCTTTTCCATGAGCTGGGTCAGCGTCATCCGCGTGGAATACGTGTCGGTCTGGGTAATGATGCGCACGAGCCTCTCTTCTCGCACAGCGTAGACGATCGTGGCCGGATCGATCACGACCAGCCTGCTGTTGTCCTCCACGATCAGCTTGGAGCGCTTGGGAGCAGCCGGCTCCTGCCTAGGCTTGACCAGCCGCTCGCGGATGCGCTGCATCGTTTCCACCAGCCGCTTCGGCTCCGTCGGCTTCAGCAAATAATCGACGGCGTTCAGCTTGAAGGCGTCTACGGCAAACGTCTCATACGCCGTACAGAAGACGATGAGCGGCTGCGGCTTGCGGGCGGCCAGCATTCTCGCGGCCTGTGCCCCTTCCAGCTCCGGCATTTTCATATCGAGAAAAACGACGTCCGGCTCGTGCTCGTCGACCATTTCCAGCAACTCCCGGCCGTTGGTCGCGTAGGGAAGCAGCTCGACATCCCCTTCCTGTTGCAACAAATAGCTCAACTCTTCACGTGCAAGTCGTTCGTCTTCTGCAATCATGATACGAATCGGCATCAGGCACTCACCTCTTTTTTGATTGGAATCGCAAATGTGATCGAACTGCCGCCTTCTGGCCTGTTGGCAAAATGCAGTTGCGCATCCGGGCCTTGCAAACTGATGAGCCGCTGGTTGACGTTGTGGACCCCGATGCCGTTTCCGTCCTTGCGCTCCATCGGAATTTTGCCCAGGAGCGGAAGCAGTTCCTCCGGGAATCCTCGGCCGTTGTCCTCGATCGTAAACACGATGGCATGGCCTTGCCGCTTTACGCGCAGGCTGATTTCCCCGCCTGCCCCCATGTCGCGCAAGCCGTGGTGAATACAGTTTTCAATCAGCGGCTGCAAGGTGCCGGGCGGCATGAGCGCGTCTTCCACGCCGGGATCAACGGACGTATGCACGGCGAACTGCTCGGAAAAGCGGATGCGGATAATCTCCAAATAAGCGTGCAGATGCTCCAACTCCTGGCCGACCGTGACCAGCGTGCTCGACGTGAGCTTCAGATTGAAGCGCATGAACACGCTAAGCTGAATGGTCATATGGCGGGCGAGCTGCGGGTCGATCCGGATCAAGGTCACGATCGAATTGAGCGTGTTGAACAAAAAGTGCGGGTGAATTTGCGCCTGCAGCATTCGCAGCTCCGCGTCCTTCATCAGCCCTTTCATCTGCTCGGCGAGCGACAGCGTCAACTGGTTGGAGATGAGGTTGCCAAGCCCTTTTGCCAGCGCCTCCTGAACTTTGCCGATTTGCTGGGGACGGCGAAAATACAGCTTGATTAAGCCGACGACGCTTCCCCCTTCTTTGATCGGAACGAGTATGGCGGCTTGCAGTTGGCATTGCTTGCGCTTGCAGCCGAGCATCTCCCGGCCCACGCCCTTGTCGATCGAGCCGCTGGCCAGCACGCGCTGCTCCAGATCGCTCTGAACCGTTTCTCCGGGCAAGTGATGGTCGGCCCCGGCGCCGACGTGGGCCAGTACGCGCTCCCGGTCCGTCACGGCTACTGCGATCGCTTTCGCCTCGCGTTGCAGCACGAGCGCCGCTGCTTGCGCTGTCTGCGGCGTCAGCCCCATTTTCAACTGCGGCAAAATACGCTGAGCAATCGTGAACGCACGCTCAGCCTCCAACGCAGCGGAGCGCTCCTCTTCTTGCAGGGCGACGCGAATCATCGTCGTAAAAATGGCAATCGAAATGCTGTTCGTAAGCACCATCGGAATGCCAATGACATTGACCATCGTGCGAACCAGCTCCGGCGGTCCTGACATAATCAATAGCAGCGACATCTGGATCACGGGAGCAAACATGCCGATAAACAGCGCTTTGGAGGGCGAGATCACCCGTTCTTGCGAAAAAAACCGCGCCACATAACCTGCCAACAGCCCTGTGAGCGGAACGGACAAGCCCATGGGAACCGCGGCAAAACCGCCCAACTGATTCAAGTGCAGGCCTGCAATAATCCCCGCTCCCAACCCGACCATCGGCCCGCCCAGAAGCCCTCCGATCACGACGCCGACCAGCGTGGAATTGGCAACGATCTCCTCTCCTGCAAGCGAAAAAATCCAAAAGCCCGGGATGTACCCGTCTTTGTGCACCACCACGCCCGCATACGTGCCCGCGATGCCGAACAAGCCGAACATCATCGAAAAAGCGATGGAGGTTCCAAGGTGCAGCTCCCGGTCCAAAAGCTGCCGGAACAGCGGAATCCGCGTCAGGATAAACCCGAGCGTCAAGAGAATGCCCATCCGTTCGATGAGCAGCAGCGTGAGATTGTCCACGGCTTCCTCCTGTTTGTGTTGAAATCTTCTATAAATTCCGCATTTATTTCGAATTCCCTGCTGGACAGACAATCAAGCTGGGCGTTTTGCATACGCTGAGTGTGCAATGCTTCATGGGAAGGGTGATGGAAACATGTGTGGAATCGTAGGTTGGATTGATTGGGAAAAGGACCTTTCCCAGGAGCGTCCGGTACTGCAAAAAATGACCCGGTGCCTCACGGATCGCGGGCCTGACTCCGACGGGTTTTGGCTGACTCCGCGGGCCGCCCTCGGTCATCGTCGCCTCGTCGTGGTAGACCCGGCAGGCGGGCAACAGCCGATGACGGCTCTCAAAAGCGAACATGCCTGCACGATGATTTACAACGGGGAGCTGTACAACACGGAAGACTTGCGGCAGGAGCTGCTCGCCTGCGGCCATACTTTTCAGTCCCATTCTGATACGGAGGTGCTGCTGCACACGTATCTGGAATGGGGCACGGACTGCCTCTCCAAGCTGAACGGTATTTTCGCTTTTGCGATCTGGGACGATCGGGCACAGCAATTGTTTGTCGCACGCGACCGACTGGGTGTCAAGCCGCTGTTTTACGCGCAGAGAGGCAGCTCGTTTTTGCTCGCCTCCGAATTAAAAGCGCTGCTGGCCCACCCCGATGTACGGCCGGAGCTGTCGCGGGAAGGGCTCGCGGAAGTGTTTGGCATCAGCCCCGCGCGCACGCCGGGCCATGGCGTGTTCCATAACGTGCACGAAGTACGTCCGGGCTGCTTCCTCACCGTCACGCGCGACCGGGTCAAACAGGAGCGATACTGGCAGTTGGAAAGCCGTCCGCATACCGACGACCTGGACACGACGACAGCGCGCGTCAGAGAGCTCGTCGTCGATTCCATCCAGCGCCAGTTGGTAGCGGACGTCCCTGTCGCGACCCTCCTGTCCGGCGGGCTTGACTCCAGCGTCATTACGGCTGTGGCCGCCGACTATTTCAAAAAAGAAGGCCGCGGAACGCTCCACAGCTACTCCATCGACTATGTAGACAACGACAAGCATTTCAAAGCGAGCGCTTTTCAACCGAACGAGGATGCGCCGTATGTGCAGCTCGTTTCCAAATTTTTGGGCACCGCGCACCATACGATCGAATTGGATACGGCTGAGCTGATCGATGCCTTGAAAACAGCAACGCTCGCCCGCGACCTGCCAGGGATGGCGGACGTGGACGCCTCGCTCTACCTGTTTTGCCGCGAGATCAAAAAAGAGACGACGGTTGTCCTCTCCGGCGAATGCGCAGATGAAGTGTTCGGCGGCTACCCGTGGTTTCACCGGGAGGAGCTGCTTACCGCCGGGACCTTCCCTTGGTCGCGGGCGGTGAAGGAACGGGCCTCGTGGCTTGCGCCCGAGCTGCGAGCCTGGGTCAAACCGGAGGAATACGTCGCGATGCGCTATGCGGAATCGCTCGACGAAGTGCCGCACTTGCCGGGTGAGGACCCGCTGGAAGCACGCCGCCGGGAAATGTTTTACCTCAATATTACGTGGTTCATGAATACGCTGCTCGATCGCAAGGACCGGATGAGTATGGCGGCCAGCCTGGAAGCGCGCGTGCCTTTTTGCGACCACCGGATCGTCGAGTACGTCTGGAATATCCCCTGGGAAATGAAAACGTACGGCAATCGCGAAAAAGGGATTTTGCGCAAGGCGATGGAAGGCATTCTCCCCGACGAAGTGCTGTACCGCAAAAAAAGCCCGTATCCGAAAACGCACAACCCGTCCTACACCGAAGCCGTCCGCACCTGGCTGCTTGATATTTTGAACGACCCGAGCTCGCCGCTGCTGCAGTTGGTCGATGTCCCCGTCATTCGCAAAATTGCCGAGTCGGACGCCCAGGCTTCCAGCATACCGTTCTTCGGTCAGCTCATGAGCATGCCGCAGCTTTTCGCCTACCTGGGCCAGCTAGACTACTGGCTGCGCGAATACAAGGTCACGATCAAGGCGTAGCGTAACGATGGCAACCGTGCAAAAGCAAAGCTCCTCGACCCCATGGTTATGGGGTTTTGAGGAGCTTTTTCTTTCCTTTGCTCTTTTTCTTTTTGGCCTGCTTTGCCTCGGGCTTCGCTGCAGGGTGCAAGACCGGCTTCGGCCCTGGCTTCGCGACGGACTTGACGGCGGGCTTCGGCGCCGGCTTCGGCGTCGCCTTCAAAGCGGCGGCAGGCGGACGGTATCGCACGTCACCTTCGCGGCCGGATCGTTTCATGATCGTAAACGCATCGGTTTCTCCCGCGCGGATCAAGCGGTAATCCACTCTCGTCTTCTTTTCTCCCCCGACGAGGATCGCTGCCACCACTCGCTGGTTGGGGCAGTTCGCTTTGACTTGTACAGACTGTACCGTGTTCGGAAACGGCGGGACCGCGCCATACGGGATACACAGCTTTCCTTTTAGCATCCGCAGGCGGAGGTTGCGAATCATCGCCTCTGTCAGTTGCTTGCCCCAATACCTGCGAAAGATGCGGGAGATTTTCCGCTTCGTGTTGTATTTGTCGGGCAAGGGCGTGTAATCGACGCCATTTACGGTGTAGACGACCTTTCCTCGCGGCGACGTGGCGATCTGTGTCCAGACTTGCTCGGCCGAGCTGATAAACTGCTTGAACATGCGCCATTCATCCAACGATTTCACCTCCTCCATAAACCGTATGGAGAAGGGCTTATGCTAGTACGCCCTTTTTATTTGGCGAGCTTCACAACGTCCACACACCCGGAGAAAAAGGTCGCGCCGCCACCCATGTCGGCAACCCGATCAGGGGTGAGCGCGTTCACGTAATGCTTGGCCTGCGGGGCATCTGCCCACAAGCCTTGGCTGACGACCACGCCCGGCAAAACATTTTCGCCGACGGATACGACCAGCTCGCATTCTCCCCGCTCATTCCAGACGCGCACCGTGTCCCCATCCGCAATCCCGGCGGCGAGCGCATCCGCGCTGTTCATATGCAGGCGAGGAATTTTCTCCATCTTGACGTGCTTGTCATTGTTGGAAAACGTCGAGTTCAAAAAGTTATGGTTCGGGCCGGGAATGAATCGGTACGGATAAGCGTCGTCCGTCAGAAGCGGCGTATATGTCGGCAAGGCCGGATAGCCTCTGTCTGCCATCGCCTGCGAGTACAGCTCGATTTTTCCGCTCGGAGTTGCCAGGCGGCCGGCAAAGTACGAATCGACCTTGGCCTTCATGAAGTTTCGTTCCGCGAGCGTCTCGAAGTCGATTCCTTCCAGATGCGGATTGCCGTGCCCCTGCAGCGCCTGGCGAATCATCTCCTCGTCGGAATCGCGGAAGGCAGGCTCGTCGTAGCCCATGGCAGCAGCGAGCAAGCGGAACAGTTCCGTGTTGGACTTGCTCTCGCCATACGGGGCGAGAACCGGCTTTTGCAACTGAATGTAGTGGTGCCAGTAGCTTGTGTAAAAGTCCATGTTTTCGTACGAGGACGTAGCGGGCAACACGATGTCGGCATAGCGAGCCGTCTCGGTCAAAAACAGATCGTGGACAACGGTGAACAAATCTTCCCGCGCAAGCCCTTGTCTGACCTTGTTGCCATCCGGAGCGACAATCGCCGGGTTGCTCGTGTACACAAACAGCGACTTCACAGGTGGATTCGCTTCCAGGAGCGCTTTGCCCAGCTCGTTCATGTTGATGACGCGGGTGTTTTTGTCGGCGAGCAAATCCGGCCGCTGCAACGCGCTTTTGTTGTGCTCCAAAAATCCTTTGTTGCCCTTGATCGCGCCCCCGCCCCGCACGAGCCACTGTCCGGTGAGCGCGGGCAGACAGGCGATCGTCCGCACGCACATGCCGCCGTTGTCGTGATGCTGAATGCCGTTGCCGATGCGGATAAAGGCTGGCGACGTCTGCCCGTACCAGCGCGCCAGCTTGTAAATATCGTCAACCGGGACGCCCGTAATCGCGGACACGGTAACCGGGTCGTACGCTTTTACGTGCTCCCTTAGCTCTTCGTGGCCGACCGTGTACGTTTGCAAAAAGGCGGAATCGACCAAGTTTTCTGCGAACAGGACGTGCATAAGTCCGAGCGCCAGGGCGGTATCGGTCCCGGGCAAAATCGGGATGAACCAGTCGGCCCAGCGTCCTGTCTGGTTTTTATGGACGTCGATGACGACGATTTTCGCGCCGTTTTTCCGCGCCTGCTCGGCAAGCACGACCTGGTGCATGTTCGTGCTGACCGTGTTGATGCCCCACATGATGAACAGCTTGGCGTGTACCGTGTCCTCAGGGTCGGTCCCGAAAGCGCCGCCCATCGTGAAGTTGTAGCCGACCGCTCCTGCGCTGTTGCAAATCGTGCGGTCGAGAATGCTCGCACCCATGCGGTGGAAAAAGCGCCGATCCATGCCTTCCACATTGATCCGGCCCATATTTCCGTAAAAGCTGTACGGCAAAATGGACTCGGGGCCGTCCGCATCAATCAAGGTACGCCAGCGCGAAGCAATCGTTTCGATCGCTTCCTCCCAGGTGATGCGGACAAACTCGCCGCTGCCTTTTTTCCCGACTCGCTTGAGCGGATAGGCCAGCCGCTTCGGATCGTAGAGGCGCGCCGCCATGTTGCGCACTTTGTTGCAAATGTTTCCTCTCGTCACCGGATGGTTCGGATCGCCCTCGATTTTTACCAACTTGCCATCCTGCTTGTGAAGCAACAGTCCGCACTGATCTGGGCAATCCAGGGAGCAGACGGCAGGAAATACGCCATTTTCCTCTGTCGTAAAAGTCACGGTAGTCCCTCTTTCGTCGTTTGCTTTTTTTGGTTGTTCGCTGCAAGCTGCCACAAGCTCTAAATCCATGTAACCAGATCGCGTAACATTACTTTTCTATGTATTTTAGCATGAGTGGTGAGCATTTTCGCTACCGAAAACGCCGCGGCCTGCACTTGCGAGTCGGTCCATATAAAAAAACCGCCTAAAAATCAGGCGGTTTTGTCTTATCCTATCCAGCAGGAAATGCTATAAGCCAGGTTCTGTCTCTCCCGTGCTGCAAGCGGGACGTATCCCTCGCACCAAGAGCGGTAGCCATCTATCTATGGCATCCGAAGATACCATCCGTCCCTTCCGTTTGATTCCTTCAGGACGGTTCCCCTACCAAATTTGGGTTTCTCGCTCGCAGGGTTTACCGCGTTCCATCTTTTCTGTCGCCAGAAAAGCTACGTTTCTGTGGCACTTTCAGCGTACTCGGGCCTCAGAGAGAGCCCTTTCCACGCCGTCAGCGAGGCTTGCGCCTCACTGCCCTGGCTTGCGCCAGGTACGAACACTCCAAGCATCTCAGCTTGGGCGAGCCTGGACTTTCCTCTACCGCCAATCGCCGAGACGATTGCGGCAGCGGCTACCCGCATTTCCTGCATTTCAGAATCAGTACTACATACTCTATCATACAGCTAATGTGCGGTCAACCAGCAGAAACTGGAACGTTCCCATTCGATCCTTTTGCCAACCTGTAGTACAATGAAAGAAGCGACAAGGAGGGTTGACCGTGATAACCATTACCCCACAGGCGGCAGCGCGCCTTGCCCTGATGATCGCGGAAGAGCGTGACGCAGACAAGCTGGGGATCAGGCTCGTTCCTACAACGACAGGCTGCGGCAGCTTTACCTACAGCATTGCCATCACCGAAGCGGAAAAGCACGATCAGGTCCAGGTCATCAACGAAGTCCGCTTTTTTTACCAGCCGCAAGACGTAGACAAGCTCCTTGGGACTGTCATCGATTGCGATCCTGTCACGGGGCGTTTTTCCATTCTCCATCCCCGGCCGCAAGAGGCAAATTGCCCGCATACTCACTGACCAGGAGGTTATTATGCTACTGCTTTCGTTCGAAAACATCAAGCCCAACATTCATCCAACTGTTTTCCTCGCCAAAGGCTCCGTCGTGTCGGGAGACGTGGAAATCGGCGAGGATTCTTCCATTTGGTACAACACCGTCATTCGCGGCGACATCGCGCCGACCATCATCGGCAAACGAGTGAGCGTGCAAGACAACAGCACGCTGCACCAAAGCCCGAACAACCCGTTGATTCTCGAAGACGAGGTAACGGTCGGACACAATGCCGTCCTGCACAGTTGCATCGTCCGCCGCGGCGCCTTGATCGGCATGGGCGCGATTGTGCTGGACCGCGCCGAGATCGGCGAGGAAGCGATGGTCGCGGCTGGCGCACTCGTCCCGCCCGGCATGAAAGTGCCGCCCCGCACGCTCGTAGTAGGCAACCCGGCGAAGATCAAGCGGGAGCTGACCGAAGCAGACTTCAAAGAGCTGGTGCGCATCCGCCAGTCTTACGTCGACAAAGGAAAAATGTACCGCAAGCTGGAAGAAAGCCCGCTGGAACGGTAGCGCATAGAGACGAAAGGTCGAGGACATCCGTGCCCTCGACCTTTTTTAGTCGCGATATCTGCCCATCACGATCGTATTGTAGTAGTTGCCGTCGGAAAGCAGTTTGTCCTGTTTCAAAACGCCCTCCACTTCAAAGCCAAGCCGCTCGTACAGCCGGATCGCTTTCTCATTCGTTTCCAGGACGTGCAGCGCCATTTTTTTCACGCCAGTTCGATCCGCCCACGCGATTGATTCCTGCAACAAATGTTTCCCGATGCCGTATCCCCAAAAAGCTTGCAGGACTCCTACGCCAAACTCCACCTTGTGCGCGAATCTTTTCAGCGGGCTGCCTGCGCAGCGCGAAAACGCGACGATCTGCCCCTCTGCCACCGCCACCAGAAACAGGTTGCGGCTGCTCGCGGAGTCGGCGCGAATCAGCTCGCTGAACCCGGCTTCGTCGATGTAGCCTTCGCCTTTTTCCCGGTCCAGATTTTCCGTCTCGCCGTCGATTTGCAGCCGCAGCGCGGACAGCTCGCCCGCGTCCTGATCCGTTGCGGAGCGGATCGTGTAAGTCAGCCCATTGACGGTAAAATCGCGCTTTTCGATTCGCATGCTGCCCCTCCCTCTCTGTTTGGAGTTGATAAACTCTGCTGCGCTCGTCCATTTTTTCACAAAAAAAGCCCGCGAGCGAACGAGTATTGGAAATTTTACCAAAACAAAGGAAATGGCGCAATTGTTTTGGCAACTCCTGACATGGATAAAAAAAGAGCAGCGTATTCATAAAAGGACACTCTGCTCTTTTCCTGCCCGCCCGCTCGTGTTCAGGCGGAGCGCTGCCGCTCCACTTCGCGAATATGCTCAAACAGCATATAGGAACGAATCGCCGTCTCCAGGTGCAGGCGATCCGGCTCTTTTGTCGTGAAGTGCTTCTGAAAAAAAGCGGACAGCTTGTAAAGCACGCCGCAATATTTGCGCACGTAGCGATCCCCAAACATCCCGACGAACAGGCCGCCCACGCCGCAGACAACGCTCCACTCCAGCGGCAAAAACCAGACCGAGAGCAAAAATCCGACGAAAAACCAGACGACCAGATTGGTCGAGCAGCCGTCGTTGACGATATCGGCTTTGGCGATTTGCGGCAAGGCCGCCAGCGATTTTTTGCCTGTATAGCTAAAGACTTTATGTTCTGCACCGTGAAACTTTTTCATCATTTTTGGAAAAACAAAATGAAAGCCGCCGATGTAAACCGCTACCCACAGCGGATCTATAACCGCCCACGCCGGATTGACCAGGGCTGCGACCACATAGCAGGCAAGCAGCAGATGAAAAAGCTGATAATACCAGGGAAAGGAGAAAAAAATCCGATACCACAGCTTGCCGATCGTCTTGAGCGTAATTTTTTCCGCCCACATATGGATGACGCCGTCTTTTACTTCGGCACAAGCAAGCACGTTTCGATCATGAAAAAGCACACCGCGTCCAAAAGACATCCCCATAATCATGCCGTTAGCTATTCTCCTTCCGCTCTAATGTCGTTATAATAGGTTGAGTTGTACGCAGAATGAAGGAGGTTTCCACAATTGATCCGCATGGTTCCAACAACACCAATCACACCGATACACGATCCATGGGAGCCGTTGTTTAATGCGACACCGCCCGCTTACAAGCTTACCAGCGTGGAGTTTACGGTAACGAATCTGTGCAATCTCCGCTGCGAGCATTGCGCGGTTGGCGATACATTGCGATATAAAGACGATCCCGCCCTGCCTGTCGATCTGATCCTGCGCCGTCTGGACGAAGCCAAGGATTTGCTTACGCTAAGTATAACAGGCGGGGAACCGATGTACAGCGAACGAACTGTAAAGGAAGTCATCCTGCCGATCCTGCGCTACGCAGCAGACCGCGGACTGCGCACACAGATCAACTCGAACATGTCCATGCCGTTTTCCCGCTACGAGCTGATTTTGCCTTACATAGATGTGATGCACATTTCCTGGAACTGGTCTACGCCAGAGGAATTTCATGATATTGTTTACGCAAAAGCAAGGCAAACGGTTTCAATCAAACAGGCAGAAGCGCAGTTTGAGCGCATCATGGAAAATTCCCGCAAGCTCGCTGCAGCAGGCGTGTTCGTCTCCGCGGAGACGATGCTCAATCATCGGACGTGGCCGAAGCTCGATACACTGCATCGGCAAATTCAGGAAATGGGCAGCCGCAGGCACGAGGTTCACCCGATGTACGCCAGCGACTTTGCCCGCGACCTGAACGTGCTGTCTTTGGATGAGCTGCGCCAGGCGATTCACCGGATGCTCGACATTCGCAACGAAAACTTGTGGATGCTGTTCGGGACTCTCCCCTTTTTCGCCTGCAGCCCTGATCCGGCAGACCGAGAGCTGATCCAAAGACTGCGAACAGCGAAAAATGTGACCACCCGCAATGATCCGGATGGTCGGAATCGCTTGAATATCAACATTTTTACGGGCGATGTGATCGTGACCGACTTCGGCGATGTCGAGCCGCTCGGCAATATCCAGGACGCTCAGCTTCAACATATGTTTGACGCCTGGCAGCGCCATTCGTTGAACCAGAAGATCAACTGCTTCTGTCCCGCGGCCAAATGCGCCGGGCCGAACCTGCTCGTTGCCAACACTTACTACCCGGAGACGGACTTCACGTTGCGCAAGGCACTCGTCTAGTTGGGCACGCTAAGGCGAGAGGTGATATCCATGAGCAGACGAAAACGTCCTCTCGTCCCAGGTGCCAGAGCAGGGCTCGATGCCTTGAAAGCGCAAGTCGCCCATGTCGCCGATCCGAACCAGGCGAAGTATGAAGTGGCTTCCAAGCTTCACGTCCCGCTGCAGCGCGGCTACAACGGCCAGCTCAGCTCACACGACGCAGGCCGGATCGGCGGCAGGCTGGGCGGCAGCATGGTAAAGGAAATGGTGCGGATGGCCGCGCAAGCCATGAATCAAAAATCGTAACGGCCTCACGCCTTGGGAACCCTGTCTTTTGCTGAAAGCGAGCGGCGGGGTTCTTTTTCGATCAATCGCGCCCTCCCCAACAGCATGCTGGCAGCCAGGCTGATGAAAATCAGCAGCATCCCGGAGAAAAACACGCCGTGCAAAGCCTCGCTGAATACGTGCTGTACGGCCGCGAGCGACTCGGGCGCAAGCGCACTGCGAAGCTGCTCGTCCAGCAGAAGCTTCGGATCGGCAAGGGCGGCAAGCTGCTCAGCAGACAGCGTGGAGTCTGCCATACCGCTCACCTCGTTCATCCCCGCCTGCATGCGCCACGCCAAAATCGTTCCGAATACGCTGATGCCCATCGTCCCGCCAATCGAGCGAAAAAATTGCGAGGTCGACATGGCGACGCCGCGTGCCTCGGGCGGAACCGCACTTTGGGCTGCTGTACCGAGCGCCGGGAAGACTGCTCCCATCCCAAGCCCCGTCACGATCATGGAAACCAAAAGCTGGCTGTTTGGCGTGGTTGCCTGAAGCTGGCCTAAAAGGTAAAAGCCAATCGCTATCAAGACCAGACTCGGAACCAGAATCGCGCGAAACGAAGCTTTGGCCAGCAGCCTTCCGCCAATGGCAGAAGACACTGCCACGGACAGCATGAGCGGTGTCAGCATATACCCCGCCTCCGCCGGACTTGCTCCGCGCACGCCCTGGACGAACAGCGGAATGTAAGCAATGGCACCAAATAGCGCTGCGCTCACGAAAAAGCCTGCGATATTTCCGAAGCCGATGGCCGGAATCCGAAACAGCGAGAGCGGCAAAAGCGGCTCCTTCGCCTTGCTTTCAACCCAGATGAACAGCCCCGTCAAAAGCAGACCCGTACCGAACAAGCCGAGAACCGGCCATGAGCCCCATGCGTCATGCCGCTCCCCTCCGATCACCAGGGCGAGCAAAATCGCAAGGACAGCGGCGCTCAGGCTGATGGCTCCGTACCAGTCAATCTGCGGCTTTTTGTCGCGAATCGTTTTCCCGCGCCACGCCAGTGCGATGAGCAGAAAGGCGGGAATGCCGATCGGCAGATTGAGAAAGAAAATCCAGCCCCAGTCCCACTTCTCCACTATGATCCCTCCCAGCGTCGGACCGACCATGCTCGCCAAAGCGAACACCGCTCCGAACAAGCCCTGGAATTTTCCGCGTTGCTCGGGTGGGTACAGCTCGCCGACAATCGTAAAGGCAATCGGCAGCAAAGCCCCGGCCCCCAAGCCTTGCACTCCCCGGGCGGTAATCAGCTCCATCATCGAGCCTGACCATCCGCACAAGAGCGACCCCGCCAAAAACAGCGCCAACCCGCTCAAATAGACAATCCGCGTGCCAAACAAATCGGCGAGCTTTCCGTAAATCGGCATCGTGATCGTCGAAGCGAGCATGTAGATCGCAAACACCCAACTGTAGAGCGACAATCCTGCCCATTCTTTTGTAATCGTCGGCATGGCCGTGGCCACGATCGTCTGATCCAGCGACGCCAACACCAGACCAAGCAGCAAGCCTGCCGTCACCAGATTCACCTGACGCTTTTGTTCCTTCATCTCGTTCCCTCCCTTTTTTTGTAAAACCGTCGTTGACAGCTTCAAAAATATAAGGGAAATCGCGAAAAATGAATAGACTTTTTCTTTGCGATCGGTTATTCTGATGGTAGAGTCTGCCCCTGAGAACTTGCAGGTTTCCATTGCTTTCGGACGCCTTGCCTATAGATAAAAAACCGCCCCAGCAACGACTGGAGGCGGTTTTTTTGGTTGTCCGGCTTCATGCCTGATCGTCATCTGAGTTTGTCGAGATTTTTCGCACTCGGCTTGCGTGGCCCAAGCATCGTCTTGCTGATGCTGTTTACTTTGTGAAAGGAATCGAATACTTGGTCGATGACTTCCACCAGCTCGCGAATCTGCACCACTTTTCCATAGACGCCCATGAAATGGTGTCTGACGTTTTTGCCGTTAAACCCTAGCATGGCCGCACCTCCTCGTAATCCTCTAGTACTACCTTATGCAGTTCGGGGCCAAGAGGCGATGGCGTAGCGGGAAAATTATTAGCCCTTTGCAAAAAGGAAGGATGGCCGGACGTCCAATGGCTTAGCGCGGGCGTGGAGTCGCAGTCGGGCGCGGTCGAGGGGGCGGGGTTGGCGCAGGCGTCGGCACCGGGCCGGGCACGAGGCGTTCCAGACGGGTCACGCGCGCCTCCAGGCGGTTGACGCGTGTTTCCAGGCGATCCACGCGATCATCGACTTTGGTGTAGTCGTCGCGCAGCGCATCCACGCGATTTTCCACGCGCGTCAATCTCCGTTCCACATCACTCGTCGGAGCAGGCGTGGCAGTGACCGGGATGTACAGGTTTTGACCGACGTAAATGTAATACGGATAGGCGATATTGTTTACGCGGATCAATTCCTGAACGGGCACGCCAAAGCGAGCGGCAATACTGTTCAGGGTATCTCCCGCACGGACTGTATAGTTCACGAAGCTCACTCCCTCTATCGTTTCTTGTTCGTTACTAGCCTATGCCCGCCCGGAGACAGTGGAGATAAACCAATACCCATTTTTGCAAAGATAGGTAAACACCCAGTATATTCGCCGTTGCAGGCGCGCAGCGGCAAGGCGCCCAAGAATGCTTAGGAGTGAGAATGAACAACAGTGCTAATCATGATACTCAATTAAATACTGCAAATCTGTTTCCCTTTCGATTATTTCCCTTTCAATATCTTCGGTATAAATAAGCACATGTGGTCGGTTATCTTCTTTTCCTAAGTGGTAAACTTTTGAATAAACACTGATTTTTTGTTTCAACAACCGATAAAAAAGCAGATTAAACGGTCTTGGTATGTACCCCACTCGTTCATAATGATTTTCTTGGTCAATAAATTCAACTGCAGACGAATCTTCAGGATTAACATCGTCTATTCTGACAATAAACTCAATGTTCTCCTTCTGTTGAAAATCCCTGTTCTTAGATTTTGTATATGACCAGCCTGCAACCTCACAACTAAATAAAACATAATTCTTTTCATAAACAATTGGTTCCATGAACGTTAACGAGTCCGTTGCCAATTTCCCTTTTGTTACACATAAGTAATCCCAATACACATCATCAGAACCCTGCAAATCATTATCAGACAAAAATTTTTGAAAATCATTTCGTTTCGTGTTAGGAAGTCTTCTTTCAAAAACGGAAAACAATTTCTTGCTTTCATAGACTGACTCGATATCACTAATCCCGATAAACGGAATGAAACCTTCCGCCTTTGCCTCTTCAACGACTGAAATGTTATAAGAAAACACGTACAGACCGCTATCAAGCCTTTTTTGCAGTACTCCTACTGGGAAATTTCTCCCTGAAACTGGACTTTTCCAGTTTAGAAGTAATTTACTAAAACTAATTTTCATGGCTAAACTCCCTTAACATATAGTCTCGACGAGTTATTAACAAGCGTATAACGAATTGCTTTTGAAGGTCAGTCATAACTACGTCCGGTACTTTTTCAAGCAATTGGATTATCAAATTATCAGAAAGTTGTTCAATACGCGACACATATTTACTAATTTCAGGGGTACATTCCCTGATTTTTTGAAACAACGAAAAAATATTCAATTTCTCATGCTGTTGAATGTTTCCCCATTTGATTAAAGAACTTGATTTCCTTCCAAATAAGTATGCATCAAACATTTGTTTATCCCGCATCATTAGCATGATTTTATGTTGAGGTAACTCTCTTCCTAAACTAGAAGAATTATCGTAAAAAGGAGAAAACCGTATCTCGTTTGTTTTTTCATTTCTTATGATTCCAAAATTATCTTGATGTCGATCTGTGTTCCCTATTAAAGTGTCAAAAACCATCATTTTATACAGTTCTTCTATAAAATTGTATTTACGAAAAATTTTCTCTAATAACTCATAGCTGTAAACTTCAAACTCTCCCCGTAAAATGTCCCGATTGTATGTAAAATCATATTCCATGATCATATCTGCACCTTCAACTAAACTCTCCTCCCCTTCAACAAGAAAGGAATGACAAAGTGCTCCGTAAATCATTCCCGAATCCAACTTCGAAATATCTAGCCCATAATGCCCTACGATTTCGTCGTCAGCCGCAACACAAGCTATGTCTACAGTATGTGTGCTAAAACCCAGAATTTTGCCTATTTCGGAAGCAATTTTTTCAGCCCACATTTCCCCAGTAGATTCTCCTTCTATTTTCCATGTACTACTTGTCAGCGAAACAGGAAGCTTGAATAAGCCTAGCTTAAAACTCTCAGGAAATCTGTACCATCTCTTTTCTTTTGATCCCGAAACGTATAGATCTTCGAAGGGCCACCCTGAAATATTTAAGATTGGGTACATATGGCAATCTCCTTAACAATAATCTATGCTGATTATATCAAATAGCACATGTTTAATGCTAAAAGCTATTACTGCTTTTTCATGACCACAGGACAAGGGTTATTGCTTGAATGACTCGTTTACAGCTCAAAAGCCTCTGGCATCATATAATGTCAGAGGCTTTTGCGTTATTTCTATACGGTTTCCCTTATTTGAATACCGGCTCGGCAAACTGAGCCAATTTTTCCAGGGACGATTTCTCGACATCGGCATGCAAGCTGTTGCCGTGGGAGTCCATCGTCACGATGGCGGCGAAGCCTTTTACGCGCAAATGCCACATCGCTTCGGGAATACCGAACTCCAGGAAGTCCACGCCTTCGACTTTTTCCAGGCACTCTGCATAGTACTGAGCCGCGCCACCGATTGCATTCAGGTAGACAGCACCGTGCTCGTTCAACGCTTTCAACGTTTTTGCGCCCATTCCGCCTTTTCCGATAACGGCACGGATTCCGAATTTCTTGATAATGTCGCCCTGGTACGGTTCCTCGCGGATGGAAGTCGTCGGTCCAGCCGCTTTTACATGCCACTCGCCCGCTTCATCCTTCAGCATGACCGGACCGCAATGGTAGATGATCCCCCCATTGAGGTCCACAGGACAGTCGTGATCCATCAGGTAGCTGTGCAGGGCATCGCGTCCGGTGTGCATTTCGCCGTTGATGATGACGACGTCGCCCACTTTCAGGCTGCGGATTTGCTCTTCCGTAATGGGCGCTTCGAGCACTACCTCGCGACGGCTTTCGCCTTCTTCGCTTGCGGCTGCGGTCGGAGCCAAATCCATGGCGACTTCCTCGTCCTTGTACAAGTAACGGAGAATTTCGCCTGTTTCGGCGTTCAGACGCACACCTTGACGGCGGAACGCCCAGCAGTTGTAGGCA
Source organism: Brevibacillus sp. YAE8 (assembly GCF_057543335.1). Classification (NCBI taxonomy): domain Bacteria; kingdom Bacillati; phylum Bacillota; class Bacilli; order Caryophanales; family Paenibacillaceae; genus Brevibacillus; species Brevibacillus sp. YAE8. The sequence goes on from NZ_BAAIYG010000003.1 coordinate 413,136, forward strand.
ACGGAAACGAAAAAGCTTGCGGGCAGGCGATTTTCCACGCCCACTTTACAGCCGAGCAAGGTCGAGTTTCCGCCGAAGCCCATCGTCCCGATTCCCAGTTGGTTCGCTGTTTCCATAATGTAGTTTTCCAGCGCGGCCAGGTCCGGGTTCGGATTGACATCGTCCACAGGGCGGAACAGTTGATGCTTCGCCAGCGCATAGCCGGAGGTGCGGTCGCCACCGATGCCTACGCCGATGAAGCCGGCGCTACAGCCTTGTCCTTGTGCCTGGTAGACCGCATGCAAAATGCATTTGCGCACGCCATCCAGGTTGCGGCCCGCTTTGCCCAGACCTTCCAGCTCACAGGGCAGGGAGTATTGAATGTTCTTGTTCTCACAGCCGCCGCCTTTTAGGATCAGCTTGATTTCGATTTCATCCTCTTCCCATTGCTCGAAGTGAATGACCGGAGTACCTGGCCCCAGGTTGTCCCCGCTGTTTGCCCCTGTCAAGGAGTCAACGGAGTTGGGACGCAGCTTGCCTGTTTTCGTCGCCTCTACAATCGCTTCCTTGATCGCTTTTTTGATCGTGAGCTGGTTGACGCCAACCGGAGTTTTGACCTCAAAGGTCGGCATCCCCGTATCTTGGCAGATCGGAGAGACGTTTTCCTCGGCCATCACGACGTTTTGCGCGATGGTGGACAAGGACAGCGCAGCACGAGTGCCCAAATCTTCTTTCAGTTTTGCTGCATTGACGGCGCGACGCACGTCTGGCGGCAAGTTTGTTGACGTATCCGTGATGAGTTCCAGAATGCTTTGCTTCAAGTTTTCCATCTATGACGCCCCTTTTGACGTAAGTGTGAATGGTAGCTTAAACCGCCTATTATTATAGCACACGCTCTCCCCCCTGTCCGTAGATTGCTGACCAAAGACAATGTGAAACGTTAAAGCAGCATTCTGCGTCTTATAACTGAATGCACATCCTGCCAAGATCGAGATGCGAGGGGATCGAGATGAAGAAAAAAGCAGCGGGACTTATCGTTACGGCCGTCGTGCTGTGCGCTCTGCCGTTTTTGCTTCCGCCAGGCTCGCTCAACGAGCCGACTGTCACAGCCTCAGAGCAAGACGGATTGCCTGTCGTCGGTTCCTACGGGCAATTCAAGAAGCTGCTGAAAAAGGCGAAAACCAACTACGTCGTGGCAGAAGCCGAGTTGAGCATGCCCGCAGCGGCTGCTGTCCTTGAAGCGAGGGATTCCGGCAAAAGCGCAGCAGCCCCGGATTTTTCTGCGACGAACACGCAGGTGCAAGGCGTCGATGAAGCCGACATCGTCAAGACGGATGGCACCTACCTGTACCAGTCGACGAGTCGCGAAGTGCGCATCGTCAAAGCGTACCCGGCCTCGGAGATGCGCATGACGAGCCGGATCAGCTATGAGGACGGCCTGTTCACGCCGCTGGAGATGTTCGTCGACGACAAAAAACTCATCGTCATCGGCCAGGCGAACAGCAGCGTCGAGTTGGCTCCTTTGCCCGCTTCGAAGCGCGCTATCCCGTATTACCGCCACAACCAGCTTGTCAAAGCGCTCGTCTACGACATCCAAGACAAAGCGCAACCGCGGCTCATCAGACAACTGGAAGTGGAAGGCCAGTATTTATCGTCCCGCAAAATCGGTTCCAGCCTGTATTTGACGGCCAATCACTACATCGACACTTACCGGATTTTGCAGGAAAAAACGGAGCTGCCTGGCCCTGCCTATCGCGACAGTGCCTTCGGCGAGCAGTATCAAACCGTTCCGTACAGCGACATCCGCTATTTTCCGGAAAGCTTGCAGCCGAACTACCTGATGGTGGCAGGCGTCAATCTCGACGAGCCTAAACAAAAGCTGTCGCTTTCCACTTATTTGGGCGCAGGGGAAAACATTTACGCCTCCCCGACCAATCTGTACGTAGCGGTAACCGAGCATAAAGCGGAGCCGATCAAGCTGAAGCAAGGCGAGTCACTTGCCCCTTCGTTTGCCCCCCCGCCGCTTGCGACGGACACGACGATCTACCGCTTCGGCATGAACGACGGCAAGATCGCCTTTTCGGCAAAAGGCAGCGTGCCGGGCCAGATTCTCAACCAGTTTTCCCTGGACGAACACGACGGCTACTTGCGGATCGCGACGACGAGCGGAAACATGTGGCGCACCGATTCCGGCACTTCGCAAAACAACGTGTACGTCCTTGACAGCACGCTCGGAATCCACGGCAAGCTGGAAGGCATCGCTCCGACCGAACGTATCTACTCCGTCCGCTTCATGGGGAAACGCGCCTACATGGTGACGTTCCGCAACGTAGACCCTCTGTTCGTGCTCGATTTGGCAAAGCCTGCTGCCCCGCGTATTTTGGGAGCGCTGAAAATTCCGGGCTACAGCGATTACCTCCATCCGTATGACGAGAACCACATCATCGGATTCGGCAAGGAAGCAGAGTCAGACAAGGACATGGCTTTTTACCAGGGCATGAAAATCGCGCTGTTCGACGTCAGCGACGTGACCAAGCCGAAAGAAAAGTTCAAAACCGTCATCGGCGACCGCGGAACAGACTCCGAGCTGTTGCGCAACCATAAAGCTTTGTTGTTTTCCAAGGAAAAAGGGCTGCTCGCCTTCCCGGTCACCGTCTACGAATGGACCGAGGAACAAAAGGCGAAGCAGGACATTCGCGGCTACGGCCACTTCACGTTCCAGGGCGCGTACGTCTACCGGCTCGATCTGGAAAAAGGCTTTACGTTGACGGACAAAATTACACATCTGGAGCAAGCAGACAGAGACAAGGCAGGGGAAGGCTGGTACGAAAGCACAAAAAACATCAAGCGAATCCTGACGATTGACCAGACGCTCTACACCGTTTCCGACGACTTCGTCAAAGCCCAGCCGCTTCAAGGGCCGAAAGCTGTAAAGACTTTGCCATTGACGAAATAAAGGGAATGGTCTGTCACGCGGACAGGTTCTGTGCTAAGATGGGGGAATAGAGGCAGCGCAAAAAGAGAGGGTGTCATTACGTGGAGTATTTGAGTCTTAATCTGACTTCAACACTGGCGGGATTAGCTGCCGTGCTGCTGGTCATGTTCATTCGCCTGCACTGGCCCTTCCGTTTTCAATATATGGCGAATCTGTACAAGCGCCGATTGGATGTACGGCTTAGCTGGTTGGAGGCATCCTACCGAAAAAACCGTTCGCGTGCGGTAGCCATGCTCGATAAATCGACACACGAAATCATGATCGGCAATTACGAACTGGCTGAAAAGTACATTGTTTCGGGCATCAACGTCTGCAAGGAACGCCCTTCTCTGTTCAATCAGGCCATGATTCACTACCTGTTTTACAACCTGGCGATCGTCTACTACTCGTCCGGCCGTTACAACGAATCGCTGGAAGTCGCTTTCCGCATTTACCAGCGCGACCAAGGGATGACGGATTCGCTCGCGCTCATCGCCTGCTCGCACGCTCGACTGGGCGAAATCGAAAGCGCACTCGAAGCTTATCAACTGATTGCCACCAAGCGCTCTGCCAAGGAGTGGAAGCTGTTTTGCCTCGCTGAAATCGAAGCGGCCAAGGGCAACTACGAGCACGCCTTGACCTATCTCCGCCAGTTGCTGAACAAATCGGCCAGCTCTTTGCACTTCAACCGCTCCGAGCTGGAAAAACGCCTGGAGGAATGGCAAAAGGCTTCGACTCACGTCAGCTAAATATCCGCCTGCTTTCCAATCCAAATGACACCGCACATGATTTTTCTGGTGTGCGGTTTATTATTGCCGCCTGCTTCCAGAAAACGGGCATATCGGGCAGGAAAATGTGGCATTCTCGTAAAAGCCGTTCCATTTTTCTTCCGTATCGCTGCTCTATACTATTTCAACAGATGTAGGCCAGAAAGAGAGGTTTCTTGAAATGAAAAAGTTTGACATTTCCATCCTGACAGTCGCCGTCCTCCTGACAGGACTGGCTGTGATCGGCGTATCGCAGGCAAAAGATTCTGCCGCCGCCCATACAAGTGCAGTCGCGACAGTCGGCAACACCGCGATCTCGCAAACCGCGCTCTATGAGCAGATGAAAAAAGAGGCTGGCGCCAAAGTCGTGACCGACCTGATTGCCATTGAACTGTGCAAGCAGGAAGCCGCCGCCCAAGGCATCAAAGTGACCGAGCAGGAGATTGACGCGAAGATCAATCCGATCAAGGATAAATTGAAAACACCGGAGAAGTTCCAGGAGTATTTGCAGGAACGAAAAATGAATGAAAAAGAGCTCCGCGAGCGGTTCGGCATGCTCCTTTTGCGCGACAAAGTGTTTGAAAAGGCATTCCCGGTAACAGAGGAGCAAATCAAGGAGTACTACGAGAAAAATAAAGAAAAGCTCGGAAAAACGTATGAAGAAGCTCGTCCCGAGATCGCCGAGAAGCTGCTAGAGCGCAACAGACGCAAGCACTCGGACGAGTGGCTGGAGCAAATGAAGAAAAAGTACAACGTCCAGATCATGGACCCGGTTCTGGTGGAGCAAGCAAAGGAATAATCGCGCTTGATTCACCCGCACGCGTAATGCCAAAAGACTTGTGTCGCCCGTTTTTCCGGTGCACAAGTCTTTTCTTTTGCAGAAAAAAGTTACGGACGTAAAATCGCGATCAGCTCCTGCAAAAAGTCGGGGATGTCGCCTTGCAGGATGGGACCGTGTCCCGTCGCCAAAAATTCGATCGGCCAGTCAAGCAACGCTTCCAGCCCCTCCACGTACTCCGGGACGCGATCAGGCTCGTCGATGGCCCAGCTTTTTATATGCGCCTTGTACGCCGCCCGGCACTCGCTTTCTTTTCCGACGATCTGACCCAGCTCGGCTTTATCAAAGCAGATGTGGTCGCCGACAAAACAAATTTTGCTCTGCGGGTCGAAAAACGCCACGGACCCTTCCGTATGAAAGGACAATTGCCGAAAACGCAACGACGGTAGATCTCCGCCGCTCCCCGTGAAGGTGTGCCCGAACAGCGTCTGAGAGAAATCGTCCAGCTCGTAGTAATCGTCGAGATGAATCCAGTTGTTTCGGGAAGGAAACATGTCGGCATTCCCGATATGGTCCGCGTGCCGATGGGTAAAGTAAACGTATTCAATCCGCTCCGGCTTGGCACCGATTCCCTCCAGCGCCTGCTGAAAGTACGTCCGCTGCTTGCGCAAGTGGGAATCGATAACAGCAAACGATTCACCTTGTTTGACCACGTAGCTGTTCACGTAGCTCTGCCACGCATCCTCGTAGGTGATGATCGCCCAGGTGGAGTCTGTGATTGGTGCAATCACGTTGTTCATGCCTCCATCTCTCCTCTCCTCCCAGTTTCTATTCATACTGTTATTATACACAATGTTACACGACCTTGCCGACTCTTGCCAAAAGATCGGCTGTTAAAGCACCGATGCCGCTTCCCCGAGGCTGACCCAGGAGCGTCCCTGCGACCGCGCAATGTTGACCGGAACCCCAAAAAAGCGGGTCAATCCGTCTGCCGTCAGCACCTCGTCCGTTTTTCCCGCCCGCTCGACCTCCCCCGCCTTCAACAGCAGCGTGTGGGTAAAGCACGGCAAAATTTCCTCGATATGATGAGTGACGTACAGCAATGTCGGCCCGTCCGGCTGCTTGGCAATTTGCTCGATCATCGACAAAAGCTGCTCTCGTGCCAGCAAATCCAGTCCCGTACATGGCTCGTCCAAAATGAGCAGCCGGGGGGACGCCATCAACGCCCGCGCAATCAGCACCTTTTGCCGCTCTCCTTGCGAAAGCGCTCCGAACGGCCTGTCCCGCAGCTCCGTGCAGCCGAATGTTTCGAGCAGTTCGGACGCTTTTTGCACATCTTTCTCCGCCGGAACCGCGTACAGGCCAATCGTCGCTTCTCTCCCGCTCAAAATGACGCGAAAGGCCGTCTCGTGCTCGTGAAGCTGTGCGATCAAAGCCGTGCTGACCCAGCCGATCGATTTTCTTACTTCGCGCAAATCGACCGTTCCGTACACATTTCCGAGGACGCTGACCTGCCCCTTTGTCGGCCAAGTGTAGCCACAGATGATTTTCAGCAGGCTCGTTTTGCCGGAGCCGTTCAGTCCGACCAGGCACCAGTGCTCGTTTTCTTGCACCTGCCAGTTAACGTCGCGCAAAATGACCGTTTCGTCTCTTTGCCACATGACTTGGTTCACATCAATAATCATTTGCTCTCTCCACTCCTGTCTTACTTTGTCGGAAGCCGTAATCTTTCTGATTATTAAGAGTATAACTGTCCATTCCTGATCGATCAATTCTTTTGTACACCCGGAGGCGATGCGAAAAAACCTTCGCGGCAAGTTGCGAGCCACGAAGGTTTGTTTCGCTAATGCGGATTGCTTAAAACTTTCCTTGAATCTTGAACACGATCTCCGCGAACAAGGTTGCGAACAGGAACGTCCCTGTGAAAACGACGAGGGATACGACTACGATCCGCCAGCTCAACTGCTTGAACAGATGAATGTCTTTTCCAAGCGACAGACCGGCGTATGCGAGAATCGGTGTCGCGAGCGCCAGCAGGTTGATTTTGGCAATCGATGCTGCCGTGTACTCGCTTCCTGGGAAGAAAGGAGAAGTAGCCAACATGGCAAACAGAGAAATCCAGACAATCACCGGGGATTTGAACGGCAAAATTTTCGTAAAGCCCATCCCGATCAAGGTGATGACCGCGAGAAGCACAATGCCTGGCAACGATTCCATGATCGGCACGCCATAGCCGATCCAGTTACCGATGAGTGAGATTGCGCCAATGATGAGAATCGTCAAAATTTGATTCATGCGCTTCTTTTCCCCCCTTCTGTGTCAGAAGAAGCGTTTTTGCGGCCGATGATCGGCTCCAGCCATGCGTACAGCCGCTGCGTGAGCGGCAAGGAGACGAAAATGCATACATAGGTACCGATAATGCTCATCATCAAGTTCGCCGCCCCCGAGTAGAAGGCGATGTCTTTTTGCGCTTCCGGGAAAATTACGGCGAGCGAGCCTGTCGCTGCCGCCATCATGCTCCCTGAACCAACCGCTGCGCCCATCGCGAGCGAAATCGGATGGAACAGTCCGCTGCTGCCGAGGATACTTGCGAGCAACGACATGAAAATCGCGCCAAACAAAGTACCGCAAATGTAAACGCCCAGTGCGCCGCGCGCTTCCGGCGAGCTTGCCCCGAACTTGTCCACGATAATCGCCAGGTTAGGCTCGCGGTCGAGGGAATAGGTAGCCCCGATTGATTCGCGCTTCAGACCGAGCAAAAGCGCCACTGGCAAGCCCAAAATGATCGTTCCGACGATGTGGCCTACCTCCTGGACGAGCAGCGATACGCCCGCTCCAAACAGCTTGGGCAGCTCTGGACCAATGTTGGCGCCGAGCTTACATACGAAGATCAGAAAAGAAACGCCCAAAATGTTTGCCGCGACATTCATATCTTTTTCTTTCAAAAACTTGAATGAAGGCCAGCTAATGACACCGCCGATAACGAGTGCGTACAGCATCGGGAACAAGGCGATGACGCCGATGCCGATATTGATTTTTTTCGTGCCGATAAACTCTGTCAAGGCTACCAGTACAAGCACCAGGAAATGCAGCTTGTACACATTCACGCGTCCCTCAGTCATAAGGATCCCCCTGTTCGGTCTTGTTTCTGTCTGCTATTCGATGACTACCTTTTGCGCTGCCCGAACGAACAATTCGACGCCGCGAGCCAATGCGTCTTCATCAAAATCAAAGCGTGGGTGGTGATGCGGGTAAACAAAGCCTTTCTCCGGATTGCCCGCTCCCAACTGGATGAAGCAGCCTGGCGCCTTTTTCAAGTATTCGGAGAAATCCTCGCCCGGCATCAGCGGGTCGATGTACATAATGTCTTCCTCGCCCCAGCGCTCGCGAATGATGTCCTCCATCAGCCTGGTCACTTGCTCGTCGTTGACGACGGAGGTGTAGCCGTGAGAGAACGAGAACTCGTAGCCGGCCCCATGTGCTTCGGTAATCCCTTTGACAATCCGCTCAATCCAGACCGGCAGATTTTCGCGAATTGTCGCGTTAAAGCAGCGGGTCGAGCCTGTCAGCGTCAGCGTATCTGGAATGATGTTGTAGGCCGTGCCTGCGTTCAACATCGTCACGGAGAGGACGACCTTGTCCAACGCGCTGACATTGCGGGAGACGATTTGCTGCAAAGCGGTGATGACTTGCGCGCCGATGACGACCGGATCGATCGCCGACTCCGGCTGGGAGGAGTGTCCGCCCTTGCCCTGGATTTTCACATCAAAACGGTCTGTGGAAGAGGTGAGCGCCCCGTATAAAACTCCGAATTTTCCGACTGGCATGTAAGAAGCGAGGTGAATCCCGATAATCGAATCCAGACCGTCCGCCGCTCCTGCCCGGACAATCTCGACCGCGCCGCCCGGCGGAAGCTCCTCTGCGTGCTGGAAGAAAAATCGCACTTCCCCTTTGATGCGGTCTTTGTACTGCGACAATATTTTCGCCGCCCCAAGCAGCATCGCGGTGTGCCCGTCGTGCCCGCAAGCGTGCATCACGCCCGCTTTGCCGGATGCGTAAGGCACATCGTTTTCTTCGTGAATCGGCAGGGCGTCCATGTCGGCGCGCATGCCGAGCACTTTTCCCGGCTGGGAGCCGATCAGGCGAGCAACCACGCTCGTTTTCGTCGGACGGGACAATTCCAATTTTCCGAAAGATTGCAATTTTTCATACACATATTGAGACGTCTGTTCTTCTTCAAACGACAGTTCGGGATGCTGGTGCAAATGTCTGCGCCAGGCAACGACCTGTTCTGCCAATTCGTCCGCCAATCGCTTCGTATCCAAACTCACTGTGTCCACTCCTTTTCTCTCTAGCTTTACGTTCAGTTAAGTTTCATTAAACAAATTGGCTTTCCGTGAATTCTATCACGTGTGAGCCAAAATTACAAATGTCCATTTCAGAAGGACATTTTTTGTCGAATCCACCTCGATCCCTGTCTATTTATTAGTTATTTTAGAATTTTCTATCTATAATGTCCACGTAAAATATACATAAAACGCAATAAAAATTTTTGAACAGCGTCCTTTATGGCTTTTCCGCAGAAAAGCCCTGCCCCGCTTCCTACAAATTGACGGCAAACCACACGTACTTGCCGCCGCTTTGGCCCAGCCACAGTTCACCGTTGCCCACCATCACGCCTTGGGCGTTGACGAACGTCTCACGGACGTTTTGGGCGAGCAAAGCTTCCTTGACCTTCGGTGTGACAATCTCGTCGTACTCCGCGAGGAACTGCTGCTCATTTTGCACGTAGCGGCTGCCCCCGTCCTTGTTTATGCGCAGCGGATACTGGACCATTCTTGCGACTTGTGCTTTGTTCCCGGCCTTCACCGCCTCCTGAAGCTTGTGGAAAAAAGCTTCAAAGGCAACCGGGTCGGTAATGCCTGCCACTTCGTAGCGATTGTGCTCGCTCTCCGCCTGTTGCCGCGCCGCTTGCTGCATCATCTGGCCCGGTTCCGCCGCTTGTCTGGCGAGAGCTGGGGAAGTCAGGTGAAGCAGAACGGTTCCGATGACGAGTAACGTTCTCACGCTTTTGCTTTTGCTCATCACGCTTCGCTCCTTTACGGTTTATCGTTCGTTTCTACCAGTAGCTTTTCTCCGAGGGCTTTGGCTTATGAGTCGCGGCGGCCCGTTGCCCAAGCATTTACCGTGTCGCTGCGGCAATCCATCGCACCTGATGCTTGTCCGTTGCAGGCGGGTGGCCGTACGGAAAGGAAACATGCCGATCGAAAAAGGGTGTACGCAGGCGCCCTGCCTGTTTGCTCAGCTTCATGCGCGCAACTGGGAAGTTTTCATATCACACGCCGCTGCTGTTTTTGGGGATACTACGTGGTGACGACGATCCCAGGGGTGATTTCCTTGATCCGTTTGGGCTATGCCTGCATCAGCGTCAAGCTGAAAAACAATCCGAACAAAAAGACGACCGTTGCGCAAATCAATAAACTGGAGCCGCAGGCGCGCCTGAAAAAGCTGCGGCAAGTGTTGCAGACGAATTTTTTCAACCTGATGGATTTGCTCGCCTACAACGTGGAAAACCGCATTTTTTTGTATCGCCTCCCCTCGGAATTTGTGCCGCTGGCTACGCACCCGGTCGCGGCAGACTGGGACTGGGCCAAAGAATTTTCCTGGGACTTTCAGAAGACAGGCACATTCATCCGCAACAACGGCATTCGCCTGACAGCGCACCCCGGCCACTTCAGCATTTTGAACAGCGACAAGCCATCCGTGGTCGAGGCGGCGATAGCGGATTTTTCGTATCACGCCAAAGTGTTTGATCTGCTTGGATTGGACGACAATTCGGTGCTGGTCACGCATGTCGGCGGTGTGTTCGAGGACAAGGTCACTTCCCTGGAACGATTTGCGGCGAACTTTGAGCGACTGCCCGAGCTGGTCAAGCGGCGACTGGTCGTGGAGAATGACGACACGTCCTTCACCATGCGCGAGGTGTTGGAGCTGTGCGAGCGGATCGGTGTGCCGATGGTGTTCGACATCCATCACCACCATTGCCATTCGGACGGCGAGGAATGGACAGAGTATCTTCCGCGCATCATCCAGACGTGGGGGAAGCGCATCCCGAAAATGCACATGTCCTCGCCGAAATCAGCCAAAGACTTTCGCTCCCATGCGGACAATATCGATCCGGACGAATTTATCGCTTTTGCCAGCGCTCTCGCCGATTACCATGTCGATATTGTGCTGGAATGCAAAAACAAAGACGATGCGCTGCTGACTCTGCGGCAACATCTGAAAAAACGCGGGGTTGAGGTCGAGGCGTTTGCCGCTGCCCCTTGATCGCCCCGGCAGGAAAACCAATTCGCTTTTGCCGCCAGCCAAACAGCCAAAAGGACGCCTACGCGAAAACAGGCGTCCTTTTTTTGCTTGCTCGTTAATCGCAACTGCAACCACAGTCGCAGCCATGTCCGGAGGAGGAGCTTCTATGTCCGTAAGACGATGAGCTGCTGCGTCCGCCAGAGCTGCTGCCCCTATGATGCCAAACTTGGCAACGGTCGTGATAATGCTTCATTCTCCGTTGATGGTGTTTGTAATGTCTGCGGTATTCGCTGTATTTCCGGCGGTGATCCCGGTATTGCTCGCATTTGTGACGGAAATACTGCATCCGGTCCATATGGAAATGGAACTTGAACAAATACAGTTCGATTTCCGAGCCTGGCCGGACGTTTTCCGCTGACGGCGGCCTCATGTTTGGCGAAGCATTTGGTGGACGCCGGTTCGGCATGACGTTCGGCGGCATCGGATTCGGTCTGCGGTTTGGCGGCATTGGGTTGGCTGGCCTCCGATTTGGCGGCATTTGATTGGACGGCATCCGGTTTGGCGGCATCGGATTGGCTGGCATCCGGTTCGGCGGCATCGGGTTAGCTGGCATCCGGTTCGGCGGCATCGGGTTGGCTGGCATCCGGTTTGGCGGCATCGGATTGGACGGCATCGGTTTTGGCGGCATCGGGTTTGGCGTATTCGGCATAATCTGGTTAGGAGATGGCACGTTCGGCCGTTGCGGCATCGGGCGTGCCGGGATGTTGTGCTGCGGATTCTCCGAGCTTTGCGGCGCTTTCGGCTTCGACGGTGACGGTACGTTTGGCGATGGTACGTTAGGAGACGGTACAATCGGTGACGGCAACGGCATTATCGAGGAAGGCGGCTTTGGCATTTCTTTGGGACGCCTTGGGGACGATGGAGGCACAGGCGGCATCTTGCGTCGCTTTTCCACGGAAATGAACACGTCCTTTCTGATGAAATAACACAGTACATGGTATGACATTTATCCCGCTCAAGAAACGACAATCGCCCAGTTTCCAAAAATGGATTGAGCCCGTTTTTTCCACTATAGGGAAGGAGCCGTGCCAATCTTGATCTTGACTGCGCGCTCACTTCCGTTACAATAATACTAATAACGAAAATTATCTGACAGTTGTAGAGCGAAAGTGAGGAAAGACGTATGCGGCCTCCAATCGGGCTTACGCGTTTCATCCAATCACATAGAACCCAGGAGCGAGGGGTTAGGATCTAGTATCCTAACCCCTCGCTCTTTTCGTTCTCTGCTCTGTTAAAGGAGGAAACTATCCATGAATCAGCAAGCAAGCGTCATCCATATGAATGGGAATCGCCTGCGCATTGAAGACGTCGTCCGGATTGCCAGGGACGCTCACCGCATCGAATTGACCCCCGAGGCGCTGGAAAATGTGCGCCGCTCCCGGGCGATGGTCGAAGAGATGCTCCAGGAGCAAAAAGTCGTCTACGGCATCACCACAGGCTTCGGCAAATTTTCCGATGTCATGATTCAGGGCGAAGATGTCAGCAAGCTGCAGGAAAACTTGATTATGAGCCACGCCTGCGGAATGGGAGAGCCTTATCCGGTGGAAGTCGTCCGCGCCATGATGGCGTTGCGAATCAATGCGCTGGCAAAAGGCTATTCCGGCATCCGGGAAGAAACGCTGCTGCACCTGGCCGAGCTGTGCAACCGCGGCGTCCATCCGGTCATTCCCCAGCAAGGCTCGCTCGGCGCCAGCGGCGATTTGGCTCCGCTCGCGCACATGGTCCTCGTCATGCTCGGCAAGGGCGAAGCGATCGTCAATGGACAGCGGATGAGCGGAGAAGCGGCGCTCAAAGCAGTCGGGCTCTCCCCGATTCGCCTGCAGGCCAAAGAAGGTCTGGCCCTGATTAACGGCACGCAGGCGATGACCGCCCTGCTCTGCCTGGCCTTGTACGATTCGCGCGTCGTCCTGGAAAGCGCGGAGCTGATCGCGTCGATGACGATTGAAGCGTTGCGCGGCATACCGAAAGCGTTTGATCCGCAACTGCACCTCGTCCGCCCGCATCCCGGACAGCAGGAATCGGCGAGACGACTGCTCGCGCACCTGTCCGGCAGCGAAAGAACCTCGCAGCAGGGCGAGCTGCGCGTCCAGGACCCTTACAGTCTGCGCTGCCTCCCGCAAGTCCACGGAGCGACACGCGATACGCTGGAATACGTCTGGGCGACGGTCACCCGGGAGTGCAACAGCGTGACCGACAACCCGATCCTGTTCACGGAAACAGGCGATGTCATCTCCGGCGGAAACTTCCACGGGCAGCCGATGGCCTTTGCCGCCGATTTTTTGGCGATCGCCATGGCAGAGCTGGCCAACATCTCCGAGCGCCGCACAGAGCGGCTCGTCAACCCGCAGCTTAGCGGCCTGCCCGGATTTTTGACCGAAAACGGAGGTCTTCATTCCGGTTTTATGATTACGCAATATGTAGCCGCTTCCATCGTCTCGGAAAACAAAGTGCTGTGCCATCCTGCGTCCGTCGATTCCATCCCGTCCTCGGCAAACCAGGAGGACCACGTCAGCATGGGGACAACCGCCGCCCGCAAGCTGCGCACGGTCATTTCCAACGTGACAAAGGTGCTCGCCATCGAATATTTGGCGGCAGCACAGGCGATCGACTTCGGGAATGGAGAGCTGGGCGCAGGCACGAAAAAAGCTTACGAAGAGCTGCGCCGCGTCATTCCCCGTCTGCACGAGGACCGGGAAATGTACCCCGACCTGGTGAAAGCAGAGGAACTGATTCAAAAAGGAGCGCTTGTCATTCTCTAGTTATCCGCGCTGGGAAAGCCCTCCCTTCTCTGCTATGATGAAAGCGAAGGTGGCACGACCGCACGACCATTCGATTCGCTGTAGAGCATGGAGGGCTGCCTGATGAAGCCAGCATCTGAGCCGCTGCAACACCCTGACTATCTTTTGTTGTTCGACGGTGTTTGCCATTTGTGCAACAGCGCCGTTCAATTCATCCTCAAGCGCGATCCTTCCGGCAGCATTCACTTCGCTTCTTTGCAGTCGGAAAAAGCGCAGCAAATTTTGTCCCGCTATTCGTATGCCGAAAGCGGGCTGTCATCTGTCGTCCTGATTGCCCATGGACGCTTATACACCAAGTCAGACGCGATTTTGCGAGTGGCGCGCAAGCTGTCCGGGGCCTGGCCGCTGTGCTACTACCTCGGCCGTCTGTTCCCCCGTCCCGTCCGCGATTTCACCTACGATTGGGTGGCCAAAAACCGTTACCGCTGGTTTGGCAAACAGGAACAGTGCATGCTGCCTACTCCCGAGATCAAGGCTCGCTTTCTGGACTGACTGATCGGTTAGAAAACTTGGCTGCGCCAAACCCTTGGCGACGCCTTTGTGGCACTTATGTACAAAAAAAAGAGGAGCCGGCGCGATCTGTCGGCTCCTCTTTTCGCTATTTGACCCGCGCTTGCGGGTGATCGTCGCTTGCGAAGGCAGCGGCTTTGGCGTTTGCCTCCACCTGTGCCGGGCTTTTGCTGCCCGGGATGACCGTCGTGACGGCCGGGTGCTTCAGGCACCACGCCAGCGCCCACTGCGCCATGTCCACGCCCTCCGGCACTTCGCTTTCCTTGATTTTGGCAACCTCTTCGAGCAGGCGGGCGACGTGCTGCGGATCGTGGCGGTGGCGCACATCGTTTCCGGCGAACACGGCTCCTGGCTTGTATTTTCCGCTCAAATAACCGCTCGCCAGCGGCACGCGTGCGAGCACGCCCAAATCCTGCTCCGCGCACGACGCAAACACCGCTTCCTCCGGCTTGCGATCCAGCCGGTTGTAGACGACCTGGATCGTCTGCGCGTTGACGCGGGAAGCTCCGCCCACCTGATGCATGTTGTCGTTTTTGGCAATCGACAACCCCAGATGGCGAATCTTCCCTGCCTGCACCTGCTTGTCCAGATACGTCCACAGCTCGTCGTTGTCAAACGCTTCGTCTGGCCCGGAATGGAACTGGTACAGGTCGATGTAGTCGGTCTGCAAAGCCCGCAGCGATTTTTCCAGTTGCTCCTGCACAGCGGCAGCCCCGTACTCGTTCGTCCGCGAAAACTTGTCGTGGAAATGGTGGCCGAACTTCGTCGCGATGATCCAATCGGCGCGGCGGCTCTTTTTCAAATAGCCCCCGATCAGCTTCTCGGACAGATGATCGCCGTAGCACTCTGCGGTGTCGATCAGGTTGATCCCCAGCTCGTGCGCCTTGTCCAGAATCTGGTCGACTTCTTGCTGCGAAAAGTCTTGCCCCCACTCTCCGCCAAATTGCCACGTCCCTACGCCAATGACCGAAACAGTCAGTTCCGTTTTCCCTAATCTGCGGTACTTCATTGTCGATTCCTCCTCGCGCCTCTATGTAGAAAAGGCCCTGAGCGAACTGTCGCTCAGGGTGAAACCAAACGAACATCAGATTGTTTTTTCGATGTTTAACTGGCTGACAAACGCTTGCAGGCTGTCTTTCCGTTCCTTGCGCATTTTTTTGCGCTCCTCGGCAGTAGCCATCAACCTTTTCTCTTCCTCGGTTTCCGGAACGATGGCCGGAACCTCGGTAGGATTGCCCGCTTCATCGAGCGCGACAAAAGTCAAAAACGAAGTGGCAGTCAGGACTCGTTCCCCTGTTTGCAGGTTTTCCGAGACGATTTTCACAAAGACCTCCATGGACGTGCGCCCTGTCGAGGAGACAAACGCTTCCAGGCAGATCGAATGCCCCATTTTTACGGGTGCCAAAAAATCGATGGAGTCTATGGAAGCAGTCACGACCGGGCGGCGCGAATGCCGCATGGCAGCGATTGCCGCTACCTCATCTATATAGGCCATCATCGTCCCGCCGAAGATGGTCCCGTGGTAATTCGTATCGGACGGTTGAACCAAGGATGCCTGGATCGTGCGGGATTCTTGTGTAGTCTTGACGTTCATCACTGTTGCTCCTTTGTCAATCATGTTCATGCTCCCCCATCATATCACAAGGCATCCGCTGTTCCAATTACATACTGACAGTTGTCATATGGCTGCGCTCGCGCAGGCGGTCCAGCACGGTATCCGCCTCCTCCTGCAAAAAATAGCGCAGCATCGGCACGTTCCATTCGTAGGCGGGGCGGTAGCCATCGAGCGCGAACCAGTTTTCGTCGATGTGCGCAGCCAGCATCCTGCGCTCCCGGTTCGCGCAGTAAAACTGCTCCAAATAGTCCGTTCCCCAGCGGGAAAAGGACGACGTCTCTTTGGTCACGGCAGTCAACAAAATTTCCTGGCCCGTATCAATCAAATCCAGCGGGTACAACTGGCAACTGAACGGCTTGAGCGGCAGGACATCGTGCCCTGCCTCTTCCGCGTAGGCGTGGATCGCACAGCCGAAGCGGCCGTTGTTTTCCTGATAAAACAGACAGTTGCCATGCCGCATACGAATCGTGCCTGGCAACTGTCCCCGGTCCCACACGCCGTAGCGCTCCCAGTTTTCCCGCTCGCCTGCTGTCTGCAAACGGGCAGCGATCGCCGGAACCTGTTTTTCCAGCAGCGGGATTTGCCATTCCTCGACGGCGTATGGCTGGCCGCCTTCGCAGCAAGTCTCGCGGTGAACCGCCCGGCAATTCCAGCAGTCCAGGTGAAACAAAGCGAGCAGAGCGGGTACGTCCACCATGTACCGCCCTGCCTTTATCATCGCATGCCTGTTTTTTTTCATGTACTTTTCGCAACTGTACACTTCTTTTTCACTCATCGGATCGGGTGTTCCGACGTAGCGATAGGATGGCTTCCTGTTCATTTTTCCAGGACGATCTCCGCTTCCGTACCGAAAATGTTCAGTTTTCCGTCTGCATAGGTGGCGAGATCCACTTCTTCTCCGGGAATTTCCATCAAAATTTCCACGCTTTCCTCGTCCGCTGCCACAAACAGCAGCAACAGGTCTTTTTCGTCAAATTCGTTGTCGGTGAGCTTCACTTCTGTCAGTTGTCCCTGAAACTGCGCGACTTCTTCATCGTCTTCGCTTTCCGTGTCCCATTGCGTAAAAGTGACAGACAGCGTTTGCTTGGCAAACTCGTCCGCAAGCAGGCGCAAAAGCTGTTCGTGCTGTTGAATTTCCATTGTCAATCCCTCCGAAAAAATATCATTACTGCCCATCATAGCAAAGTGCAGCGGAAAAGCCAAAAGAAAAACCGCTTCCCAAACCGAAGCGGCTGTTTCCTGACGCTAGCTTACTTTGCTGATCGTCTGGGCGAGGGCAAAATCTTTGCCCGTCAGCCCTTTTGCCTCGCGGGTCGCGAGCGTAAACGTCACAGTTCCGCCAGACAGGTGAATCTCGACATGCTGACTGTCATGCTCAAGCATTTCCGCCACACGGTTTACAAAGCTCACAGCCGTGGCAAAGTCTCTACAGTGATATGTGCGAGACAGCGCCATCCTGTCTTCTACCAGCTTCCAGCCCGGAACCTTGCTCAAATACAGTTTGACCTGTTCCAAAGACAGCTTGCTCACTCACATCGCCCCCCTTTTGTCCGATGAATCGGTGGTAACACCATCATATTCAGCAGACAGAAAGGTTAGTCACGCTTATCCGCGCTACCTATTGCTTGATCGCGTAAAAAATCATGCGCGGCGATTGACTGGCTATATACGGTTCAAATTGGTAATTGCCGAATACCTGAATTTGTCCGAATCCGGCCAGCTCCAGCATGGCCGTCATCTGTTCCACGGAGAAAAGCCGAACCTGCTCCAAGTACTCCCTCGACTGTGCGGCGGGATCGTCTCGAATCAAAATCCGCTTTTTTACCGCCTCGTCCTCGATCCAGCGCTTCTCCTCGATCAGCATCCCGCTGACCTCTTTGGTGGAGTGCGGGACAAGATGCTGCTTCACGTAGGCGGGGTTCAAATAGTCGATGACGACTTCCCCGTTCACCTTCAATGCCTGCGCCATATTGCGGACGACCTGCGCGTTTTCCTCATCGGACGAAAAATAGCCAAAGCTGGTGAACAGGTTGACTACGATGTCAAATTCGTCCCGATACGGAATATGGCGCATGTCGCAGCGAGCGAAGCTGAGCTGTGGATAGGTGTTCTGCTCTTCCGCAAGCTGCAGCAGCACGGGGGACAGGTCGACACCTACGACTTCGTATCCTCTGCGAGCCAGCGCACGCGAATGCCGCCCGCTCCCACAGCAAAGATCAAGTACGCGCCCCGTGCTCTTTACCGGCAATCGCTCGAGCAGATTGGCGATCTCGCTGTCGGCCGCCGAATCGTCCCGATGCCGATACACAAGTACGTAATCTTCGCGAAAGCTGCGTTCAAACCATTCTTCTGCCATTCCCTAGCTCCTTTAATTCCAAGATGCTCTCATTATACCACAGCGGGGTTTATCCGCAGCCGATTTCCCCCCGCCGAAGTGCACGGAAAACCGCAGGAAGCCTGACCAAAAGCACGCTCGCGAAGAAACGACGACAGCGATGCGCTGAGGCTCGAAGACTATCCCGCCCGGTGAATGGCAAACACAGCCGAAAACAAAAATCCCCTGTCTTTCCTGCTGGCGGCAAGCCTTGCCATACAGTAGGAGGATAGGGGGTTTTTGGGCTGGCTACGGCAGGCGCGCAGCTCGTCCCAGGCGAATTTTTTCCGCCGCACGGGCAATGATGCTCTCCACGGAGGCCGGGTCGTCCACGACGTCGTACTCGTTGATGTTCACCCGCAGAACAGGACAGGAGGTAAACGAGTGAATCCAGCTATCATAGCGGTTGAACAAATCGCGCCAGTAGTCGATCGGGGTCTGCTGCTCCATCGGGCGTCCCCGCTCCTGGACGCGCCCGATAATGTCATCGAAGCTGCCTTCCAGGTAGATCAAAATATCGGGATGCGGGAAGTACGGCGTCATGACCATCGCTTCGAACAGCTCTGTGTACGTGCGGTAGTCTTCTTCCGTCATGTTGCCCTGCTCGTACAGCATGCGGGCGAAAATGCCGGTATCCTCGTAAATCGAGCGATCCTGGACGAAGCCGCCGCCGTAGTCGAACATCCGCTTCTGCTCCTTGAAGCGCTCGGCCAGGAAAAAGATTTGCAGGTGAAAGCCCCAGCGGGACAAATCGTTGTAATAACGGCCAAGGTAAGGGTTGTTGTCCACTTTTTCCACGGACACGCGAAAACCGAGCTGATCGGCCAGGGCGTGGGTGAACGTCGATTTGCCGACGCCTACCGTTCCGCCGATGGTGATGACCGCATTGCTCGGAATGCCGTATTTTTCACGAAGATGGCTGTTTTGAAACCTAGACATGTACGCAACTCCTTATTGAAATACTTGCCAATCACACGGCATCGTTATGCCTGTTGCCCCCGCAGCTCCTGAATGCGCGGCAGGATGAGATCGAGCATATACTGCCGATCCTCTGGCCGATGGACGAAATCCAGCTCGTCACAGTTGAATTTGATGACAGGCGTATCCGGGTGGTGCTTTTCAAACTCGTCCATAAATTCGTTGTAATCGGCGATCAGATTTTCCATATAGCCCACATCCATCGTCCGCTCCACCTCGCGATCGCGCATGGCGATCCGCTTCATGACCGTGTCGATGGACGCCGTCAAGTAAATGACCAGATGGGCCTGCGGCAAATCTTCTGTCAGGATATCATAAATTTTGAGATACTTCGGGAGATTGTTGTCGGACAGCGTTCGTTTGGCAAAAATCGTATTTTTAAAAATATTGTAATCGGATACGACAGAAATGCCCTGGTTGAGATAGTGGGCGTGAATATCCTGCAACTGCTTGTAGCGGTTGCACAGGAAAAACATCTCTAGCTGAAAGCTCCACTCCGCGATGTTCTCGTAAAACTTTCCTAGAAACGGATTTTCATAAACAATTTCTTCCAATAATTGCAATTCGCAAGTGCGGTGCAGTTCCCGCGCCAACGAGGTTTTCCCAATACCGATCGGTCCCTCGACAGTTATTAATATGGACTTCATATACGCCTCTGTTCCTTTCGCCAAAATGAGAGCACTCCATATTTTAGCACGCGTACTTCCATTTGTCGAAACCATTCCTTTTCTGTCGCATGCCGCTTTTTTCCAATAAAAAAAACTGCTCCTGACGATCAGAGCAGTCGGTCGGACAAACGCTTTTGCGCTACGTAAAATACTCGATTTTGGCCTTGGGAAACAGTCTCGCAATCTCCCTCTCCAAATGCGCCTGCAAGGCTTTGGCCTGCACGTCCGGGTAGACGTACTTGCCTTTGCCGTACTTGCCCCATTTGTATTTGCGCTCCTCCTCGTTCATCGCCAGCTTGGTTTTCGGATAGCGCTGCAAAATCAAGTTTTTGGCAATTTTGGTGAAGCGGTGCTGGATCAGCTCAAAAGTCAGGTCGGCCAGCGCTTCCGGGACGAGCTGGTTTCGCAGCCGTTCCAGCAAGTCGGTGTAGCCTTCCTCCCATCCGTCAAACCAGTATAAGGGGGCCAAAATGAAGCCGAGCGGATAGCCTGCTTTTGCCACTTTGCCCGCCGCTTCAATTCTTTGCGCAAAGCTGGAAGTGCCCGGCTCGAAGTTTTTGATGACGTAATCGGCATTCATGCTGAAGCGAAAACGGGTATGCTTGTTATGTTTCGCATCGAGCAACGAATCGACGTGGTGAAACTTGGTAACGAACCGCAGACGGCCATACTCCTGTTCCCCCATAAATTCGATCGCTCGCTTCAGGTTTCCTGTCAAATGCTCGATGCTGACCGGATCGGACGTACAGGCTGCCTCGAATCGGGTAATCTCTCCCGGCCGTTCCTCGATGTATGTTTTCGCCTGGGCCAAAATTTCATCGGTATTGACGTAGACGCGAACGTACGGCTTGGACCCGATGTTCGTATTCAAATAGCAGTAGTGGCAATGCGCCGCGCAGCCTGTAGCCAGCGGAATCGCGTATTCGGCAGACGGCTTGGAGGTTTCGAACTTCAACGTTTTGCGCACCCCAATGACCAATGTTCGCTTGGCATTGCGGTACTTTTCCACCTCTGTCTCGCCGGGAATGCCGCGCACCTGATTGTGGCTGGTTGTCATTTGCAGCGGGATGCCTTCCGCTTGCAAACGCTGGTACAGCTCCTGGCCGAGCGGATAGTTCAGTGCGTTTGGCTCGACGAAAACGTAGTCGGGCACAAACAGGCCAGCTTTTTTCTGCCCTGTTTTCGCGGGTGCTTCCAGCAGTGTCGTCACCATAAGCGCAAGATCCCTCCCAGTGTGTAGTATGGCCTGCACAGTCGGACAAGCTTTCGAGGAGATCACTGGCTGCTCACGCTCTACAGCGTGCTTTTGAACTCGCGCAGCCACTGTCGCGCTTCCGCCGCCTGGCTGGACGGCACCTGCAGCGTGTACACATACCCGCCTTTTT
Source organism: Brevibacillus sp. YAE8 (assembly GCF_057543335.1). Lineage (NCBI taxonomy): Bacteria > Bacillati > Bacillota > Bacilli > Caryophanales > Paenibacillaceae > Brevibacillus > Brevibacillus sp. YAE8. Next base: position 434,331 of record NZ_BAAIYG010000003.1, read on the forward strand.
TCGTTTCTCTGGACAACAGCCTGACCCGGATTCCTTTTATCTCCAAATATCGCCGGCACTCGCTCGCCACTCTAGGAAGCCCGTACGATTCATGAATCGTTACCCATTTGGTCCACATGCCTTCCCCCACCCTCATTGCTTCTTCCTTTACTGTAAGCAACAAGCAGGCAGTTGGTTCAAAAAAGACGCAGCGATTGCCGATTTTCCCAAAACTGTTTTCGCCTTTGCGCAGTCTAATACGTGTAGGAGGGGGAAAATGTGAATCTGGAACAACTTGTCTCGCAAGCCAGGCAAGGAGGCGACGAAGCTTTTTACCAGTTGATTTGCCAGCAGCAAAAGCAACTGTACAGCGTGGCTTACGCCTTTTTGCGCAACGAAGCGGACGCGCTGGAGGCGATACAGGAGGCGACCTGCCGCTCCTATCTCCGCTTGTCTCGCCTGAAGCAGCCCGCGCATTTTCGCACCTGGCTGACGCGCATTCTCATCCACGTATGTCTGGACGAGCTGAAACGAAAAAAACGGTTTGCCCCCGACTTTCCCGATGGCGACGGTCTGGCGGACCCGGATCGCAAGCAGTGGGAGCACACGGCGGACAAACTCGTTATCGAGGAAGCGCTGGCCAAGCTTACGCCTGCTTACCGCAGCATCATCATCCTGAAATATTTTGAAGATCTGACCATTCGCGAAATTGCGTTGCGGCTCGGCCATCCGGAAGGAACGATCAAGACCTGGCTGCACAAGGCGTTGGCTACATTGCGAAAAGAACTCGGGAAAGGCTGGTGAATGTATATGGATATCGAAAAAACAGAGGGTCAGACCGACGCGCACGTACCGCCGCACATCGAGCACTACATTCGCTCTGGCATCGCCCAGGCCAAAAGCCTTCAACGCAGACGCCGCCGCAGCCGTCTGGTTCGCCTCTGCTCGGGAATTGCGGCAGGGTGTCTGCTCCTGGCCTTTGTGTTCTCGGTGCGCCTCTCCCCGGCGGTTGCCGCTTATGTCAGCCACATTCCCGGGATGGAAAAGTTCGTCGAGCTGATTCGCGATGACAAAGGGTTGCAGCGGGCTGCCGAGCACGAGATGGTCCAGGACATCGGCACAGGCGGCTCGCTTGCAGGCATCACGTTCACGATCGACCAGGTGCTGACCGATCAGAAGCGGATGCTGCTGTTTTACACCTTGAAGCACGAACGTAGCGGCCAAAAGGTCGGGATGCGCAAGCTGGAGCTGTTTGACGCCTCCGGCAAGGAGTGGGAGCACGGAGCGAGCTGGTCCAGCATGGACGTGGAAGCGAACGAGGAGCAAAAAAACCGGATTGATATTTTTCTCCCGGAAACAAGCGAAGTACCTGACGCGCTGACAGCCAAAGTGACGCTCGACCTCGACGGCGTAGAGCTGAACCCTCCGCTTGCGATTACGTTTCCGATCGACCATAGCAAATACACGACATTTGAGAAAAAAGTGGTTCCTGTCGGAAAAAAAGTGACGGTGGACGGACAGACGTTTACCATCGAGCAAATGACGGTGTTCCCTACGCAAACAGAAGTCAGCATCCGCTTCGATCCGGGCAACTCCAAACATATTTTCGGCTTTGACGATCTGCGGCTGGTGGATGAAAACGGCCAGACGTACGCTTTCTGGGGAAATGGCGTGCCGACGCGTGACAACGGGGAAAACGGCAAAGTGTACAATTTGGAAAGCATCTATTTTCTGGAGCCGCAAAAGCTGTTTTTGAAAGCAAGCGGGATTCGGGCGCTGGACCGCGACAAGCTGCAGGTGGTGATCGACGCGAAGACGCAGACGCTCGCCAAAGCTCCTGATGCCAGGCTCAAGCTGACAGCGCTGCGCCAGGTCGACGATGTGGTCGGCATGGACTGGGAACTGCAAATCGAGGAAGCGGACGCGCATCGCTACGTCTATCTGGGAAGCGACATCACGGACAATCGGGCGAATCAATACGACTACGTCCAGGGAAGCTCTTCTTCGCGCTATCCGGAGGAACGTTTCCAGACGTACAGCCTGCTTTACAAAAGGCTGACGAAAAACGGCGCCCCCGATTCCTACACCTTTACCCTGACGGACTACCCCGTTCGTTTGCAAGGCGCATTTACCGTGCAAGTCAAATAAAAAACGGCTTCGCAGAGAATCGACTTCTCCGCGAGGCCGTTTGCTTTGTTCCGCTCGCGTTAATCCACAACCGCCCAATGGTTGGTCGGCCCGTGGCCGCCGCCCAATTGCGGAGCGGTCTTGATCGCGGCAAAAATAAAGCGGTTCGCTTTTTCGACCGCAGCCCTAAGCGGCGTATGTTTCGCCAGCTCTGCCGTCAACGCAGCGGAAAACGTGCAGCCCGTTCCGTGCGTATGCCGGGTCTGGATGCGCTCATGCGACAGCTCGAAAAAGTCGCGGCCGTCAAACAAAATGTCGACGACCGTATCACCGTCGAGGTGGCCGCCCTTCATCAAGACGTTGCGCGCTCCGAGCGCATGAATCGCGCGGGCGCCTTCGCGCATATCGTCCGGGGTGCGAATCGTCATACCTGTCAGGCACTCGGCCTCCGGCAAATTCGGCGTCACGACTTCCGCGAGCGGCAGCAACTCTGTTTTCAGCGCGTCAATCGCTTCGTCCAAGAGCAGCTTGGCCCCGCCCTTGGCGATCATCACCGGGTCTACGACCAGCTTTTGCAGACTCGCGGCGCGCACCTCTGCCGCCACTGCGCGGATGATGTCCGCATCAAACAGCATTCCCGTCTTCGCCGCATCCGCTCCCAGGTCGCGCAACACTTCGCGCATCTGCTGGGCCACCGCCTCTGTCGGCAGCGGATACACCCCGGCCACGCCCAACGTATTTTGCGCCGTAATCGCCGTAATCGCGCTCATTCCGTAAACGCCGAGTTGGTGAAACGTCTTCAAATCGGCCTGGATGCCCGCTCCGCCCCCGCTGTCTGATCCTGCTATCGTCAATGCTCTCGCGATTGTATGCATGAATCTCCCTCCTGCTTTCGCCACCTTTTCTCCTACGAGTATATCATCCGCTTGTCCCATTCGGTATACTTAGGAGTGATGACCAACCGCAAAGAAGGGATTTGTTATGTCGTATCGCTTGTTTTACTGGCTGACCGTGCTCATTCCCACGATCATTATCGGGGGCTTCGAATTTGTTCGGCACGATTTTTTGCTGCCTTATATGTCCATGGAAACGGGCAACGTATATATTACTTTGCTGACGCTCTTGTTGTCTTATTTGTTCGCCACCTGGATGTTTCGCACGATCAAGCAGATGAACGCGCGGATCGTCGAGGAGCAAGCCAGGCGGGCCGTGTACGAGGAGCGCGAGCGTTTGGCCCGGGAGTTGCACGACGGCATCGCGCAATCTTTGTTTTTTCTCAATGTCAAGCTGAAGCAGGGGCATTTGGATGACGCCAGAGTAGCGGTTTCGGCCATCGACAACCACGTGCGCCAGGCGATTTTCAACCTGCGCTCGTTGCCGGAGGAAGGCAGCTTCGACCAGCGGCTGGAAAAATGGCTGACGCAGTGGAGCGCGCTGTCCGGCGTCGATGTCGCAGCGGATTTGCGCGTGAAGGAAAGCTTTTTCACCCCTGCGGAGGAAGTGCAACTGTTCGGAATCATCCAGGAAGCTTTTGCCAACATCCGCAAACATGCGCAGGCCAAGCATTCCTGGATTCGACTGACGACAGGCGAGCCGCGGAGCTGGCAGCTCGTGATCGAGGACGACGGCGTGGGAATTGCCCACACCAAGCCAGACACGAAAAAATACGGCTTGTCGATGATGCGCGAGCGGGCGCGCCAGTTGAACGCCGCAATTGACATTCAAAAACGGGCAGACGGCGGCACCATCATTCGCCTGACAGCCCATCCTGGAGGTTTTTCGCAATGAACGCATACCGTGTGCTGATCGCTGACGACCACCCGATGGCTCGCATGGCGATTCGCTCGCTCTTGGACCCGGACCCTTCGTTTGAAGTGATCGGCGAGGCCGAAAACGGCGAGGAAGCTTTTTTGCTCTGTGGACAGTTGCAGCCCGATCTGGTGCTGATGGACATCAACATGCCGAAATGGAGCGGCCTGGAAGCGACCCGCGAGGTGAAAAAAGCGTACCCGCACATCAAGGTCGTCATCCTGAGCGTCTCGGATGACGTTGCAGACTTGATTACCGCGATTCAATTCGGCGCGCAAGGCTATTTGCTGAAAAATCTGGAGCCAGACGACTGGATCAACTACTTGCACGCGTTGCTTGGCGAAGACAGCGAGCTGACGCGGGAAATGGCCACCCGGCTGATGTACCGGTTCAGGCAGGAGGAGCACGTGGACGATTTGGTGCCGGATGTGCTGACGCCGCGCGAACGGGAAATCGTCATGTACGTCGGAGCAGGAAAGACGAACAGGGAAATCAGCGAAGCGTTGATTATCGCGGAAAACACGGTGAAAAATCACCTGAAAAACATCCTGGAAAAGCTGCAATTGGCCAATCGCGTGCAGCTCGCCGCCTACGCGGTGCGCCACCATCTGATTATGAAAAAGTAAGCTCCCAACCGAAAACAGTTGCTTTCCGCACCAACCACTGTCATCCTTAGAAGGACCCGTTTTTACGATACCAGACATGAAGAATGGCAGGTGAACCACATGCTCGAAGTCAAGACCTCCAAGCTGAGCAACGGAGAATTAAACAGAGGCGTTTTCGCCATGCGCGACTTTGCAAAAGGCGAATTGCTCCATGAAGCTCCGGTTCTTCCTTATCTGAACGAGGAACACGAGCACATTGAAAAAACGCTTTTGGCGGACTACGCATTTGAATACGGTGCCAACCATACCGCGTTTTTGCTCGGCTACGGCATGCTATTCAACCATTCCTACACGCCAAACGCCACGTACAGCATCAATTTTGACAACCACACGTTCGATTTCTACGCCTATCGCGACATTCAGGCGGGCGAAGAGATTTTGATTAACTACAACGGCGATGAGGATTGCGACGATCCGCTCTGGTTTTACGAAGAAGAGCAGTCCGGCAATAAAAAGGAATAGGCAAGCGCGATCAACAGGCAGGGGAGCTTTTCCCTTGCCTTTTTGTTTTTTAGCCCGTGTTGGCAGCCAGCGCCGCCTCCAGCAGCTTCAGTTCGTATTCGTCGCGTTCCGGCGCAAGCGCCGAGCAGCGCATGTCAATCCTGGCCCCTTACCGCACCGGGTCGATATCCTCTCCGCCCGCCAGCACAATGCCATCGACCGCCGCTACAAGCTCTTGGCAAGCATCGAGATCCCCGACAGGAATCCCGAGCGGAATCGCTCCTGCTTTTCGCACGGTATCCAAATAGTCGTGCCCGATGACGCTAAAGCCTTGTCCGGCCACTCCCCGCAGCTTCCCGCCGAAGCCTTCATGCGGGTTATCCAAAGCTCAGCAGTCTCGCTCTGTTCTGCACAAAAAAATGACTCCGCCAGACGTAACTGGCGAAGCCAATGGGTGAGCACGATTTTTATGGAGTGATATCTGCCGCCTCGTAGCTGTAGTACACATACGGATCTTTCGGTGCCTTGACCGCCTGGATTTTCGCATCTTTCAGCACGAGCATGTCATAGCCGTCGACCTGGCGCAGCTCCAGCTTGCCCTGCACCTTGACCCAACTGTCCTTCGCCCATTTGCCTGCGTCCTCGCTCTCCACGAGAATGCCGAAGACGCTGGCATCCGCCGTGCAGCACGTCACCGAAAAACGCGCCACGACGAATTGCTTGTCGCCAAGTCCAGGCTCCCTGTAGACAAAGCCGAGCGTTTCGAGCTGTTTTCCCGCGAAGTCTTTGGCGTACAGCTCCAGCGTGGTGAGGCCGTCCAAAAAGATTTTGTCATGAAGCGAGATCACGGGCTGCCTGTACATGGAGGCGGCGATGTCGGTGTAAAAATCGCCGAAGCCCCCGCCCGAAAAGTATCGCTTCAGCTCCTCGTCCGTCATGGACGGACTGGCGCCAGAAGTAGCCTGTGCTGTGCCACTTGCTGTCGGGTTCGCAACCGTTGCGTCTGCGGGCACTGCTTGCTCTATCGCTTGCGGCTGCGCGGATTGCTGTGGCGTCTGTTGCTGATCGCCCTTCTGGCCTTCGCCTGTTGTTTCCACCACGACTGGCGCATTTGCCTGCTGTGATGGCGATGCGTCCTCGCCTGTCTGCTCTGGCGGTGCAGCCTGGCCGCCCTGCTCCCCGGACGGCTGGGACGCTGCTACTGGTTGCCCAGCTCCTGTCGCCACTGCCGCCAATTTTCTGGCGTCGCTGCTGAGCAGAGTAACCCCGCGGTTTTCCGCTACGGCGCTCCCCAATATTTTATCCGGCATGAAAAAGCCCATGAAGATCGGCAGCAAAAACAGGCTGTAGATGACAAGCGAGCCCCAGCGCGTGCGCGGCACCTGGTGCGCTTCCTCGCAGTCGCACTCGTACGCCCGGTTTTTGCTGAACAACTGGCGCACGCTCACAATGGTCAAAATGACGAGAATGCCTAGCGTGACGTAGCTGAGCATGTGCAGCTTCGGCGCGAGGTAATGCCCCAGCTTTTCCGTCCAGATCAGGTAGGACAACAGCGCGGCGAACCCTGCCAAAATCAGGCTGCGCATCAAATAGTGTCTGGTCCAGTTCGTCTGTTCCATTTCTTTCCTCCCCCTAGATCGGCATCAGCATCGTAACGGCCAACACCAGTATTGTAATGGCGACAACAAGCTTAACGACAAATCCGAAGCGGAACGTGCCGAGCAGCATCAGCGTCGTTTTGAAATCAAGCATCGGTCCAAAGACGAGAAAAGCGAGCAGCGAGCTGCTTTGAAACGTGCCCGAAAACGATGCGGCAATAAAGGCATCCGCCTCCGAGCAAAGCGAAAACAAGTAAGCCATGCCCATCATGACCAGATGGGACGTAATCGGCGTTTGCCCGATCTCCACCAAAATGTCGCGGCTCATGAACACTTGCAGGATGCTGCTGACCAACGCCCCGAACAGCAAAAATTTGCCCATGTCGAAAAATTCGTCAACGGCATGCGCAAAAGTTGCCGACAGCTTGCCCCGCATCGCTTCGCTATGGGCGGCTTCGTGGCGAATTTGCGCCTCTGTCCCGAGCCGCAGCGGGTTCTTTTTCACAAACAGCCAGACCAACAAGCCGACGGCCAGCGCGACGAGAAAACCGGCGACTCCCCGGTACAGCGCCATATCCGGCTGCCGCGCGAAGGCGATGTACGTCGAGGAGAGCACGACCGGATTGACAATCGGTCCGGCGAGTAAAAACACGACGCCGACGGATACGGGCATCCCTTTTTGAATCAGGCGGCGGACAACCGGGACGATCGCACACTCGCACACCGGAAACAAAAAGCCGAGCAGCCCGGCAATCGGTAACGCGACGAGCGGATGTTTTGGCATCCAGCGCCTAACCTGCTCTTCCGAGACAAACGTCTGAATGAAGGCGGAAAAAAACACGCCCAGCAGCACAAACGGGATGGCCTCCAGCAAAATGCTGAGAAAAAACGTTTTGACATCGAGCCAACGCGGCGACCATTCTATGCGAAAGCCGGAAAACCAGCTATTCTGGCTGCCAGTGGTAAGCCAGACTACACACAATCCAAGAAGGACGGCCCCTATTATCTCTATGAGGAAATGACGAATTTTAGCAATCACGTAAGCTGTCCACTCCTTTTAGCAAATCGTCATCATTCCTAATTAGATACTCCTTGCGCACTTTCCTCCTGGTTCCTGTCTTTTTTTTCGTCCCTTTCCGTTTTATAATGGATAAAACCGACTGTGCGGGGGGAAGAACATGGAGCTGGAATTTCAGCGTGCTGCTGAAGAAGGAGACGTTTGCGAGATCCAAACGGTCGATGAAGCGAAGGTAAACAGGCTGCGGCCGAAGATGAGCGAAACAGAAGGCGTCGCCCCTTTGTTCAAGGCGTTGGCTGACGACACGCGCGCGAAAATCATTTACGCCCTGGCGCTGGAGGGCGAGCTGTGCGTGTGCGATGTCGCGGCCACGATCAACAGCTCGATTGCCAACACCTCCCACCATCTGCGCTTGCTGCGCAACATGGGGCTTGCCCGGCACCGCAAGGACGGAAAGCTCGTCTACTACGCCCTGGACGACGACCATGTTCGCCATCTGATTATGTGCGGGATCGAGCATGCGGCCGAATTGAAGCAATCGAAAAAGACAGCTCGTTCTTGAGCAGTTCCATTGTGGCTCGTCACATTTGTGGCGGCTTTTTTTATTGTTTTTACCTAACATTCAAATAATTGTTTGAATATAATAATGAATGTGGTATGATTTAGGTAAATTCCCGGCCGAAAGAAGGGTTCTCCCATGCACGACTACGAAGTCATCATCATTGGCGGCGGCCAGTCCGGCCTTGCGCTGGGCCATTTTTTGCAGCAGCGGCAGGTACGCTTCGTCATTCTGGACCAAAACGGACGCGTCGGGGACAGTTGACGCAAGCGTTACGACTCCCTCGTGCTGTTTACCTCGCGCAAGCACAATGCCCTCCCCGGCCTGGCCTTTCCCGGAGAGCCGCATACCGTTCCGACGAAAGACGAAGCCGCGGACTATCTGGAGCTGTACGCCAGTCATTTTCAATTGCCCGTCCGTTTGAATACGGCGGTCGTCTCCGTCGAGCGCACGGCATCGGGCTTTCTCGTGCAGACAGGGCACGAAGCGCTGCGAGCGAAAAACGTCGACAGGCCCGTTTCAATCGCCTTACATCCCACCGTTTGCCGGGCAGTTGGCCCCCGATGCCGTCTCGCTCCATACGGCGCACTACCGAAACGAGAGCCAGCTCCCCGCCGGGCCCGTCCTCGTCGTCGGCTCAGGCAATTCGGGCGCGCAAATCGCCGTGGAGCTGGCCATGCACCGCCCCGTCATTTTTTCCAGCGGACAGCCGCGCGTTCATCTGCCTTTGTACGTTTTGGGCAAAACTATTTTTGACTACATGCAGTTGTTTGGCTTGCTGGACGCCCCGCGCTCGTCGTGGGTCGGAAAGCAACTGATGAAACGACCTGATCCGATTTTTGGCTACCAAAAACAGATGAAAACTCTGGCAAAAACTGGCGCCATGCGCATCGCGGCCAGAACCGTTCGCCTTGCGGACAAAACCGCCTTTTTCGTGGACGGCGGGCAGGCGAGCTTCCAGAGCGTTTTATGGGCGACCGGATTTCGCCCCGACTACGGCTGGCTGTCCATGGCAGACGTACTCGACCCAAGCGGCTGGCCGCGGCATGATCGCGGTGTCACAGCCGTGCCGGGGCTGTTTTTTCTCGGGCTTCCCTGGCAGCATACACGCGCCTCCGCGCTCATGGGCGGCGTGGGAAAAGACGCTTTCTTTCTTGCTGAACAACTCGTCCGCTAAAGCGACCCAATAGAGGAGGGCAACACTATGGGATTCCACCATCACGACCACGGAGATGGACACGACCATCATCACCATGGAAAAGGAGCGAGCAAAAAAGCGCTGTTCACTTCTTTTCTCATCATCACGGTGTTTTTGATCGTCGAGACGATCGGCGGCTTTTTGACCAACAGTCTTGCGCTTTTATCCGATGCCGGCCACATGCTGAGCGATGCCCTGGCGCTTCTGCTCAGCCTCGTTGCCTTGCACTTTGCCGCTCGTCCCCCTTCGGCCAAAAAAACGTTCGGGATGCAGCGTTTTGAAATTCTCGCTGCCTTGACAAACGGCGTCACGCTCGTGCTGATTTCCTTGTTCATTTTCTGGGAAGGCTTCCAGCGCCTGCTCCAGCCTCCCGAGGTGGCCAGCGGAAAAATGATCGTCATTGCCGCCATCGGTTTGCTCGCCAATATCGCCGCTGCCTTCGTCCTCATGCGCGGCGATTACAAGGACAACGTGAACGTGCGCAGCGCCTACCTGCACGTTCTGGGCGACATGCTCGGCTCTGTCGGCGCCATTCTCGGCGGCATCCTGATGCTCGCTTTCGGCTGGTACATCGCCGACCCGCTCATCAGCATTATCGTCGCCTTCCTGATCTTGCTCAGTGCCTGGCGCGTCACCAAGGAATCGGTCAACATCTTGCTGGAAGGAGCGCCCTCCCGCCTCGACACGACAAAGGTGGAAGCGCGCCTGGGCCAGCTCGACGGCGTGCGCAAGGTGCACGATCTGCACATCTGGACGGTCACTTCCGGCTTTGACTCGCTGACGTGCCACCTCATCGTCGAGGACGGCTTGCCGAGCTACCCTGTCCTGGATGCGGCGCTGGAGCTTTTGCAAAAAGAATTTGGCATCACGCACGCGACGATCCAGATTGAGAACTCTTCAATCTCGCACGGCGAGCTGCATTGTCAGGGAGGGGCGCGGGGGCATGTGCATGAGCACGGACACTCCCGCTGAACACGCGAACTCACACGTTCACGCACACCGCCATAACCACGAACGTCCCATCTCCAAGCCCCGCCCCACTGAGCAAAAAAAGAACCATCTCCTTTACCAAGAGAGATGGTTCTTCGTCTGTTCGCTCTAGTCTTCCAGCGTGGACAGGTCGCCTGTCGGCAGGCCCAGCTCCCACGCCTTGAGGACGCGGCGCATGATTTTTCCGGAGCGCGTTTTTGGCAGCTTGTCGCGGAACTCGATTTCGCGCGGTGCGGCGTGGGCTGCCAGCCCCTCCTTCACGAACTTGCGGATGTCGTCCATCAACGCTTCGCTCGGCTCGTAGCCCGCGCGCAGCGAGATGAACGCCTTGATAATTTCGCCCCGCAGCGGATCGGGCTTGCCGATTACCCCTGCTTCGGCGACTGCCGGATGCTCGACCAGCTTGCTCTCGACCTCGAAAGGACCGACGCGCTCGCCGGACGTGTTGATAACATCGTCAATCCGGCCCTGGAACCAGAAGTAGCCTTCCTCGTCCTTGTAAGCCGAGTCGCCCGACACGTACCAGCCCGGGATGCTGAAATATTCTGCGTATTTCGCCGGGTTGTTCCAGATTTGTCGCATCATCGACGGCCAGCCGACGCGGATCGCAAGGTTGCCCATCCGGTTTGGCGGCAGCTCGTTGCCTTGGTCGTCGATAATCGCCGCGTAGACGCCCGGGACAGGCTTGCCCATCGAGCCTGGCTTGATCGGCATGCTGCGGTAGTTGGAAATCAGTTGGCCGCCAGTCTCTGTCATCCACCAGTTGTCGTGGATGCGGTGGTTGAATACGCGCAGTCCCCAATACACAACCTCCGGATTGAGCGGCTCGCCGACGCTCAGTACATGGCGCAGGCTGGACAGATCGAAGCGCTTCACAACCTCATCGCCTGCGCCCATCAGCATGCGGAACGCGGTAGGCGCGCTGTACCAGACCGTTACTTTATATTTTTCAATCGTTTTATACCAGTCTTCCGGAGTGAATCGTCCGCCGCGAATGACGTTCGTGACGCCGTTCAGCCACGGAGCGAAAATGCCGTACGAAGTGCCTGTCACCCAACCCGGGTCGGCTGTACACCAGTACACATCGTCTTCTTGCAAGTCCAGCACCCATTTTCCTGTCTGGTAGTGCTGAATCATCGCGTTGTGGACGTGCAGCACGCCTTTTGGCTTGCCTGTCGAGCCGGACGTGTAGTGCAAAATCATGCCGTCCTCGCGATCCACCCACTCGATCTCCAGCTCCGAGGATGCTTTTGCCATCGCTTCTTCAAAGCTGACTTGCCCTTCCGCAAGCTCCTCTTTTGCCCCGACAATAATGACGTGCTTGAGGGCTGGCAGCTCGGATACCGGGATGCGCGGCAGCAGCGCAGGAGTCGTCACAATCGCGGTCGCTTCGCTGTTTTCCAGACGGTCGCGCACCGCTGCTTCCATAAATGCCTCGAACAAAGGGCCGACAATCGCACCGACCTTCAGCGTTCCTAAAACGCTTACATAAAGCTCTGGGGTACGCGGCATGAAGACGAACACGCGGTCGCCTTTTGCGATTCCCAGGTCACGCAGTACATTTCCGAATTTATTGGACAGCTCGCTCAGTTGGGCAAAGGTGTAGGCTTCTTCCCGGGTCAAATCGCTGTACAGCAGCGCGACCTTGTCCTTGCGCTCGGTAGAAAGATGGCGATCAATGGCTTCATAAGCCATATTCACTTTTCCCGTCTCATACCAGGAAAATTGCTTTTCGACATCCTTCCAGTCAAAATTGGCGTACGTCTCGTCGTAATTCTCCAGGTTGAATCGGCCTTCTGTCGCCGGAATTTTTTCTACGTTCATGCTCTCACTCTCCTAAACCCCTTAATGGATTCTTCACTACGCAACATTCATAATATTTCTGCACTTTTCGCTAAATTCCTTCTGCCAGAACCTACTTATTCGAAAAGCGCAGAAATCGAGTATAATGACACTACCTTGGGGATAAAGGAGATGGCCGAAGAGATGTTATGGTTTTTACTGATTGTCGCTGTCGCCTTGCTCTTTGTCAAAGCGTATCGCAATACATTCGATGTCCATACCAACTATGTTTCCATTCCGCTGCAACCGTCGCAGCATATAGATGATCGGCAAGACTTCGAACCGCTCTCTGTCTTACATCTGTCCGATTTGCACATGGAAAATTTGTCGATTGACCCGATGCGGATCGTCCGCGATTTTTCCGGGCAATCGGTCGATTTGATCGCGATTACCGGAGATTTGCTCGATCGCCATAAAAACATTCCGAAAGCAGTCGCCTACGTCGAGCGGCTGATGCAATTGCAGCCTGCGCTCGGTACGTATGTCGTTTTTGGCAACCACGACTACGTTCTCTCGCCGCCAAAGCTGGCGCAACTGAAATCGGAGCTGACGCGGATCGGCTGCCGCGTCCTCATCAACGAACATGTGACGGTCGACCATAAAGGCCAGCCGCTGCACATCATCGGCGTCGACGATTACAGTACGCGCCGCAGCCAACTGGAAAAGTCGTTTCAAGCAGTTCCCGCGACAGGCGTGCGCCTCGTTCTCACGCACGACCCGAATATCGTCTTGCATATGAAAGATTACGCCTACGATTACTTGCTGGCCGGACATTTTCACGGCGGGCAAATTCATTGGCCGCGTCCTTACCACCTCGCCAAAATGGGGAAGTTGCCGCGGCTGAACATGGTCAAAGGGCTGCATGAGATGGACGGACGGCCGTTCTACATTAGTGAGGGCCTGGGGCAAACAGGGCTGAACGTCCGCCTCCGCTCTCGTCCGGAAATTACGCTGCACACGCTAGGCAGCGCAAGCCTGCTTGCGGTCCCAGAGGCAACGGCAGCACAGCCTTCCGCTTTGCAGGAAAGCGCCGCCACGCTTGCCTTGGAGTAATGTATAATAGACCTACGCAAGAGTTTGTAACGGAGGTCTTCGCTGTGGAAAAATGGATGAAGGAAGTCGAGCAAATCAGGCAGGTTACGAACTTGCCGATCGTTTGCGTGAAAGTTTGTGAACACGAGATCAGCCAGACTCAGCAAGAATGGGAGCAAAAAGGCTGGGAACTTGTTTCGCTTGCGTCTGAGCACGATGCCGCCTACCTCGTGCTGATTGAAGCGATGCAGTGGCCCGCGTCTTCCCGTTCCTTGCTGAGTCTGTTTTTTTCCCGTCCCGAAGAAAAAGCGCCCCCGACGCTGCACGAGCAGATTGCGGTATGGCTGCAATCCATGGTCACAGGATTGCGCCAGGCTCCCCCTGAACGTCTCGATGCCCGCTGGCCGTGGAAGGAAGAGCGCCTCGTCTTTTTGATCGAGCGCAACCGGACGGAAGGCACAGGCACGTGGGAAGCGTTGCAAAGCTGTTTGCACCCGTTTTTCCGCGAAACGGCTGCCTACGCGCCAAAAGCGTCGAGCCTCGCCTTTTTTGCATTGAGTCATGCTTATTCTGTCCTGCTGCTCCCGATCTCAATCCTGGAGGGCGCAAAGGAGCGGGCTGACTTGCTGGAATGGGCATCCGGCCTGTACGACCTGATCTCGACCGAATGGATGGAGCCTGTGCGCATCATTGTCAGCGCGCCCGTAGCTGCGCCTTCCTCTCTGGAAAAAACGCTCGCCGGGCAACTGCTGTTGTCCCGCGCCTTGCATCAATACCGGGCACAAGTGATGGTCGCGGGCGACTGGATGTATCCGTTGGAGCGCTGGGCTGCTTCTCTGCCTGCGGAAACGGCGAAGTCGATTGCCCGCGAGCTTGCCGCTCTCATGTCTGTGCCGCAAATCAGCAGCGAGCAGCGCGAAACGTTGGAGACGCTGTTCGCGCGGCAGCTCAATGTCAGCGAGACAGCCCGGCAGCTTTTTTTGCACCGCAACACGCTCTTGTACCGGCTGGACAAGCTGACGGAACAGACGGGCCTTGATCCGCGCCAGTTTCCTGACGCCGTTTTGCTCCAGCTCTATTTGCTCTTTCGGCAGCATTAACAAAACATTTTGTACATTTCATCCATAGTCTAACTGTCTAAAAATTGTTACTCTTGCAAAAAGTCATCCGAGAATTGCTCCCCTATCATTCAAGGAGGTGCCTCTTCCATGGCAAAAGTGACACTGAACCACATATACAAGCGGTACGGCGGAAATGTAACGGCAGTAGATGATTTTCACCTGGAGATTCAGGATCGGGAGTTTCTCGTCCTCGTCGGGCCGTCCGGCTGCGGAAAATCGACGACGCTGCGGATGATTGCCGGGCTGGAGGAAATCTCCGAAGGCGATTTGTACATAGGCGACCGCCGCGTCAACGACGTCGCTCCCAAAGATCGGGACATCGCGATGGTATTCCAGAGCTACGCGCTCTACCCGCACATGAACGTGTATGAAAACATGGCATTCGGTCTGAAGCTGCGCAAGTTTTCCAAAAGCGACATCGACAAGCGGATTCAGGAAGCAGCCCGCATCCTCGACATTTCCCACCTGCTGGACCGCAAGCCAAAGGCGCTTTCCGGCGGCCAGCGGCAGCGTGTCGCGCTCGGACGCGCCATCGTGCGGGAGCCGCAAGTTTTTTTGATGGACGAACCTTTGTCCAACCTCGACGCCAAGCTGCGCGTCCAGATGCGCACAGAAATTTTGAAGCTGCACCAGCGGCTGAACACGACGATCATCTACGTGACCCACGACCAGACGGAAGCGATGACGATGGGCGACCGGATCGTCGTCATGAAGGACGGCCTGATTCAGCAAGTGGCGACGCCGAACGAGATTTACAACCACCCCGTCAACCTGTTTGTGGCGAGCTTCATCGGCTCCCCGGCGATGAACTTCGTCAAAGGGCAGCTTTCGGAACAGGACGGCGCCCTGTACTTCGATGCGGAAAACATCCACGTCCGCTTCCCAGAGGACAAAGCAAGAGTTTTGCGCGACAAAGGCTATGTAAACAAGCCGGCGATCTTCGGCATCCGCCCGGAGGACATTTACAGCGATGCCGCTTTTATGGAGGCCAATCCGTTCGAAAGCTCGCTTGAGGCGCAGATTGAAGTCGTGGAAAACATGGGCTCCGAGCTGTACGTTTACTTCCATAATATCGGCCAGACACAAATGGTCGCCCGCGTGGACTCTCGCGAAGATTTGAAGCCGAAAATGACGGTCAAGCTCGCCATGGATCTTTCCAAATGTCATCTATTTGACAGCGAGACGGAAGTGGCTGTATTCTAATAGCAAAGTGAAAAGGAATGTCTTTTCCGGCATTCCTTTTTCTGTTGTCCTCAACCGTTTTTCGTCCGTGGCGGCTTCTGTACTGCCGCTGCTTTTTTATGGCTACAAATAGAGAAAGAGTGGAGAGAGCAAACATGGCCTACAAAATTGTCTTTTTCGACATCGACGGCACTCTGTTGAACACGGAGCACGCGATTCCGCCAGCAACCGTGGACGCTGTGCGCAAGCTCAAGCAAAACGGCATCCGGGTTGCCATCGCAACTGGCCGCTCGCCGTACCACCTGATGCCGATCGCCCGGCAGCTCGGGATTGATACGTTTGTCGGGTTCAACGGCTCCTACGTCGTGAACGAACAAAAAGTCATTCACCATACTCCATTTGCCACGACGACATTGGCCGAACTGGAGCAGATGGCAAACGGAAACGCGCATCCGATGGTGTTTTTAAGCCATGAAGAGTGCTATGCGAACACATCCGATCACCCGCACGTCCTCGACTCGTTCGACTTTTTGCGCTTACCCGCTCCGGCCCATCACCATCGCTACTGGGAGGTCGCTCCGATCTATCAGGCGTTTTTGTATTGCACCGCCGAAGAAGAAGCGCTCTATACGGAAGGTTTCGAGCAAGTGTCGTACGTGCGCTGGCACAAGCACGTCCTCGACATTTTGCCAAAAGGCGGCTCGAAAGCGCGCGGCATCGAAGCGATCCTCAAGCACGAGGGCCTCACTCCCGCTGACGCCGTAGCGTTCGGGGACGGACTCAACGACAGGGAAATGCTCTCCTACGTCGGAATGGGCGTCGCCATGGGAAATGCCCATGAAGAATTGAAGCCTTTTGCCAAGATGGTGACCCGTCATGTGAACGAAGACGGCATCCGGCACGGCTTGCTGCAACTTGGACTCATCAATTAGGAAGGACGTTGAAAGATACATGTCTTGGGAATGGTTTAACATCGTTGGCACGGTAGCGTTCGTCATTAGCGGCGCGATCATCGCCATGGAGGAAGAATACGACATCTTGGGAGTAATCGTTCTCGGAATGGCAACAGCATTTGGCGGCGGGATCATGCGCAATATTTTGCTCGGCATCCCGCTGACCGCTTTTTGGAATCAGGGAACACTGTTTACAATCGCACTCGTTTCCATGCTCATCGTTTTTGTCCTCCCCCACAAATACCTTGACTACTGGAATCGCTGGGGGATGTTTTTTGACGCAGTCGGGCTCTCTGCCTTTGCCATTCAGGGCGCTATCTACGCCACACAAATGAACTACCCGCTCAGCGCGACGATCGTCGCAGCGGTTTTGACCGGAATCGGCGGCGGAATCATTCGCGACGTTCTCGCTGGACGCAAGCCGCTCGTGTTCAAGGAAGAAATTTATGCGGTCTGGGCCATGGTCGCCGGGCTGGCTGTCGGCCTCAAGTGGGCGACAACCGTCGGCGAGCTGTACACGCTGTTTTCCGCCATCATCGTTTGCCGGATGATTTCCGTCTATCAAGGCTGGAAGCTGCCACGCCGCTCGCTTCGTCCCGTCCCGATTCGCCCTTTTGACAACCGAATGTAAGCTATTTCCTTCATAATCACTCTCTCCATGTGCACGCTATAGTCATCAGCACTGGAGGGAGTGAGTTTTTTTTGCGCGTCTTGCCCCCAATTATCGCCGCCCTTGCCTTGGTCGGTCTGGTCGTCCTGCCTTATCGTCACCATCAAAATGCCGAGCAGGAAATGCGCGAACCTCATCCCCGCGTCACTTCCATCGAGGCGAGCATACCGCGGATCAACTATATCGAGCAGGTCAAAGACATTCGCAGGGATCTGGAAAATAGCAGCCACGTACAGACGCTCCACCACAATCCGCGCGACCGCAGCCATTATGTCGAGCATGAAGTGGTCGTCCGCTTCTCCCCACGCCCTGAACAGAAAAAAATTGACCAGTTGGTCCGTTCGCTGGATGCCAAGATCAAACGCGATTTTGAGCAATTTATCATCATCAAGTCCAAAAGCCTGACGACGAAGCAGTTAATGAAAAAGCTGGCCGAGCATCCCGACTCGGTGTTTGCCGAGCCGAACTACCTGCTTTTGCCCAACCGCAAGCCAAACGACACGTACTACGCGGAGTACCAGTGGAATTTGCCGCTGATCGGCATGGAGCAGAGCTGGGACGTGAGCGAGGGCAGCAGTGACGTCACGGTCGCGGTCATTGATACGGGGATTGACCTCAATCACCCCGAGTTTGCCGGAAAGCTCGTAGAAGGCTACAACGTGCTGGAAGACAACAATCGACCAGAGGACGACAACGGGCACGGCACGCACGTCTCTGGCGTAATTGCCGCAAAAACGAACAACGAGGACGGCATCGCCGGGATGTCGTGGAACAGCAAGCTGATGCCGATCAAAGCCATCGGCGCGGACGGCTCCGGCTCGGCTGTCGATATCGCCCAAGGCATCTACTGGGCGACCGATCACGGAGCTGACGTGATTAACCTCAGTGTCGGCAACTACACGTCATCTGCCGCTTTGAAGGAAGCGTGCCGCTATGCGTATGAAAAAAACGTCGTGCTCGTCGCGGCTTCCGGAAACGACGCCACCGATCAGCCGAGCTATCCGGCAGCCTATGAAGAAGTGCTCGCCGTCGCCGCTGTCGACCATCGCAAGGAACGCGCCGATTTTTCCAACTTTGGCGATTACGTGGATGTCGCCGCTCCCGGCGTCGATATTCCGAGCACGTACATCTACAGCGACTACGCCTCGCTCTCCGGTACTTCCATGGCTTGTCCGCACGTCGCAGCGCTCGCCTCGCTGGTGCGCTCCGTCCATCCTGACATGAAAAACCACGATGTCATGGAGCTGATCCGCCAATCGGCCAAAGACCTCGGCGCCCCCGGACACGATCAGTTGTACGGCTACGGCATGATTGACGTCAATCAGACGCTGCGGCAAATCAAACCGGCAGAGCCGGCGCGCACGGAAAAAACAGAGCATACGGTCGGTGGACTATTGAACAAATTTTTTATGCGCCTGCGCTTTGGCTTCGAATAAGCATACAAACGGTAACCCACGGAGGGATGGACGATGAAAGCGTGCATTGTTTTTGCTCACGAAGGAAAGGAAAGCTTCTGCCATGCCATTCTCGACCGCGTCACCCGCTCCTTGCAACAGCAACAAATCGACTTTGAGGTGCGCGACTTGTATCAGATGAAATTCCAGCCTGTCTTCGATGCGGCAGACATGCAAAAAGTAGCGAACGGGTCAGCCTCGCAAGACGTTGCCACCGAACAGGAGCTGATTTCCGATGCCGATTTGCTGGTGATGATTTACCCTGTCTGGTGGTGGTCGCCTCCTGCGATCCTCAAAGGCTATATCGACCGGGTGTTTACGAACAACTTCGCCTTCCGCTACGACGCCAATGGCCCCGTCGGCCTGTTGTCAAACAAACAGGCGATTGTGTTTACGACAACCCGGGAGTCCGAAGCGGAAATGCAGACGAGCGGCTTCGACGCTGTGGTGAAAAAACAGATCGTGGACGGCACGCTCGCCATGATCGGCTACGATGTGACCTACCGCAATTTTGCCGCCGTCCCTTACGTAGACAACGCCGCCCGCGAGCAAATGCTTGCCGAGGTCGAGAAAATCGCTGCGAGTGCGCGCCAGCCGCTCGGCGTGTAGCCGGATTAGCAAACTTGGCTGCGCCAAATTTTTATCTGTATAAAAGACGACAAGCACAGGTCATTACACCTGTGCTTGTTCTTTATGCAGCCGTTTTTTGGCTATATAGTCATTTTCGTAGTATTGCAATTCATCACGCATTTGCTCAAACACTCTGGACAAGGACAAGGTCAACTGCTGCAACTCGGGTGTTACTTGTTTGCGGAAAATGATACAGTCTTGTCCCGTGTAGGCATAGCGGCCGTCTTCCTCATAAACCTCGCCTTTGGGATAATAGAAGTAATTCACACAAGTGTGGTACACCTGGTACAGAACTTCTTCGGCAAACTCCTCGTTAAATCGTGCTCGGCGCAGGGATACCCCCAGCCTGTCGTACGCATTTTCACAGTAAACCAAAAGGTGGCGCAGATCGGAAAGATACGCTCGATAATAAGTTTCAAATTCTTCCGGGTCGCCCGATGCGGATACAAGACTAGACAAGGTAACCTGATTGAGATAACGCTCCAGTTCCATGCTTACCTTTTTCAACTTGGTGTACGTCTCTTCGCACAATTGCTTCAGATGAGTCGCTGACATATTGTCCCCCTTGCGTTGAAGAATCTGCCTTTTTTAAGTAAGTATATAGGAAAGATTCTTTACAACACAAGGGTTTCTTTTCTGCAAATCTCGCTAAACCGTTGTCGTTTCGGCAACGACTTCCTTTTTTTTCCTTGTCTGTAACAAGTATATGACGTAGGCAGAGAACAGGCCCAAAAGGGTCATGAAGCCCAAAACGGCCAAATCATGTGTCACGTAGGACAGGTCATGCCCTTTGCTCAAAATCTCCCGCACGCCGTCGAGGAAGTACGTCAACGGCAAAGATTTACCAATCGCGGCAACCGCAGTCGGCATCGAAGCGAGCGGCCAGGTGAAGCCGGAGAGCATAAACGAAGGAACGGCAATCATCATCGCGATCTGTGTAGCTTGCAACTGGTCTTTGGAGAAAAAGGAAATCGCGTAGCCGATGGCGAGCACCGCCAGGTTGAACGCCGTTGCGACGAGCATCAGGTCAAAGGTGCTGCCGTAGTACGGAATTTCGAACCCTTTCAGCAGCAGGGTGAAGCCTAAAAACACATTGAGCGTGCCAGCCAAAAAGTACGGCAGCAGCTTGCTTGCCGTGATCGCGAAAAAGCTGTGCGACTTAAGCGTCTCCTTCCACGTCCCCTCTTCCTTCTGCTGCGCTACCGACAAGGCAATCCCGAGGAACAGCACTTGCTGCAGCACCGTTCCCGTCAAGCCGAAGACCATGAAGGACATGTAGCTGAACGTCGGATTGTACAAGACGCGATAGCGGTAGTCGATCCCGGTGAACAAGTTTTTCCCTTCCTCGCCCCAACTACCCTTCGCTTCCATTTTTTTCAGCGTCGCACCTGCGGACACGGATTTGACTACCGTGCTCGCGGCGCGGACAGCGGTGTTCGAGATCATCATGTTGCTGCCGTCAATGACGGTCAAAACTTCTGCGGGCCGTCCGGCTTTGACGTTTTTCTCCAGCTCCGCCGGAATAATCAGGGCGATGTTCGCCTCGCCTTTGTCAACCAGGCGCATCGCTTCCTCCTCTGTTCCGACGATGGAAGTAATCTTGAACGTCTGGTCGACTTCAAACGCGCGGTACAGCTCGCGGCTCAGCTCTGTCTGGTCCGCGTCTACCATGACAGTCGGGATGTTCATTACCTTCTTTTCGCTGTACAAAAAGCCGAACAGCGTCAAGTATATAATCGGCACGATAAACAGCACATTGCGAATCGTTTTGTTGGCAAACAAGTTTTGCCATTCGCTCCAGAAGAGCCGGGAGAAATTACTCACCTTCAACAGCTCCTTCGAGCTTCCACTCGACCGTCAAGCCTGGCCGCAGCTCTGGGTCAGAGACGAGCAGCTTCACCTGGAACGAACGGATGTCGCGGTCGCCAAGCTCCTGGGTTGCCTTTTTGACGGCAAAATCCGCTGCCGGGGCAATCGTAGCAATTTTCGCCTCTACTTCCCGTTTGAGCGCAGGGACGAACAGTTTGACCGTGTCGCCTGTTTTGATCTGGCCGAGGGCGTATTCGTTTACGTACAGCTTCACGTAGTTATCGGATTTCGTTTGCAAGGTAAGAACGGTAAAGCCTTGCGCTACCAGCTCGCCTTTTTGCACGGCAACGGATTTGACCACTCCGTCCATCGGCGCGACCAGCTTCGTATTGTTCAAATACGCCTCGATTTCCGCGAGAGCGCCTTTGGCTTGCAGCACGCCAGCCTCGGCCGATTTCACATCCAGCTCCTTCAAACCTACCTGACCGCGCGCCGCTACCGCTTGCTTATACGCTGCTTTGGCCTGGTCGAGCTGAGCCTGCGCGGCATCGACCTGTTCGCGGCGTGCGCCGGACTGAGCCATTTTCAACTGTTCGTCAGCGGCCTTCAGCTCTGCCTGGGCTTTTTCCGCCTGCATTTGCGCTTCCTCGACTTTGACTTGCGGGACCGCTCCCTCAGCGAGCAGCTTTTGCATCCGCTCCAGGTTCGAAGCCGCGATCTGGTTCGCTGTTTGCGCTGCTTGCAGCTTCGCTTTCAACTGGGCGATTTCCTCGCTGCGCGCTCCGTTTTTGTTCGCCGCAAGCTGGGCCGCGGCCGAACTGACTACCGCCTGCGCCTGATCGACTTGGGCATTGCTTGAGCTGTCTGTCAGCGACACACCTTTTTTCGCCTGCTCGAGCTTCACCTGCGCCAGTCGATAGGCCGCTTCTGCCTGTTCCTTTTTCGCCAGCAGTTCTTCGTTGTTCAACGTGGCGACCACTTGCCCTGCTTTTACTTCATCGCCTTCTTTAAAGGCGATCTGCTCGATGGAGCCGCCCATTTTAAAGGACAGGTCCACTTCCGTTCCTTCGATGACGCCTGTCAACTGGGTCGATTTTTCCCCGGCCAGACTGCTTCCGCCGGATGCGAACAAAACGGTTCCCAACACTGCGATTCCGGCCACAAAACCGGCCACCCCGATCCATGCTCGTTTTTTCATAGTCGATTTCTCCTCTGTGTCTTTTCTGTATGGTCCTTACGGCTGTTTCACTGTTTCGCTTGCAGCATGCCTGCCAAAAAGCAGCGCAGCGTATGCTTGTTTTCTTCCGTGTCCAACGGTTCCTTGCGATATTGCTTGCGGATGGCCGTAAAGCCGACCATGCCGAACAGGCCCGAAGCAAGCGTTCCGATTTCGATATCCGGGCGTATGTAGCCTTGCTCCTGCATTTGCTTCAGATACGTTTCCATCATCGTAAAATAGCCCGTCAACAACTTGGCGACTGTCAAATCGCGCTGTTCGTCACCCGTAAAGACGCTGAGCAAAAGGAAGCACAGCTCGCGATTTTCGCAAAAGAAGCGAAGATGCTCATCCAGCACATTTAAAATGCGATCCTCCAAAGACAGCTCTTCGTTTTGCATCACACTGTCAACATGGTAAATCAGCATCTTCACGCCTTTTTCAATCACGTACAAAAAAAGCTCCTCTTTGGTCGAGAAATGGTAGTACAGCGTTCCTTTCGCTACCTGTGCCATTTCTGCGATCGCGTCCATCGTGGTTTCGCTATAGCCCAACTGGGCAAACGCCGTCAGCGCTCCTTGGGCAATCTGGTCTTTTTTGGATGGTGCCATCACTCCCGTCCCCCTTGTCTTTATTGAACTGACTGGTCAGTACAAAAACAGTGTACGGAACACTCCTAGTTTTGTCAATAGCTCTGTGCGGCATCCGCTGGCGGCTTTTTTGACGGGGAAAACTCCCGCTGCATTTGGGCAAGGACGGGCGAAAAGCCGTGTCGGGCGCAGGGCACGCAAAAAAGACCGCTTGTTACGCGGTCTTTCATTTTTCCCGGATGCGGTTGTACGTCTCCTCTGTCGCTGGCATCGGCGCGACGCCGAGCTGTTCCTGCAGCTTGGCCACGCATTTTTTGTACCAGCGGATAGCCTGCGTCCGGTTGTTTTGCTCGTAGTAAGCCGTCATCAGCAGGCGATACGCTTCCTCCCAGCAATCGTCCACCCGCAAGATCGCTTCGCACCAGCGAATCGCCTTTTCCAGTTGCCGCTGCTCCAGCCTGATTTTCGCCAGCCTTTCTGCGCCCCGCAAAAACAGCGCCTGAAGTCGCTCCCGTTCTTCCACGCACCATTCCTCATAGCGACACTCCGGCATGTACTCGCCCAAGTAGTAGCCCAGCCCTTTTTCCAGCAAAAGCGCAGCCTGGCGCTCGTCCTGCTCGGCCAAACCCAATGTGACCAGCTTTTCAAATTCTTCCACATCGAGGTGATACCCCGACGCGAGGTTGAAACCGTAGGAGCTGCCGTGGCGCTGGATAAAAAAGGTGTCGGTCCGCGCCGCCCGATCTGGCTCCAACGCTTTGTTCAAGGCGTTAAGCGCGACCTTGAAGTCGCGAATCGCCGCTTCCTCGACGCTGTCCGGCCACAGGCGATGCATGATCTCTTCGCGGGCCAGCAGGTGATGGCGCTTGGTCAACAGCAACTGGAACAGCAGCTTGGCGGTTCCGCGCTGCCATGCCTTTTCACTCAGTTCGCGCTCTCCCAGCCAGACGCGAAACGCCCCCAACGTCTGGATGCGCAACGTATAGCCCGGGTGAAACGTGACATTTTGCAGGCCGAGATCGTTTAGCAGTTGTGAAACGTAGTCCGGCGACACTTTGCGCCGCTCCGCTTCCAACAAAATCGGCATCAACTGCTGCACGTCGTACGGAGTGAGCAAAGTCGGGCGTTGCAGCAAAAAAGAGTACTCCCCTGTCTGCATCAGCGACAGCGCCTGGGTCACGGCGGGGACGAACAGCTCCCACTGCTTGCTGCGGTACGCAAGAAAGCTCTGCCACAGTTGGCAAATCGCCACGTGGTAGCTGTCTCCGCAATGACTCAGCCGCTCCGAGCAATCGCGAAACGTCTCCAGCGCCTCACTGTCCTTGCCGTATTTGGCATAGGCGATGCCGATTGCCATGCGCACCAGACTGCCCAGCCAGTCATCGCGCATCGCCTCCGTCTCGTGGATGCCTCGCCTGCCGTACAACAGCGCCTGGTCGAGCGCCTTTTGACTGGCGTGAAACAGCGTCAGCCCGAGTAGCGTCTCGGACTTTCCGCGCGTCGACTGCAACTCCTCCATCATTTGCAAGCCTTTTTCGTAGAGCTGGCGAATTTCCTCGGCAGGCAGCCCCTGGCTGATGAGCGCCGCGTGCGCTTTGCGGACGTAGCCATTCGCCTCCACGAACGGGGAATGCGCCGCACGCCCGAGCTGAATGGCCGTCTCTGCCGCCTCGAAGCCGCGCTCCCACTCGCCGTTTAACGCATAGACAAAGGACAGCAGCAGCGACGTTTCCCGATACGAGCGCGTCAAGGTCGGATGCCGGGTCTGCTCCAACTGCCATTTGTTCTCCAAAAGCTGGATGGACGACTGCAGCCGACCTGTGCGAAACAGCAGCCGCGACTCCAGCTCTACCTCTGTCTGCTGTTCCAGCTCCTGGCTTTTTTCATACCAAGCCGCTGCCTGCCTGGAGTCGCCGCGGTTCGTATAAATCTCCGCCAGCAAGCGATACAGCCTTGGCGCCATTTCGCTCTCCTGCTCTTGCGGCGGCAGAAGCTGGATCGCCCGCTTGAGCAACTCCTCCGCCTTGACGCCCTGCACGCTGTCGAGGTGGACTCTCGCTTTGCCTTCCAGCCCGCGGCACAGGCCGATCTGATCGTGCTTTTCCTCGCAAAAGGCGAGAAACTGCTCATAGGAGGCAAACGCCTTGGCGTACAGGCAGCGGTATCGCTCCACCTCTCCCTGGTAAAACCAGAGCCAATGCTCCTGCGCTTTGATCGAATCCGGCACAAGCGCCAGCCATTTGTACAGCCCGTCCAGCACGCCTGCGCTCAAAAACCGCTCCGCAGCGAGACAAAGCCACGCGCCGAGCACATCCCACTGCTCAATCAGGCGCAAACGCTCAAATGCTCGCTCCTCTTCGCCTTTGCGGCGGTACCAGACGGCCGCTCCCTGGTTGACCCGTCGGTAAATGTCCTGGCGCGACGCGAGCTTGCTCGACAACAACCGCTGAAACAGCGGATGGAAAAAGTACATGCCCCGTTCATCTACATGCAAAAACAGGTTGCTGCGTCTCGCCTCCTGCAGTTTTTCCTCTGCCCCTGCGCCCAGTACTTGCAGACAGTCTTCGCGGGTAAACGCCTCCAGTGCCGCGGCCTCCATCAAAAACTGCTGCATGTTCCCGTCTAGCCCCATCCACACGTCCGCTTCCAGTACATGCAGCAGCCGGGACAGCTCGTGCAGGCTGTCGGCCAGCTTGAACCCCCTCGCAATTTTTTCACCGATCGAGCGCAGTGCGATCACCCAGCCACGCGTGACCTCGTCTACTTGCTTCCACTCGTCGTCTGTCAGGGCGATATCGTACTGATCCGAGTAAAAAGCTTCGCTCTCTTCCAGCGTAAACGCCAGGTCGTCTGTCGCAAGCTCCAGGCATTCGCCGCGCGCCGTGAGCAGCTCCAGTTGTGTCCAGTTAGGACGAACGCGGGTCAAGATCGCCAGTTTGACTTTATGCGGCAACAGCTCAACCAATTGGGAAACGAAGCAGTCGGCCGCACTGCCGCTGGCAATCCGGTGGTAGTTGTCGAGGACGATCACGAAATCGTCCGGAAGCTGCGCGCACTCCTGGGCAAACAAGTCCGCGAGCCGCTCGCCGTCTGTCGCCTGTTCCCGTTCTTGCTCAGATGAGGCACTGTGCTGCGCTTGCCGCTGCAGCAGCTCCCGCAGCGTCTGTCCGAAGTCAGGTACGACCCGGCGGACACTCTCCGTGAGACACCACAAAAAATCAGCGACGGCCGCGTCTTCCTCCGTGATGAAATACCAAGAGGCACGGCGCGCTTCATCGTGCAAAAACGTCGCAAACGATGTCGTTTTGCCGTAACCCGCCCCCGCGTGGATGAGACAGAGCTGTGCATGCGCGAGAAGCCGCAGTTTCCGCGCCAGCGCAGGACGCCTCAGCACATACGGCTTTTGCGAAGGAAGAGTTATTTTGGAAATGGGTACCTGGAATTGACTCATCGGTTGCACTCCTTGCCGTTCACCTACTCTTCCAGACTATTTCCCCATTTCTTGCAAAACTCCTGCCGCAAGCCCCGCTCGACAAAAAGCCCACCCGGGCATCCAGGTGGTCTTTTGTCAATCGACGAGATTGTACCCCTTGACCGTATAGCCGATGTCATTGAGCAGCACCTGGAACTCCTCGTTGCTGACTTCCTCGCCGCGAAGGATGCGCTGGTGCAAATCGGATATGCGATCGTAAATCGCCCTGTTGGTGGACACGTACATCAGATTGAAGCGCGACTCCGTCTGCAGCCTGCTGCGCATTCGGTCTACCACGCGCTTTTGCAGCGCATCTGTATGCCCGTTGTCGTTGCGGATAATTTTTCCCGGTGTATAGGGGATCGACGGCCGCGGATTGACTTCATCCGGCTTGGGCGTATCCACTGGCAAAACACCGACCAGCAGATTGTCCTTGTACGCGAGCACCTTGATATCGACTACGCCCGGCACCTTCTCCGCATGCCGCTCCAGATAGGCGACGAGGTGCGGCTCGCGGTTATGAACCATTTTTTGGCTAATCATCGCTGCGGGTCCTTTGTCCATCCCGACGTTGTCATTGCGATAGTTGATGCCGTACGCTTCGAATTTGGCCTGGTTTCCGTTGCGATCTTCGGTGCCTTGTTCTTTGTTTGGCGAGCAGCCCGTCAACAGACCGGCAAGCAGAATGGACGCGTATAGGCCAAAACCAATTCGCTTCAACAAAAAACACCTCCTTGCGCATAGTTTGTGCGCGGGAGGTGTTCTTACTCAGGAAGTGGCTGGCTTAGTTTGCACTTTGCAATTCGCCTTCAAATGTATCCTGTTTACCGTCCAATTCTGCCTTCACGGTGAAATTGCGAATGCCATCGTGTGTAGTTTGATAAAACTCAAATGTTCCGTCTGATTTCACATCAACAGAATAGGAAGTTCCTTCCAAATCGACGATAACCGTTGCTTTAGGGTCTACCTTACCTGCTACTTTGTATATCCCCATTGGCGAGAAAGTAAAAAATTGGCCTACGACGCTCTCCTTGTCGATCAGACTCACCGTATCCTGCTTTTTGCCCTCTTCCGTCGGCTTTGTTTGTTCCTGCGGCTTTTCTTCTGTCCCATTTGGATTGGCAACAGCCTGATCCGCAATCAAAACCGTTTGCGTAGCCGGGTCCCAATCAACCTTGTAGCTCAGTGCCTCGGCAATAAAGCGCACAGGCACGACGGTGCGCTGGTTGACGATTTGCGCAGGCACGTCCAGATTGATGGTTTGTCCATTTTTCTTGGCAATTTTTTGCGTGACGACCAGGCGGATGTTGTCGTTGCCTTTGTCGATCGTTACGGTTCTCGTTTTCTCGTTCCAGTCGACTTTAAAGCCCAACGTTTCCGCGATGGGACGAATCGGTACCAGTGTCCGGCTGTCGCGGATCAAAGGCTTTTGATCGGGGAATACAATCGCTTTTTTATTGTACTCCACCTTGACGGCAGTCTGCGCAGGGGCAGGAGCTGCCGCGGCAGAAAATGTTGCCATAGGCACCAGGGCAATTGCCAGCACGAATGATGCGAGTTTTTTCAGCAAAATGTCCACTCCGTTTCCAATAAGATTCACACGATTCTTAATCTACTATAGGCTTGGAGCGGTTTCAAGCCATTCCTGCAAATAGCCTACCAAGATCGTACTGTCATTGTAGAAGGAAGTAACCCGATTGGACAAGCAGAAACCAACTGGAAATCGTCAATAAATACGATATTCCTCTATCTTTAGACCTAATTTCAAATTGTTACAAAAATACAACCATACTCCTGACAAAAACCGTTACAATGAACAAGAAACGACTGTATTTTTCTTCGAAAGAGGCAATGATGATGAAAAAGTTTATTCCTTTTCTTATCCTGGCACTGATCTTGACCATGATTCCCCCCGGAGGCAGCTCCGCCAACACCGCTGCCGTTCAATTGGGAAGCGATGTACTGTTCGACCGATTCCATTATTTGATCGAAGGAAAAAAAGTCGGGCTGATTACGAACCAAACCGGCGTCAACAGTCAGGGAATGAGCACCATCGACCTTTTGCGTCGTGACCGCTCCGTTACCCTCACAGCTTTGTTCGCTCCCGAGTACGGTTTGGATGGCAAGGCACAGGTGGGGAACCAGCCGGAGATCTTCCTCCATCCGGTTTACGGCATTCCGGTCTACGGCTTGTACGGCTCGACCCGCCAGCCGACAGCGGAAATGCTGGAGCATTTTGACACCCTTCTCGTCGATCTGCAAGACATTGGCTCCCGGACGTACACCTACATATCGACGCTGAAATACGCCATGACGGCGGCAAAGGAGCAGGGAAAGCAAGTCATCGTGCTCGACCGGCCCAACCCGCTCGGCGGCACCATCGTGGAAGGACCCGTGTTGGAAAAGCCGTATGAGTCCTTTATCGGCGTCGACGAGCTGCCTTTGGCCCACGGAATGACCATTGGCGAGATTGCCTTGTTTTTCAACCGTTCCATTGGCGCGGATCTGTACGTCGTCCCGATGCAAGGCTACACCCGCACCATGCTCTATCAGGAGACCGGGCTGAGCTGGGTTCCGGGCTCCCCGCATTTGCCTGACCTCGCTTCTGTCTACGGCTACATGGCGACAGGACTCGGCGAAGGCACCCCTGTTACCCAGGCAGACCATTTTACTTGGGTTGGCGCAGAAGGCATCGATTCCGTGAAATACGCCGATCTCATGAACGGCAGCCTGTTGCCTGGCGTGATTTTTCTCCCGGAGAAAAAGGAGAAAGCGGGCGGCGTCCGGCTGCACATTTACGATCCGCGCAGCTTCAATCCTGTGAAAACCGGGATGTACGCCCTTGCCTATGCGCGACAGCTCCAGCCGTTTCCCGTACCGCTTGGCACTGACAAGGAAAAGACGCTGTTCGAGCATGTGATGGGCACAAGCAAGATCGGCCCACTGCTTGCGCAAGGCAAAAGCCCGCAAGAAATCGTTGACTCTTATGCAGAAGCCTTGGGCAAATTTACGGAGCTGCGCAAAAGCTTTTTAATCTATGGCGATGCCCCGTTCATTCCGACTGAGGCGATCCACAGCCAGCCTGGGGCAACACTGCCGCCTGGTACAACCGCTCCGGCTCCTGAGCCTGGGACGGTTCAGCCGCCCGGCACGACGGCTCCGGTTCCGCAGCCTGGAATGGCTCAGCCGCCCGGTACAACGGCCCCAGCTCCGCAGCCTGGAACGGCTCAGCCGCCCGGTACAATGGCTCCGGCTCCGCAGCCTGGGACTTCTCAACCGCCTGGCACGATTACTCCGGCTCCGAAACCTGGAACTGCTCAGCCTCCGGGTACGACGGCTCCCAGTCCGAAGCCTGGAACTGCTCAACCGCCCGGCACGACGGCTCCGGCTCCGAAACCGGGAACTGCCCAGCCACCTGGCGCGACCGCTCCGGCTCCCAAGCCGCCCGTTGCACCAGCGCCGAAGCCAGGGGAAAAAATCGCGTATTTGACGTTTGACGACGGCCCGTCGCCTGTGACGCCGCACGTACTCGATATGCTGAAAAAATACCAGGTGAAAGCTACTTTCTTCATCGTAGGCAGACACGTCCCTGGCAACGAAGCGATTTTGAAGCGGGCGGTCGCGGAAGGCCATGCCATCGGCGGGCATACGTACTCGCACGACTACCAAGTCGTTTACAAAAGCACCGAAGCCTTTTTCGCCGACCTGGAGAAAGGCAATCAGCTCATAGAAAAAGCGATCGGCACCAAGCCTGTTTTGTTCCGCTACCCGGGCGGCAGCACCAACACGGTCAGCCTCAAATACCAGGACCCGAAACGGTACAACAAGCAAAAAACAGTCATGAGTGCCATCAAAGCCGAAGCGAACAAAAAAGGCTACATCTTCATCGACTGGAATGTCACCAACGGCGACGCCCGCAGCAATCAATACACAGCCCAACAGGCGCTCGCCAATATCAAGCAGCAAGTAAAATCGCAAAAAGAGATTGTCGTACTCATGCACGACGCAAGCACCAAAACGCCAACAGCGCAAGCACTTCCGGAAGTCATCACCTTTTTAAAGTCAAAAGGCTACCGCTTCGAAGTCATCAGCCCTGACCGGCCGACTGTCTCCAATGTGAAATAGAACACGGAAAAACCCGCTCGACAAACCGGACGCTTCCGGCCATCGGGCGGGTTTTCTGTTATCGCAGTTAGTCTGTCAGTCTGCCACTATCCCTCTACCCACCTGCCACAGTCAAACCGGACTTTCATTTATCACCATCACCCTGCCGTCTGCAAACAGGCAACTACGAAGTCGGAAGCGTATCGTACCGCAGACGCAGTTCGCGCTTCAATATTTTCCCGCTAGGGTTGCGCGGCAGCGTGTCGGTGATGAAGACGTACTTCGGTGCCTTGAACGAGGCAAGACGCTCCTTGCAAAACGCGAGCAACTCCTCTGACGTCAATGTCTCGCCAGCCTTCGGCACAACGACCGCTGTCACCGCCTCGATCCAGTACGGGTGCGGAACGCCGATCACCGCCACCTCGGACACTTTCGGATGCTGATAAATCAGCTCCTCCACTTCCCTGCTCGCTACGTTCTCGCCACCCGATTTAATCATGTCCTTTTTCCGATCGACGACCGTAATATACCCTTCCTCATCCATAATCCCCAGGTCACCGCTATGGAACCAGCCTCCCTGGAAGGCAGCCCGCGTCTTTTCCTCGTCGCGGAAATAGCCGATCATGGCATGGCTGGTCCGATGCACGATCTCGCCAATGCAGCCTCTTGGCACCTCGACACCTTCATCATCCACAATCTTCGTCTCCACGTTCAGCGCGGGCTTGCCTGCCGAGCCTGCTTTGCGAATCTGGTCCTTCGGCGGCAAAACCGTCGCCAGCGGCGCTACCTCTGTCTGCCCGTAAAAGTTGTAGAACTGTGCGTTCGGCAAGCGTGTCCCCAGCTCCTTCAGCACCTCCACCGGCATGATCGCCGCTCCGTAGTAGCACTTTTGCAGCGAGGACAGGTTGCGGGAGGCAAAATCGGGAGAGCGCAGCAAGGCAATCCAAACTGTTGGCGGGCAAAAAAGCTGTGTCGCCTTATGCGTCTCGACCATCTCCAGCATCAGGCCAGGCGTCGCCTGCTCCAAAATGATGCCCGTGCCCCCGAGATAAATATAGGGACCGAGAAAACAATGCAACTGTGCGCTGTGGAACAACGGGAGCGCGTGGATCGCCACGTCGTCGTGGGACATGTTCCCATCAATAATCGTGCTCACGTACTCGGACAAAATGCTGCCGTGCGTCAGCATGACCCCTTTTGGCCGCGACTCCGTACCGCTCGTGTACAAAATGTGGGCGACATCGTCGTCGGAAAGCTCCTGCTCCGGCTCGTCCGTGCTCGCGTCCTGAATCAACGTGCGAAACGGCACCCACTCCCCTTCCGGCTTTGCGGGTCTAGAGACAAGCGACAGCAGCTTGGGCGAAAGATCGGCCTGTCCAATCGCCTCTTGCGCCACGGCGAGAAACTCCGGTGCCACAAAGCAGGCGCTCACCTCCGCGTGCCCCAAAATAAACGCCACATCGCTCGTATTCAGCATGAAGTTGATTGGCACCATAATCAGTCCCGCTTTGGCCAGCGCGAAGTTGAGAATGACAAAATCCATGGAGTTTCGGGACAGCACCGCCACTCTCTCGCCTTTTTGCAAACCGTTGGCGAGGAAGGTGTGCGCCGCCTGATTGACAAGCTGATCCAGCTCGCTGTATGTAAGAACTTCCTCCTCAAACTGTAAGGCAATCTTGTCCGGGTAACGCATTCGGCTTCTTCGCAGGATGTCACCAAGCGTATTTCTTCTGGCTCGTTGGGCTTCGATCATCGTGATACCTCCCTCATCCTCGTTTCCCTTTTATTATATCTTAATTTTCTATATAATGTTTATTTTCTGATATTTTATCTTAAAAAAAAGCGGAAGCCCCCTCTGCATTATTGAAGCTGCCGCAGGCCCCAAGAAACAATCGAGTCCTTGTGTACAGCATATATCATATCGCGCCAAGCTTCGATATTGGTTCTTCTGGATTTTCAGGAAAAAAACGGCTGTCCTGCCCAGCGACCGTCTCGTTGCTGCCAAGCCCGCAGCTTGACCTTTTCCTGCTGTAAAAGAAAAAGACCTCTTCTGCAAAAAAGAGATCGCTTCGTCCTGTACATCCTATATCGGCTGCTTGCAAAAAAGATGGCGGAGGGAGCAGGATTCGAACCCGCGTGAGCTTGCAC
This sequence comes from Brevibacillus sp. YAE8, assembly GCF_057543335.1. Taxonomy (NCBI): domain Bacteria; kingdom Bacillati; phylum Bacillota; class Bacilli; order Caryophanales; family Paenibacillaceae; genus Brevibacillus; species Brevibacillus sp. YAE8. The sequence continues at coordinate 466,938 of NZ_BAAIYG010000003.1, forward strand.
TCTAACGGTTTTCAAGACCGCCCCGTTATGACCACTTCGGTATCCCTCCGCGTTGCTGACTGATTTAACTATAGCATAGCGCCAAGCGCGCTTGCAAGCGCCTCCAGACCGACTGCCGCTGGCTGTCTCAGCGCTTGACCACCACGAGCTTCAGCTCGCTCAGCTCGTCTGTGGCGTATTTGACGCCTTCTCTTCCCAAGCCGCTTTCCTTGACGCCTCCATACGGCATATGATCGGCCCGGAAGGTGGGAATGTCGTTGATGATGACGCCTCCAACCCGCAGCTCATCTGCCGCTTCCAGCGCAGCCCTCAGGTTGTTCGTGTACACGCCTGCCTGCAGACCGTAGCGCGAGTCATTGACCAGGCGGATCGCTTCTTGCAGGGACGCTACCGGGTTGATGAGCACGACAGGCCCAAGCACTTCCTCGCAACAGATTTTGGCCGTATGCGGCACATGGGTCAAAACGGTCGGCAACAGCATCCGCTCCACCACTTCGCCGCAACAGGCAAGCCGTGCTCCCTGTTGCAGCGCCTCGCCAATCCACTCCAGCACACGCTCGGTCTGCCGCGGGTGAATCATTGCGGAAAAGTCAGCGTGCTCATCGAGCGAGTCGCCGCCGCAGAGCGCCTTCGTCTGCGCCACAAAGCGGCTGACAAACTCGTCGTACAGGCCCTCTGCGACGTAAATGCGCTGGACGGACGTGCAGACTTGGCCGGAATAAGCAAACGCGCCAAACAGGCAGCGCGGCACCACCTCGTCCAGTTGCGCGTCGGTATCGACGATGACCGCAGCGTTGGCCCCCAGCTCCAAAATCACTTTTTTCAGGCCAGCGCGGTTGCGAATGTCGATCCCGACCGCCGGGCTTCCCGTAAAGCTCAAGGCGCGAACTCTTGGGTCTGTCACCAGCTTTTCGCCCACGACGGCTGCGCTGCCTGTGACGACGTTCAACGCCCCTGGCGGGAGTCCCGCCTGCTCGGCCAGTTCGGCGAACAAAAGCGCACTGAGCGGCGTCTGCGAAGCGGGCTTCAGCACCACGGCATTGCCCGCAGCGAGCGCAGGTCCGACCTTGTGCGCAACCAGATTGAGCGGAAACGGGAACGGCGTAATCGCCCCGACGACGCCCAAAGGCTCGCGGACCGTGTACGCCAGGCGACCTTCTCCGCCGATTGCGGCGTCGAGCGGGATCGTTTCTCCGTGCAGCCGTTTGGCTTCTCCCGCTGCAAACCGATACGTTTGCACGGTGCGGATCACTTCCCCCCGCGCCGTCCTGATCGGTTTTCCGGCCTCAAGCGCGACGATCCGGGCCGCCTCCTCCATCCGTTCGTCCAAAAGGAGCGCGATTTTTTCCAGGATAGCCGCCCGCTGGTAAGCAGGCATCCGCCGCATCACCGTCGTCGCTTCCTCGGCTGCCGCGATCGCCCGTTCTACTGCCTGCGCGTCGGCCTGGGGAACATGGGCAATTGCCTGGCCCGTACAAGGTGAATACAACGGAGCATGTTCTGCCATCGGCACCCATTTTCCCCCGATATAACACGCTCTTTTCATCGCCATCTCCTCCGTCCTTCAACGATTGGACTATCGCATCCCATCCTCCAATCATTCTCCAGAGCAGATCGCGCTTCCTTGCGTGGAGGCGAAACTTTTTCATTTTTCGCACAAAAAACCGAACCCTAAGCCGAAAGCTGCCCGCTACCCGCTCTCCTACTTCGCTGGCCCTTCTGCAACGCCGCACCAGTCCAGCATGGTCAGCGCAAAAATCTCCGCGCAGCGGAACACGTCATCCAGCACGATGTACTCGTCCCGGTAGTGCGCGACCTGTGTGACGCCCGGCCCCACGACGATCGCAGGCGTGTCGGCCAGCGCCGTCAGCAAGCCTCCGTCTGTTCCCCATGGCGAAGCTTCCACGATCGCGCGCTCGCCAGTCACTGCCGCGAACTTGTCCTGCAAAATCTCCATGAGCGGATGATCTTGCGCGACATCTCCCGGCACCCAGCGCGCGCCGTACCACTCCAGCTCGACTGGCTGCTCGGCAAACCACGGATCGACCTCGGCCAGACGCTGCAAAGCCGTCTCCATCTCCGCCTTGGCATCGTCCATCTGCTCGCCAGGCGCTACTCCCATCCTGCCTTCCAGCTTGACGAGATCGGCGACGGACGACGGCCATTTTCCGCCTTCGATCACCCCGATATTGATCGGAATCGGGATCGGCAGCTTGGCGTACAGCGGATCGTCCAGGCGATCGTTGCGCTCTTTTTCCAGGCGGCCAATCGCTTGCACGACCAGCATGCTCTTCTCGATGGCGCTCACCCCTTCGTAGCGGGTGCCGCCGTGAGCAGAACGCCCCTTGACGGTCAGTCGGAACCACATCGAGCCTTGCTGTTTCGGGAAAATTTTCATGTTGGTCGGCTCAGGGATGAGCGCGGCATCTGCCTTGTAGCCGCGCAGAATCGTAGCGAGCGTTCCTGCTCCCCCGCTCTCTTCCTCCACGACGCTTTGGTAGATGACGTCCCCCTTCAGCCGCACGCCCAGCTTTTGCAAGACAGAGATCGCGAGCAGCGAGGACAGGTTGCCGCCCTTCATGTCTGTCGCGCCGCGGCCGTACAGCTTGCCATCCGCTACTTTTCCGCTGAACGGATCGTCGCTCCACTGCGCGTAATCGCCAGCGGGAACGACATCGACGTGCCCGTTCAAAATGAGCGAGCGGCCATCGCCTGCGCCCTTCCAGACCCCGACGACGTTCGGACTGCCTTCAAACGTTTGGCGCGGCGACACGAAGTACGGATGCGAAACAAGCTCCTCCCCCGCCATGACCCACAAATCGACGTCCAGACCCATTTTCGCCAACAGCTCGGCGATGCTTTTTTGAATGGACTCCTCCGCTCCTTGCACACTCGGGCTTTGCACCCATTCCTGCAGCAGCTTGACGGAAGCCTCCCGATCTTTTTCCAACTGCTCTCGTATCAGCGCTTGCCAGTTCGCCATGTTCTTCCCCCGTTCTTTTGGAATCGTCTTTGCCTAGCGGAATACGCCCACTTCTCCCTCTACCTTCAGTTCAGCTTCGGTGGCTCCGATCACATCGGCCACGCTGTACGGATACATGACCTCGCGCAAATACAGGCCGTCCGGCTTCACTTCCATCACGGCCATATCGGTAATGATCCAGTCTGCCGCCTTGCTCGCTGTCAGCGGAAGCGAGCATTCGCGCACGATTTTGGAGCGGCCGTTTTTGTCGAGGTGCGTGGTCACGACCATGACCTTTTTCGCTTTTTGCGCCAGCTCCATCGCTCCGCCCATTCCCGGCACGCGTTTGCCTGGCACGATCCAGTTGGCGATATCCCCGTTTTGGCTCACTTCGAGGACGCCGAGGATCGTCATGTCCAGCAAGCCGCGGCGAATGATCGCAAAGGCCGTGGCACTGTCAAAAAAAGACGCCCCCGCCGCAAGCGTGACCGGAAAACCGCCCGCATTGCACAGCATGGCGTTTTCCTCTCCTTTGGCCGGGCTCGGTCCGGTACCCAATATGCCGTTTTCCGCGTGAAACATGACGCGTTTGTTAGCAGGGATAAAATCGGCCACCAGCGTAGGAATGCCGATCCCCAAATTGATAATCATGCCGTCCTCGACTTCCATCGCCGCCCTGCGCGCGATTCGCTCGCGGTAGCTCTCGGTCTCTTTTACTTCTCCCACGCCCATTGCCAGTTCACCCCTTCACTTTGCACGATGTAGTTGACGAAGACGCCAGGCGTGACGATTTCTTCCGGGTCCAGCTCGCCTACCTCGACAATCTCGTCCGCTTCCACGATCGTAATGTCGCCCGCCATCGCCACGAGCGGATTAAAGTTGCGCGCGCTCGTATCGTACACCAGGTTGCCGAAGCGGTCCGCTTTTTTCGCATGGACGATCGCCACTTCCGCCGTCAGCGGCGTCTCCAGCAGGTACTCTTTTCCGTCCAGCACGACTTTTTGCTTGCCTTTTTCCGCGATCGTGCCAATGCCGACGTCGGAGAGAATCCCGCCCAGACCGACGCCGCCCGCCCGTACACGCTCGGCGAGAATCCCCTGCGGGCAAAACTCGACCTCAAGCTCGCCTGCCGTCATTTGCGCCCCTGCGTTCGGGTTGGAGCCGATGTGAGAGGCAATCACTTTTTTCACGCGTCGTTCTGTCACCAGCTTGCCGATTCCGATGTGCGGAAACGCCGTGTCGTTGCTAATCAGCGTCAAGTCGCGCACACCCAGATCCAAAATGCCCTGGATCAGTGTCGGCGGATTGCCTACCCCGCCAAAGCCGCCCGCGAGCAGCGTCATCCCATCGCGAAAATGGGACAACGCCTCCTGTACGGTCACCACTTTATCAAAACGGTTTGTCATTTCAGTCTCCCCCCTCTAGCCAATGAGCGCCTTGTCTTTTAGCTCCTGCTGGACGCTGACAATCGCATCTTTCAAGAGGGCGATCAGTTCATCAATCTGCTCTTTTGTAATCGTCAGCGGCGGGGAAACGATGATCGAGTCTCCTGCCACGCCTTCGATTCCCCCCATGGCGGGATAGATGAGCAGACCTTTTTCGAATGCCTTCGCGATGACCTTGGACGCCACTCCTTCTGACAAGGCGAACGGCTCTTTCGTTTCTTTGTTTTTGACAAATTCCAGACCGCAGAGCATGCCCAAACCGCGCGCCTCGCCAATCAGCGGCAATTCATCTGCCAGCTCTTGCAGGCGAGACAGCAAGTAAGCGCCTTGCTCGGCCGCTTTCTCGATCAGGCCGTGCTTCTCGACGTACTTCAAAACCGCGAGCGAGACGGCAGCAGACTGCGGGTTGGCGCTGTATGTGTGTCCCGCCATAATCAGCCCGCTTCCCTGGGTGATCGTCTCGATAATTTCATCCGTCACCATCGTGGCAGCCATCGGCGTATAGCCGGCGCTCATCCCTTTGCCAAGCGTCATCAGGTCAGGCACGACACCCCAGTGATCGACCCCGAACGCTTTTCCGGTGCGCCCTACCCCTGTCATCACTTCGTCGGCGATGAACAGCACTTCGTACTTGTCGCAAATTTCGCGAATCCGCTGGAAGTAGCCGTCTGGCGGGACGACCGCGCCACCGGAAGCCCCGATGACCGGCTCCGCGATAAAGGCCGCCACCTGCTCGGCTCCGACGCGCAGAATGGCCCGCTCCAGCTCATTCGCGCATTCCAGGGCGTACGCTTCCAGCGACATGCCTACTGGCCTGCGGTACGGATACGGCCCGGTAATCGTCGGATAGTCCTCCAAAAGCGGAACGAAGCGCTTCCGGCGCAGCACGTGCCCCGACATGGAGAGCGCCCCCATGGTGATGCCGTGGTAGCTCATCCAGCGGGAGATGATTCTGTTTTTCGTCGGCCTGCCTTTTTCCTGCCAGTATTGGATCGCGATTTTTTGCGCTGTCTCCGTCGCTTCGGAGCCGCTGCTCACAAAAAACGTCCAGTTCAACGAGCCTGGCGCCCACTCGGCCAGCTTCGCCCCCAGCTTCTCCACAGCGTCGCTGCTGAAGTGCGAGCGGTACGCAAACGATACTTCTTTGGCCTGCTGGTACATCGCTTCGGCGACTTCTTCCACCCCGTGGCCGATGCTCGCAGTCACAGCCCCGCTGCAGCCGTCGATATAGCGCTTGCCGTCTTTATCGTATAAATAAATGCCTTTGCCATGAGAAATGAACGGATACGTCTTGCCCAACTCCGGTTTGATTACATAGCTTCTGCTCATGATCTTCGCCACCTCGCTTATTCTCTCCCTCTATCCTAGCTGACCTGTGCGGTTCATCCATCCGACGCGCTGGCAAAAAAATATGGCGAAGAGACAAAATCTTTTGTACATTTTGTATAAAGAACTTTGCAACACGGAGGTGTGCCTCGTGACGATTACGATCAGAGAGGCTCTGCAACTGCCTGACATGGTGCAGACGCGGTTGATCGCCGGAGCGGGCGGACTGGACAATCCGATTCGCTGGGTGACGATTGTCGAGGTGCTCGAAGACGCCAGCCGGCTGCAGGAAGGCGAGTTTTTGATTACGACCGGATTCGGCCTCGCTGAAAATATGGAGCGGCAAAGCTCGTTCATTCCGACGTTGGCGAGGCAAAAGCTGAGCGGAGTCGCCATCCATACCGGATTTTACTTGCGGGAAATTCCCGAAAGCTTTCTTGAGCTGGCTGATCGCCACCAGCTCCCGCTCATCGAAATTCCGACCGAAATCAACTTCTCGACGATTACCAGAGCCATTTTGCAACCGATCGTCAACCGGCAGTTCGAGACGCTCGCCTATTCGCAGGCGATCCACAACCGGATGATCGACGCTGCCCTGTCCAAAGGCGGTCTGCCTGCCATCGCCGCCGAGTTGGCAGAGCTGACGGGCGGCGGCGTGACGCTTTTGGATGCGCTCGGCTTTGAAGTGACCCAGCACGGCTGCCCGACAGCGCCGACCGATGACGAAGCGAGAGAGCACGTGCATACGGTACCCATCCGCGCCAGTCGCGAGCATTTCGGCACGCTCAGCCTGGCCAAGCCGCGGGAAGCGTGGAAGGAGCTGGACGATGTGGCGCTCCAGCACGCAGCTACCTTGTGTGCGCTCGAATATGTAAAAGAACGCGCCGTTTCTGCGACAGAATGGCGGCTGAAAGGCGACTTCGTCGAGGAGCTTTTAAACGGAAAGCCGATGAGTCCGCAAGAGCTGGAAAGCCGCTGTCGCATGCTCGGATACCCGTTGTCGGGCAAGCATCTCGTCGTGGCCGTCAAGGTGGACACTGCCGAACCGGACAGGCTCGGGGAGCTGCACCAAAGCGCCATCACGCTGATGCGCAGGCTTTGCGACCGCCACCAGCGCTCGTATTTGCTGCGAGAACGGCCTCATTGCCTGCTGTTCGTGCTGCCCGATGACCGGACGAGCCTGCAGCTCTTGGAGCAGTTCACAGCGCGCTGGGAGGGGCTGCATTCCTCCACTCCCTTGCAGGTCGCCATCAGCAATCCGCGCGATCAGTTGACAGATGTTTCTGGCGCGTCCGAGGAAGCCATGTTCGCGCTGCAAGCCTATCCCTTGCTCGCCCGCGCCCCGCAAATGCTGCGCTACTGGGACATGCAAGGCTACCAGTTCCTGTTTCCTTACCACCGCGACGAGCAGAGCATGCTCGGCTTGTGGAAGCCGATCCTGGAGCCGTTGATTCGCTACGACAGCAAATACAACCAGCAGCTTCTGGAGACGCTGGAGGTGTACCTCGCGCAAAACGGGAACGGCCTGCAAACCTCCCAAGCGTTATATATTCACCGCCACACCTTGAAATACCGCCTGACCCAGATCGAGGAGAAAACAGGCTACCGCCTGGAGGATGCCCATCAGCGCTGGCAGCTTCAACTGGCGCTCATGGCCCGCCGCCTGCAGCAGCAACTGTTTCCTTCCCGCGAGTAGCCTTATTCGTCCCTGGTTTGCCGCAGCGGCTTCACCCAGATGTTCATATCTTCGAATCCGGAAAAAATCGTGCAGTTGTTGATGAGCCGACCGCGGTATTCATAGCCCATCTTGGCTGCTGTCACGTTCATCCCGGCCGATTGCGCCCGGGTCAAGGTATAGAGATAGTAAATCCCTGCCTCCTCCATCTTTTTTTCCAGAGCGCAAAACAGCGGCTGGAGGAGGCCTTTTCCGGCGTGATCGGGGTGGGTGGCACAGTCGGTCATCTCCGCCGAGCCCATCCGCTCCGACACTTCGGCAGACGCTGCGCAGGCGATCTTCCCGGCATGCTCGACGACGAAGTACACCGTCCCCTCCTGCATCGTCTTGCGCACGTAATGCGGATCATCCATGGGGGTAGGATACGTCGCGAACACAAGGCCGTACAGGCGTGCCAGCTCCTCTGCATCTGCCTCTGTTGCCGGACGCATGCTGTACCCTTCCGGCAGCGGCTTTTCTTCCCCCGCTCCCGCCTTTGCCAGACTCAGCGCCAAAATTTCCTCCGCCAGCTCAGGCGCTGTCGACGTCGCCCGTTCCTCTGTCACATACGCCGTGAGCATGTAGGCATTTTCTCCGCGAAAAAATCCGTCAATGACCCCTTCCTGCCGATAGCCAAGCGCGAGCCACTCCGCTACGTCCCGCTTTTTCCCGTAGACGATCAGCTTGGTGGCATTCGACTTCTCGGCCACCTGCCGCAGCATCTGGTCGTATTCCTTCAGCCGCGCCCGGTCGTACAGATGCAGCTTGACCCTGCGGTTTTGCCGATCGTCCACCAAATCGCCCGCAGCGAGCATTTCCTCAATCTGTGTCTGTGTCATGAAACTACCCCTCCCCTTTGTTTCCTTGTGCTTTCATTGTAGCAAATGGAGCTTCTCCGTCATCTGCCAATCTGTATAAAAAGTGGGCAGCCAGGCACAAATGCGGGCAGGTTGGGCATTCGACGAGCGCCATTTTCCCTATGGGTTCATAAGATGAAGGGAGTTGCTCCATCTGGGAAGGAGGGGGTATTAATGAGCTGCAGCAGAAACAACGATTTCGCCCTTGTTTTGGTCCTGTTCGTTCTCCTCGTCATCGTTCTCGTCTCAATCTCATAGAATCTCTTTTGTGCCCCTCAGGATAGGTAGTATCGAGGGGCCACTTACATATGCATGTAATATGCATGACACGTCTGAGAAGGGAGGAAGCCCACGTGTCCACACTTGTGTTCGCGCATCGCGGCGCTTCCGGCCTGTATCCGGAAAACACGATGGAAGCCTTTCACGCTGCTGTCCGCAAGCGGGCGGACGGGATTGAGTTGGACGTCCAGCTAAGCCGCGACAACAAGCTGGCCGTCATTCACGATCACCGACTGGAACGGACGACAAACGGCTCCGGTCCTGTGCGCGGCTATACGATGCGGGAGCTGCGCCAGCTTCGCGCAGACAAAACTTGCTCCACGCGTTATCCAAAAGCCCGGATTCCCGTTTTGCGCGAGGTATTTCAAGCCTTTTCCGATACATCGTTACGCTTTATTATCGAATTGAAAAATTTTTTTCAAAACCAGCCCCACCTTGAAGAAAAAGTCATTGAGCTGATCCAGCGCTATCAGCTCACGGAGCGAACGATCATTTCCACGTTCAACTTCGACAGTTTGTTGCGCATCAAAGAACTGGACCCTGCGCAAACGACCGGCCTTTTATACGTCGGCCCGCTCGCAAAACCGTGGGCAGTCGCAAGCCAGTATCGTTGCGAGCAGTTGCACGTCCCGTACGACCAGCTCACACCCGAACTGGTTCAACAGGCCAAACAGCGCCAGTTGACCGTCTACGGCTGGACGGTAAACAGCAGTCGGCAAATCCAGCGGGCCGTCGATATCGGCGTGGACGGGATCATTACCAACTATCCGGGGCGCGCCAGAAAAATCATCCATGTTGAATAGCCACGAAAAAAGGAGCCTTCTCGGAGGCTCCTTTTTGTTTATCAATCAACTTTTACCTGTGCGGAACATAAAACTTCCCTTGCCAACTGTTTCGGCGGTTCAGCTCGGCATTGATCCCGTTCAGCACTTCCCACTTTTTGCGGCTCCACATCGGACCGATCAGCAAATCCTTTGGCCCGTCGCCTGTGATGCGGTGGACGATCATTTCCGGCGGCAAAATTTCAAGTGTATCGACGACGAGCTTGGTGTACTCCTCCTGCGAAAGAAATTCCAGCAGGCCCGCTTCGTACTGCTTGACCATCGGCGTCTTGCGCAGCAGGTGCAGCAAATGAATTTTGATCCCTTGCACGTCGAGATGGGCGACCGCATCGGCCGTCTGCATCATTTCTTCGTGCGATTCTCCCGGCAACCCGTAGATGATGTGCGTACAGACGCGAATGTTGTGCTTGCGCAGCCTCTCCACCGCATCGACATAGCAGGCGTAGTCGTGCGCCCGGTTAATCAGTTGCGCGCTATGCTCGTGGATCGTTTGCAGGCCCAGCTCCACCCACAAATACGTCCGCTCGTTCAACTCCGCCAAATACTCCACCACATCGTCCGGGAGACAGTCAGGACGCGTTGCGATCGAGAGGCCGACAACTCCTTCCTGCCGGAGAATGACCTCGTACATCTCGCGCAGTTCGTCTACAGGGGCGTACGTGTTCGTGTACGCCTGGAAAAAGCCAAGGTATTTGGCCTGGGGCCACTTTTCATGCATCCGGGTTTTCACATCGTGAAACTGGCGCTTTAGATCCATTCTCCGGTCCCCGGCAAAATCGCCGGAGCCGCGCGCACTGCAAAACGTGCAGCCACCCGTCGCGACCTTGCCGTCCCGGTTCGGGCAACTGAAGCCCCCGTCCAGCGGAACCTTGAAAATTTTTTCGTGAAAAGTCGAACGCAAATGGTAGTTCCATGTATGGTATCGTTTATCTCCCCACAGCAAGGGAGTATCGTGATCGCAATGTTGTGGTGCGAGCTTCATCGCCGTATTCCTCCTCGTGGCCCGGCTGCGGGTTCGGTTTTGTCCGCGCAACCAACGCTCAGGGTGCCTTTTTCCCAGTTGCAACGCTTTCTCTTTTCGTGTGGTGATCGCGTCATTATACCAGATCACAGGCTCCTTTCGCCACTTTCGCTAACAGAAAAACCACAGGGCGAGATGCACCTGTGGTCTTTTGCTTCACGTGCCTATTGCTGGATCTCCTCGATACGAATGGCGCGAGTGTGGGACGTATGGCTCCACACCTGATTTTTCTTGGTGAAAAACGCGTAAAACATGATCGGCAGCCACGTCAGGAAAAAGAACGGCAACAAGAGCAGTCCCAAATATCCTTTTAGTGGCACTTTCTCGAGGTAGAGCGCCAGAATCGGCAATAAATAAAACACAGCCGTAGATCCGTACACCAGCCAGGTTGGCAGGATGGTAGCAGCAGGCGTCAGAGCCGCAATGTCAAAATATCGGCCCAAAAACAGCAAGGACATCATCGTCACCATCAGCACGTACATCGGCTGGAACAGGTAGAAAGCCGCGTCAAGCATGCCCAGCCTTCTTGCCTTCAAGCCGTTTTTCAGTACGCTTCCGATGTAGCGTCCAGCCACATCGTAGTGACCTTGCATCCAGCGCAAGCGTTGGCGCATCGAAGCTTTCAAGTCAATCGGCTTCTCATCCCATACTTTCGTATCATGGGCCCAGGTCGGATAAATGCCGCGCTCAATACAACGCGTAGCAAACTCCAGGTCTTCCGTCAGGCTGGTTGCTCCCCAGCCCATCTCCTTGAGCAGATTGCTCTCGATGCACAAGCCCGTACCGCCTAACGTGTTCGGCAGGCCAAGGTTGTGACGGGCCAACTGCCACATGCGGTTTGTAAACCAATACGTCACAGCATAAGACAGGGTAATCCAGGAGTCAAACGGGTTTTTCGAATCCAGATAGCCTTGAATCACGCGCGCCCCTTTGACCAGACGGTCGTTCATCACTTTCAGGAAGTTCTTTTCAACCAGGTTGTCTGCATCAAACATGACGACTGCATCGTACTGCTTTGGCCTTGCCCAGAGGTTCTCCAGCATCCACTCAATCCCGTAGCCTTTTCCGCGCTTGGACGTGTCAAAACGCTCGCACGCGATGGCTCCGTGTGCCCGACTGATCTCAGCAGTGTTGTCAGTACAGTTGTCGCAAATGACGAAGATGTCGTACATTTCGCGTGGGTAGTCCAGCTTTTTCAGGTTCTCAATCAGTGGAGCGATTACGGCACTTTCGTTATGCGCCGCAACCAGTACAGCAAATGTTTTTTGTGGCTCGCTTGTCACCTGCTCCTTTTTGCGGAACAGGCCCGCACAAGAAACCAGCGTTTGGTACGTGCTAATCACACCTACCGTTGAAGTGAATCCGATGAATAATCCCTCAATGATCTCTCTAATTACACTCATGGGTTCTTCTCCTCGACCTGAATCAAATTGGGTCTGATCTGATTCAGGTAGTGTTGTTTTTCCAACATTTCTCTATTGTATTTCTCCCAATTGGGAGTGTACATCAAAAGCGTTTCAAGATCAATGACCCAAAAGTGGGAAAAAAGAAGGCACTGCTAACACCTTTCCCACCTTTTTCTCTTTCTATTCGACAAGCCTTGAACATGAGCAGAAAAAAAAGCCCTTGTCGAAAAGGCTTGATTTATTTCGAAAACACGAGGTCCAAGCTTAGTCCCCGGTTCGATACGATGGTGCGGTCGGCGAGACTCGAACTCGCACGGGTCGCCCCGCCACCCCCTCAAGATGGTGTGTCTGCCAATTCCACCACGACCGCCTGTTATCCGTGACCGTTTGTGCAGGTAACCAATTCCTTACCTGCCGCAGAATCACGTTTTTGAGTATACACAATCCATTTTTCGAAGTCAATAGCGTTTCCCTCCATCTGAGTGCCCAAATTCTATCTGGGAACCGCATTTATTTCCTGTCGAAAACACGCGGATTTTGTTTGTTTTTCCAAAAATAGGGACAGTAGTCTTGGGATCCGCTCTCCTCGATTCGCCACGATTATGCATAGACCGCAGCGCCATATTTTTCGGCTTTCTTACATATTTCAGTGCGAAAAAGACAAATTATTACCAGTAGTGGAAGGCCAACTTTCTCAAAAAAATTTTTCGTCATGGGGGAAAAACGATGATTCCCGAGAATATCAAACAGCTTCTGCACGATATTCGGCTCATTGGCGGCGGCATGAAGCAGTATGAGCATCCAGATGATTGGCAGCTAATCCGCAACCTGGTTGGCGACGAGCTGGAGGTCGATTTGAGCGATGCCACTCCCGAGTATTGGGAGAAGCTCCGTGCTTCCCTTGAGAGCGAAAAGGCGGTTGCGCTAGAAAAAGCAGAGCGGCGTTACCTGCATGGCCTTTACTACTACAATCCCTTTATTTGACCACGATATGTTCGTGGTCTTCCTTTCTGGGGTGGGGGCAGCGGCTGCGGTTTGAGCAAGGGCTTTGCCAGGTTTCTGCTTGCGGGGGTTTCTGTTGTACTTGGCTTTGTTTTGGCTGTTCTGTTCTTTGGGTGTGCTTTTGCCGTTCTTCTTCTCTGATGCATACCGCGTGGTGCAAAACGACTGCTGTAGCGTCAAGTAGCTATTCATGCTTAGGCGTCTCCAGACGAGTTTCAGCACCTTTCAGGACTTTTCAGGACCTGGATTTGACTCTGACTCCCACCATCGGTTGGATTGTATCGTTTTGTCGTTTTGTCCTCTTGCCCTTGCGTTTTGCTACTAGACTATTTGCTCTGTGAAAATAGCAAAGGTCGCCGGGCAATGATCGGATAACACGAAGGAATGTCCCTGAACGGCTTGCATGGTCTGTAGCCTGTTTCCTTTCGTCCACTTGCCAATGACTGTCCTCTTTCTGACGACGGTCCTCTCGCCACTGACACTCTACTTTCCGAGGACGGAGAAAAATAGCAGCCCTTGAAATCATTTTTGCAGAGAGGAGTATCTTTTTTTCTTGTGATACGTTATATAGAATAGCGAGTGAATTTTCAGGGGAATCTACTCGTAGTGAATATGCTCGTCCATCGAAAAGCTTCCTTATTATATGTGTGTCATTTTTAGTCATTTTCTGTCGACAAAATGGCTCTTATTTTGTTACATTTTTGCGAGTCTCTACGTTTTGCCGTTCAGCTCTTAATGGGTTTTCAACCTAAAGTCTCTTCGCCTTGCAAAAATCGGTTTGAGTTGCCCTAGCGTGTAGGAAAGATAGCTATGAGAGGCTGTGCGTTTTTGAATTTTTTTTTGGCTCGTTTGTGTTATAGGATTGGTCGGCTATATACATAAAAGCTGCTTTGCAGGTATGAATAGATCTGAATAGATCGTAGAGGTAGGAAAGGTGGGGAGTTATTTGCGGAGTAAGTCGTCCTGTAAACACCTCCTTGTAATACACGTACATGCTTCGTGCTGCGTACGGATAAAAGTGAGAACGTGGTAAGAGAGTACTTTGCGCTGTTCATGTATCATGCACGGAAGCTTTCCTTCCCCTCTCCTGTCTACGCACGCTCTGCTATTGAATGAGAGCGAAGAGGCCCCTATATCTCGCGGCAGCAAAGGCCGCCTAATCGCAAGCAGGATCGTTTTTCGCAAAAAGGCTGGATTGTGCGTTGCGGTTTTGCAGAAGTCAAACAGATGAAAATTGGTCAGATGCAAAAGGCATGCGGCATCATACGGCAAGTCGGCAAGTCTTGAGAACACCCCTCGTGCATTTGTTGTTCTTTCCTCCTGAACTCGCGCGTACGCCTTCTGCTTTCTCGCTCTAACCTTCGTGAGAAACTGACATGGGAACGAAAGCGGGCGCCAGTAGCTGCACTGCATCGTGTTCTCAGTGGGATATGTACACTTTGTCTAATTCGTACTAAATATAGCGGTACCAGGTCTTAGGCGTCGCTAACAGCCTTCACAACTTCTGTAAACTTTTACCTCTCCTACTTATGCCGTTCCTTGAAGCACGCCTCGGATTCGCATACACCATCGTGGCCGAATTGCCTTCCATTTTTCCGAACACGTGCAGCATATATGCCGCCAGTTCTCTTGTACAATCGTGAAAATGATGAGACCCGGCTTCCTGCTTGCAGTTCGTCTACAACCGCTAATTTTGCGGCGCACAAAGCCTTTCATCGTGTCGTCTGGAAACGCAGACTTTGCGCTCGACTTCACGCCTGCCTAGGCCGTCTGCTGTTCAACGGAGCGTATGCCCTGCTGCCCAATGTTACTGTGGAACCAAAAACGACTCAAACACGCTCCTGGTCGTCTTTGACATCGTGTCTCCCTGCTGCAGAAGTTTGGGGTAAAAAAACCACCGACCGGAACCGACTCCGCTTAGTGGGCGTTTGCTTATTGTTTCTCTACCGTAATTTTCGTGGAAAGATACACGCGCACGTTTTGACCGTTTTCCTTGTAATCAATTCCATAATAAATCGTGTAAACCCCTGGCTTCCCCGCTACGAAAGAAGGCACTTCCCTGCGGTATCCATCCGCATCTACCAGCTTTTCTACGTTCTTCGTCAATTTATAACACCCGGTATCGCTGGACGCATTCCAACCGTTTTGGCGCTCTTGCCTTTTGAGTGCTTTCCAACTAAAAAGATCTTTTCCCTACTTTGACTGTTGCTTCCGGTGGGCTAAAAATAATGGGTTTCGTTTTTTTGACAGTCAAATTCCACCCCATACGTTCCCAGCTTGATCTTGCCTTTTAATTGAATAGCTGAAATGAAAAGTACCTTCTGTTTCCGACGTCGGAATCTTCCCTTTCCCCCAGTTACTGTCGTTTCCTGTTTATATCGGACAACGCTACATCTAGCTCGCATATCTTACCTCACGAAAAAAGACCTCTTTCAAACTCAAATGAGAAACTTGAGTCTGTAAGAGATCTTTTTTAACCAAAAAGTGTCGTGCTGTCTAAAATCCCAGCCTGGATAATTCCCACGTTCTCCACGTTCGCTGCATATGACCGCCGACCTTCAAATGACCTGACGCAATCACGCAATCATTGACGTTTGACAAACGCTGTCATATCACAGTTTTAACAAGTGTGGCGTCCCAGGAGAGATTCGAACTCCCGACCGACGGCTTAGAAGGCCGTTGCTCTATCCTGCTGAGCTACTGGGACAGGTGATGGAGGGAGTACCCGGATTTGAACCGGGGATAAGGGTTTTGCAGACCCGTGCCTTACCACTTGGCTATACTCCCATGTATGGGGCGATCGATGGGACTTGAACCCACGAATGCCGGAGCCACAATCCGGTGCGTTAACCCCTTCGCCACGACCGCCATATCAATTTGCAGGAGAACGCGTCGCTCTTCTGGCAGGGGCAGTAGGAATCGAACCCACACCAAAGGTTTTGGAGACCTTCGTTCTGCCTTTAAACTATGCCCCTTTGGTAGCGGTGGAGGGAATCGAACCCCCGACCTTTCGGGTATGAACCGAACGCTCTAACCAGCTGAGCTACGCCGCCGAAATAAAAAATGGCGGAGAGTGAGGGATTCGAACCCTCGCTACGCTTGCGCATACTAACGGTTTAGCAAACCGTCCCCTTCGGCCTCTTGGGTAACTCTCCGTAATTATATGTTCCTTCAAAACTGAATATGCATGCTTGCTAAGAGTGTGTGGATAAGTCCTCGACCGATTAGTATTCGTCAGCTCCACGCGTTGCCGCGCTTCCACACCGAACCTATCAACCTCATCGTCTATGAGGGGTCTTACCAGCTTAACGCTGTGGGAAATCTCATCTTAAGGGGGGCTTCACGCTTAGATGCTTTCAGCGCTTATCCCTTCCATACATAGCTACCCAGCCGTGCTTCTGGCGAAACAACTGGTGCACCAGCGGTATGTCCACCCCGGTCCTCTCGTACTAAGGGCAGCTCCTTTCAAATTTCCTACGCCCGCGACAGATAGGGACCGAACTGTCTCACGACGTTCTGAACCCAGCTCGCGTACCGCTTTAATGGGCGAACAGCCCAACCCTTGGGACCTACTTCAGCCCCAGGATGCGATGAGCCGACATCGAGGTGCCAAACCTCCCCGTCGATGTGGACTCTTGGGGGAGATAAGCCTGTTATCCCCAGGGTAGCTTTTATCCGTTGAGCGATGGCCCTTCCATGCGGAACCACCGGATCACTAAGCCCGACTTTCGTCCCTGCTCGACTTGTAGGTCTCGCAGTCAAGCTCCCTTCTGCCTTTACACTCTACGAATGATTTCCGACCATTCTGAGGGAACCTTTGGGCGCCTCCGTTACCTTTTAGGAGGCGACCGCCCCAGTCAAACTGCCCACCTGGCATGGTCCTCTCGCCCGATGAGGGCGACGAGTTAGAAACTCCGTACATCAAGGGTGGTATCCCACCGACAGCTCCACAGAGGCTGGCGCCCCTGCTTCTCAGCTTCCCACCTATCCTGTACATGATGCACAAAGTTCCAATACCAGGCTACAGTAAAGCTCCATGGGGTCTTTCCGTCTTGTCGCGGGTAACCTGCATCTTCACAGGTATTATGATTTCACCGGGTCTCTTGCCGAGACAGCGCCCAAGTCGTTACGCCTTTCGTGCGGGTCGGAACTTACCCGACAAGGAATTTCGCTACCTTAGGACCGTTATAGTTACGGCCGCCGTTTACTGGGGCTTCGGTTCAAAGCTTCGCTTGCGCTAACTCATCCCCTTAACCTTCCAGCACCGGGCAGGCGTCAGCCCCTATACTTCGCCTTGCGGCTTCGCAGAGACCTGTGTTTTTGCTAAACAGTCGCTTGGGCCTTTTCACTGCGGCCCCCTCGGGCT